>NZ_KI911559.1:2865692-3166592 GCF_000515255.1 Rhodovibrio salinarum DSM 9154 | reverse complement strand
GGATCATGCCGCACTCGCGCGCCAGGAAGCGCGCCAGCGGCAGCTCCAGCTGGCTGTCCGGGAAGAAGAAGATCCGCTGGCCGGCCAGCTTGTCCCGGAGGTGGCCGACGGCCGTCTCGGCCCGCCGCCGGGCGGGCGCCACCGCCGTCTCGAAGCGCTCGGCGTCGACCCCCCAGTGGTCGGCGGCCGCCTTGAGCCAGGCGGTCGTGCCCTCCGCGCCCAGCGGGAAGGGCGCGTCCAGCCGCCGGGCGCCGCGCGCCTCCAGCGCCTTGGCGGTCTCGCCCAGGAACGGCTGCGCCAGCAGATAGCGGGTGTTGCGGCCGACCGGCGGCCGNTCCTCGGCGCTGCGCGGCGGCAGGAAGCGCACCGGGCCGATCCCCAGCGCCTCGAAGGTGCGCTGGAGCTGGTCCTCGACGATGTCCGCCAGGCAGCCGACCACCAGGAGCTCGGCCTGGTCGCTCTGCGCCGGGGCCGGCAGGTCCGGGACCAGCGCCGCCAGGCAGTTGTCCTCGCCCTGGGTGAAGGTCGTCTCGATGCCGCTGCCGGAGTAGTTCAGGATCCGCACGTCCGGCGCGTACTGCTTGCCCAGCCGTTCGGCCGCCTTGGACAAGTCGAGCTTGATCACCTCCGACGGGCACGAGCCGACCAGGAACAGCAGCTTGATGTCCGGCCGGCGGTCCAGCACCTGGCCGACCACCCGGTCCAGCTCCTCGTTGGCGTCCTTCATGCCCGCGAGGTCGCCCTCCTCCATCACCGCGGTCGCAAACCGCGGCTCGGCGAAGATCATCACCCCCGCCGCCGACTGGATCAGGTGCGCGCAGGTCCGCGAGCCCACCACCAGGAAAAATGCGTCCTGGATCTTGCGGTGCAGCCAGATGATCCCCGTCAGACCGCAAAAAACCTCGTGCTGACCCCGCTCCTTGAGCACCAAATCGTCGCTGCACCCACTCAAAGACCCCTCGGATGACGAGGCGTCTGGGCTTGGCGCGCGCGTTTCGGCCGGGGTGTCGTCCAACATACTCATGCCGACGCCTCCGCCCCGGTGGCGCGCAGCCCCATCGCTTCCTCCTGCTTGCGCGCGGCGCGCAGCTTAAGCACGAACTGGATGGCATTGACCGCGTAGCTCGCATAGGCGGCGAGGGCGACCAGCATCTGGGCGTACGCATCTCCCCAACCCATCACCAGCATCACCACGTAGAGGGTGTGCAGGCCGCACACGACCGAAGAGAAGACGTCTTCCCAGAAGAAAGCGGGGACGAACAGATAGCGCCCGAACACGACCTTTTCCCAGATCGCGCCCGTGATCATGATCGTGTAGAGCACCAGTGTCTTGAACACGATCGACGCCGTGGCGATCGCTAGCCCCTCGCCGGTTGCGAGATAGCGCAACACCAGGACGAGCGAGACCAGGAATACCAGGAATTGGAAGGGGGCCAGCACGCCCTGCACGAGAGTCCAGCGCGTCGTGTCACGCCGCCGGCGTTCCTCGGGGGTGTAAAGCAGCTTCGTTGCCTGGCCGGACGTCTGTGGGCCAGGAGTCTGTGATCCGGTCGCCTGCGTGGTGCGGGCGTTCGCCATCGGGTCCTCCACCTCCTGGTCGCACGGTCGCTCGCTCCGAGAACGACCCGCGACCCTATAGGGAGAAGTCTACCGACCGTCCGACGCAGGTGTCAATCAAACTAGACGTACAGCCTGGTTTACATATCCCCCGACAAAAGTTTTAATGGCGGTGCGACCTTCTGTGTTTCAATGCGTCAGGCGCCGTTGACGCTCACGGTCCCTGGCCTTACCCGCGTGGGGTTGCGTCGGCTGCGTCGATGGGCGACCAAAACGAGAGGGCGAGGGAGGCCCGTATCGCGCCCGGTAAACGCACCACAAGGGAAGGGGCGACGGCCATGGATACAGTACCGCAGTCACCGGCTCCCAGGCGGTGGGATGCCCAACGGCGCCGGGGCGGTAGTACGCGTTCTCTGAGCGTACAGGCGAGTTGCGGGCCGTTCAGCGACGATGACGGCTCTGGCATCATCGGCTTGGACGGTGTGCAGCAGGGCTCGACGCGGCAATCCGACGCGCAGGCCTGCGAACTCGCCGAGGATGCCCTCAAGAAACTGTCGGACCTCTATCCCGAAGAGCCGGCAATGGCCGGAAATACGCGCGGCATCGGCGACAACCAGCCCGGCGGCGTCGTGCCCGATGACGTGGTCGAATTTTCTCGCCTGATTCTCAAGCGCGATACGGCCGATGCCTTCAACTTTCTGGATCAGTTGCGCGAGCGTGGCGCCAGCGAAGAGGCCTTGTACCTGGATCTGCTCGCCCCGACCGCGCGGCGGCTGGGTGACCTATGGGTTGCGGATCTGTGCGATTTCACGGAAGTAACGATTGGGCTGGGCCGGCTGCAACATGCTATGCACGAGCTCAGCTTCGACTTTCATCGCCATTCGCTGAGCATGTCGCAGCAGCGCCGGATCCTGCTGCTGCCGGCCCCGGGCGAACAGCACACTATGGGACTGCTGATGGTCGGAGAGTTCTTTCGCCGCTCCGGCTGGGACGTTTGGAGCGCGCCCTGGTCGTCGCGCGACGACATGCTGGCGATGGTGCAGCACCAATGGTTCCCAGTGGTCGGGCTGTCAATCAGCTGCGACCGTCATCTTGACGAACTTACCCGAGGGATTCGACGCATCCGAAAGGAATCGCGTAACAAATCGGTCGGTATCATGGTTGGCGGGCCGTTGGTCCTTGACCATCCGGAGGTCGTGGCGCGCGTCGGCGCGGACGCGACCGCCACGGACGCCCGCGACGCTGCCGTGCAGGCCGAAAAATTGCTGGAGTCGGTGGCACAGTCCCGACCTAGCTGATTGCAAACGAGATTGGCGGGCGGCATCCGCTGTTGAGTGTCGTGGAAGGATCAACGCGAACCGTGGTGCAGTTTAAAGCCCCCGAAGAATCGCTAGGGAATCTGAACGCCGAGGCGATGGGCTCGCTGATCGCCGCGGCAGGAGATGTCGCGTTCATCGTCGATGCCGAAGGGGTGATCCGCGATGTCGCCTTCAACAGCGCCGAACTCGCACAGGAAGGTTCTGAGGCCTGGCTGGGCCATGCCTTCCTGGACACGGTGACGAAGGAAAGCCGCCCGAAGATCTCGGACCTGCTGGAGGAAGCCAAGCAGGGGCAGGTCAAACGCTGGCGCCAAGTCAATCATCCCTCCCCGGGCAAACCGGACATCCCGATCATCTACTACGCGCAGCAGCTCGATTCGGATCGCACGATCGTCGTCGGGCGGGACATGCGCGCCTTCGCGACGCTGCAGCAGCGTCTGGTCGACGTGCAGATGTCGCTGGAGCGCGACTACGCCCGGCTGCGGGATTTCGAGACGCGCTACCGCCTGCTGTTCGATATGACCAGCGAACCGGTGGTGATCCTGGATGCCGCCTCGACCAAACTGGTCGAGGCCAACCCGGCTGCCCACCGCCGGTTCGGCTGGACCAAGGGCGCCGGTGGACGCGCCTTCTTCGACAAGTTCGATGGCACCAGCAAAGCCGAGCTGCAGCAACTGCTGGAACGGGTGCGCAGCGTTGGCCGTGCGGAAGAGGTGCAGGTGCAGAGCAGCGAGGACGGCAGCGAGTTCCTTGTTTCCGCCTTTCTGTTCCGCCATGAACGCTCGCTGCTCTTCCTGGTGCGGCTGTCGCCGGTCGCCGAACAGGGCGAATCGGACATGTTGCCGAAGACCCGCAGCAAGTTCGTCAAAATCCTTGAGACCACGCCGGACGGATTCGTCCTGACCGGGCCGGACCAGCGGATCATCGCCACCAATTCCGCGTTCCTGGAAATGGCTCAGTTGGCCACCGAGGAACAGGTGCGCGGCGAACCGCTGGAGCGGTGGCTGGGCCGCTCGGCGGTGGATCTCAACGTGCTGGTCGCCAATGTGCGCGAACATGGGTCGGTGCGGCTGTTCGCCACCGTCCTGCAAGGCGAATACGGCATGAGCAGCGAGGTCGAGGTTTCGGGCGTACAGGTCGTCAACGGCGAGCAGCCCTGCTTCGGCTTGATGATCCGTTACGTTGACCGGCGTAGCCAGGGACAGCAGCCGCAGAGTTCGGGTGACAGCCGTGCGTCGGGCGAACTGCCCCGGTCGGTCGAGCAGCTCACCGATCTTGTCGGTCGGGTCCCCCTGAAGGAGATCGTGCGCGAGACCACCGACGTGGTGGAGCGCCTGTGCATCGAGGCGGCCCTGGAACTGACCGGCGATAACCGCGCTTCCGCCGCGGAAATGCTGGGGCTGAGTCGGCAGTCGCTCTACGTCAAGCTGCGCCGCTACGGTTTGGGCGACCTGGAGCCCGAGGCGGGGGACTAGCCAGCACGCCTAAGGGGGCGTCGGGCACCTGCGATATATGAGCGTCCTTGAACGCTCGAGAGCGCGCGGGGTTCACGCGAAAGATGGTACGACATCCGGGCATTGCGGTTGGCCCGAGTCAGCTTTTCGGCTGGGAATAGGAGTGTCATTCCAAATTGACACCTGTGTGTGTCAACCGTATCGTCTTGACATGGACCATTCCGCGACCCCGAGTATTGACAGACCGCAGCCCGGTGCACTGGTGGAGCTGCTGAAGCCCATCACCTGGTTTGCACCGATGTGGGCGTTTGCCTGCGGCATTGTGTCCTCCGGGCAGCCGGTCCTGACGCATTGGCCGGTGATCCTGGCGGGCGTGTTGGTTGCGGGGCCGCTGGTCTGCGGCACCAGTCAGATCGTCAACGATTGGTACGACCGTGAGGTCGACGCGATCAACCAGCCCGAACGCGCCATTCCCTCGGGCCGGGTGCCCGGGAGCATCGCCTTCTGGTTCGCGGTTGTCTGGACAGCGCTGTCGGTCGCAGTCGCCACCGTGCTCGGCATCTGGGGCTTCGTCGCCGCGCTGATCGCGCTTCTGTTGGCCTGGCTCTATTCCGCGCCGCCGGCGCGGCTGAAGCGCAGCGGCTGGTGGGGGCCGGGTACGGTCGCGGTCTGTTACGAAGGGATCCCCTGGTTTACCGGCGCGGCGATCATGACCGCCTCCTTCCCCGACTGGCGGATCGTCACGCTGGCCGTGCTCTATTCCGTGGGGGCGCACGGGATCATGACGCTGAATGACTTCAAGGCGGTGGAGGGGGATCTCCAGCATGGGGTGCGCAGCCTGCCCGCGGTGATGGGGACGCGTGCGGCCGCTTGGCTGTCGTGCGCGGTCATGGCGCTGCCGCAGGTGGTGGTGATCGTCCTGCTCTATAGCTGGGACCGGCCTTACTATGGCGGCGCGGTGGCGTCGCTGCTGCTGGCGCAGTTCGTCCTGATGGCCCGACTGATGAAGGATCCCAAGCGTTTCGCCCCTTGGTACAATGCCACCGGCACCACGCTGTACGTCTCCGGCATGATGATCAGCGCGTTCGCGGTCGGCTCTTTCCTGGAGGCTGTGTGATGGCGCACGTCACGCAGGCAGTGGCGGGGGCGCCCCGCATGCTGGGATGGCTCGGCATCATCCGCCTGGGCTTGGTGCAGACCGCCCTTGGGGCAATCGTGGTGCTGACGACGTCGACCCTGAACCGGGTCATGGTGGTCGAGTTGGCGCTGCCGGCGGTGCTGCCGGGGCTGCTGGTCGGCTGGCATTATGCGGTGCAGATGTCGCGTCCGCGTATGGGCTACGGCTCCGATGTCGGGCAGCGGCGGACGCCCTGGATCATCGGCGGCATGGCCGTGCTCGCCCTGGGCGGGCTGGGCGCTGCGACGGCGGTCGCGCTGATGAGCGTGCACACCTGGCCAGGGGTGGCTCTCGGCCTGCTGGCGTTCACGCTGATCGGTGCAGGTGTCGGCGCCTCCGGCACCTCGTTGCTGACCCTGTTGGCCAAGCGGGTCGACCCGACGCGTCGGGCGCCGGCGGCCGCGACCGTCTGGATCATGATGATCGCGGGCTTCGTCGTCACCGCGACGACGGCCGGGCAGTTCCTGGACCCTTATTCCCATCTGCGGCTGGTCGTGGTTACCGGCACCGTCTGCGCGTTTGCCTTCGTGCTGACCGTGGTTGCGGTCTGGCGGTTGGAAGGCCCCGGCGATCCGGTGGCCGCGGCGGCCGCTGCCCAGCGTGCGGAGAAGGGCCACTTCTGGCAGGCGTTCAAGCAGATCTGGGGGGAGACGCAGGCCCGGCGCTTCACCGTCTTCGTGTTCGTCTCGATGTTGGCCTACAGCGCCCAGGACCTGATCCTGGAGCCGTTCGCCGGCGCGGTGTTCGAGATGACGCCCGGGCAGTCGACCCAGCTCTCCGGCACGCAGCACGGCGGCGTCCTTGTCGGGATGCTGTTGGTTGCCGTGTCGGGCATGGTGCTGAAGAACAAGATCGGCTCGCTGCGCACCTGGGCGATCGGCGGCTGCATTGCCTCCGCGATTGCGCTGCTGGGGCTGGTCGTCGGCGGGCTGATCGGGCCGGCCTATCCCCTCACGGCGAACGTGGTGTTCCTGGGCGCGGCGAACGGCGCGTTTGCGGTGGCGGCGATCGGCTCGATGATGAGCCTGGCCGGCCAAGGTCAGCAACAGCGCGAGGGCACGCGCATGGGGCTGTGGGGCGCGAGTCAGGCGGTCGCCTTCGGCCTGGGCGGTTTGTTGGGCACGGTGGCGATCGATGTCACCCGCATGATTACCGATCAGGTGGCGGTCGCGTATGGGGCGGTCTTTGCCAGCCAGGCAGCGTTGTTCCTGATCGCTGCCGTGCTGGCCGCCCGGATCGACAAGACAGGGGCGGCGTCCCGAACGGTCGGCCTGTCGCCCGCGGCGGAAGGCTATGCAACAGGAGTGGGCAGCTGATGGGCACGCATACAACGACTGAAAGCTTCGATTGTGTCGTCGTCGGTGGTGGCCCGGCCGGCGCAACCGCGGCCCAGCGCCTGGCGCAGGAAGGCCGCGAGGTCCTGCTGTTGGACAAGCCCGGCAAGATCAAGCCGTGCGGCGGCGCGATCCCGCCCAAGGCGATCAACGATTTCAACATTCCGGACTCCCAGCTGGTCTGCAAGGTCGCCGGTGCGCGGGTGGTCTCGCCCAAAGGGCGCACTGTCGACATGCCGATCGACGACGGCTTTGTCGGCATGGTCGACCGCAAGGACTTCGACCCCTGGCTGCGCAACCGCGCCGCGCTGATGGGGGCGACCTATCGCGAGGGGGCCTTCCAGGGCCTGGAGCGCGGCAAGGACGGCGTCCCGGTGCTGCGCTACCGCCCGATGGGCGCCGACGCCGGCCGCAATGCGCCGGAAGTGCAGGTGCGGGCCCGCATGGTGATCGGCGCGGACGGGGCGAACAGCCAGATCCGGCAAAGCGAGCTGCCGGACGGTGACCAGGTGCCCTATGTCTTCGCCTACCACGAGATCGTCCGCTCGCCTGATGCCGGCACCCCGGCGCCGGCGACCGGCGGTTACGATCCCGGGCGGTGCGATGTCTATTACCAGGGCGACATCTCGCCCGATTTTTACGGCTGGGTGTTCCCGCACGGGCCGTGCACCTCGGTCGGGATGGGGACGGCACACAAGGGCTTCTCTTTGCGCGGGGCGACGGCTGACTTGCGGCGCAAGAGCGGCCTGGCGGAGGCCGAGACGGTCCGCCGGGAAGGTGCGCCGCTGCCGCTGATGCCGATGAAGAAGTGGGACAACGGTCGCGACGTGCTGCTGGCGGGCGACGCTGCGGGCGTGGTGGCGCCGGCGAGCGGCGAGGGGATCTACTACGCCATGCTGACCGGCGAGTACGCTGCCGACGCGGTGCACGAAGCGCTTGCCGCCGCTGACGCCAAGGCCCTGGCGGGTGCACGCAAGCGCTTTATGAAGACGCACGGGCAGGTCTTTTGGATTCTCGGGATGATGCAGCGCTACTGGTACACGACGGACCGGCGGCGCGAGCGTTTCGTTCGGATCTGCCAGGACCGGGACGTGCAGCGCCTGACTTGGGACGCCTACATGAACAAGGAACTGGTCAAGGCAGAGCCGCTCGCCCACGCGCGCATCTTCTGGAAGAACATCTTCCACCTGACGGGGGTGGCGCCGGTTTGAACCAACGGTTCAGGCGCGCGGGCCGGTTCGCCGCCGGTCTTTGAAACCGGATAGGAAAAAGGCCGGCGGAAAGCTTCCGCCGGCCTTTGTCTTGGGCTGAGCGGACTTAGCTCGCGCAGCAGCTTACGCTTTGGCCCAGAGGTTGCACCAGGCGTCCGGGGAAATCTCGCCCTGGACGATCTGGCACTGGCCCATCTCGGAGCCGCCCTCCGGCGCGATCCAGAACTGGCAGTTGGCGCAGTGCTGATCGCCCTTGGGATTTTCCTGGTATTGCACCGCTTGCTTCGGCGCCTTCTGGGCGTGCGCCTCGCGGCTGCTCAGGATCTTCGCGGCGCCGAGCGCCACGGCACCTGTGGCGAAAGCGCGGCCGAAGAAGCCGCGGCGGCTCATACTTTTGCCGTCATGCTCCTGCATGTTGTCGGACTCCCTCATGTGCAGCGTCCATAGAGTTTGTTTTCGTTCCAGGCGCGATCGGACGCTCTCCGCCTGGAATCGTAGCGGTATTAAACAGTCCGAAGGGTGGAAATGTCCACCCGCGCGGCTGCGGCGAATCGATCCGCTCAGCACGCACGGCCGGTGTGACCTACCCACAGGACCATGCAGCGAAGTGGGGCAAACACCCCGCGGGAAAAGAGTCTGCATCGTCTTTGTGCAGTCCGGGCGGCCGCTACCCTGAGAATCGTTCGAAAAGGCGGGGCGGGATTGGCGCCATGGAGGTGTCGCCGCGTCCACCTCGTCGCTGGCTGTCGGCGTGGCGTGGGGGCGCCCAGCATGGTAAGGCGAAGATCGGGCCGGGCTGCCGGCTGCTCCCACACTCCTGACACGGAACCGCTTCGCATGAAGAATTGGATCAAGACGGCCGCAGCCGTGTGTTTGCTGACGCTGGCGTCGGTGCCGGGGCGCGCGCAGGACGGCAACCCGGTCGTGCGCCTGGAAACCAACCACGGCGACATCCGCATCGAGCTGTTCGCCGAACGTGCGCCCAAGACGGTCGAAAACTTCCTGACCTATGTGCGTAACGACCATTACGACGGCACGATCTTCCACCGTGTGATCCCCGATTTCATGATCCAGGGCGGTGGCTTCACGCGCGATTACGAACGCAAGGCCACCCGTGACCCGATCCGCAACGAGGCCGATAACGGCCTGTCCAACGACCGTGGCACGGTCGCCATGGCCCGCCGGGGCGATCCGCACTCCGCGACCGCGCAGTTCTTCATCAACGTCAAAGACAACGACTTTCTGGACCATACGGCGAAAACCCAGCGGGGCTGGGGCTACACCGTGTTCGGCGAGGTCGTGTCGGGCCTGGGCACGGTGGATGAGATCAGCCAGGTTCCGACCGGTCGCGTCGGCCCCTTCCCGAAGGATGCGCCGCAGGAGCCGGTGGTGATCCAGGACGTGGTCGTCGAATAACCTCCTGATCTGACACGATAGCGCGCGCCAGCGCGAGCGGGATAGCGCGATGAAGTTCCTGACCGGCTGTACGCTGGACTACTGGATCCCTGGGCTGTCGACCTTCGTCTTCAACGTGACCGCGAACGAGACGACGCATCAGCGCGTCCTCTCGGAGCGCCTGCGTCTGGAGCCGGAAGCCGCACCCGAGGAGTTCGTGAGCGAGTCCGGCAATCGCTATCACCGTTTCAGCCTGTCAGGCGGTTATCTGCGTCTGCGTTATGACGCGGAAGTGGAGAGTGTGCCGAGCCTGGAAACGCCGGAGTCGGTCGGGGCCTGTGCCCCCAATGACGTCCCGCTCGCCACGCTGCCCTATCTCCTGCCAAGCCGGTACTGCCAGTCGGATCAACTGATGCGGCTCGCCTATCGGGAGTTCGATCGCTATCCGCGTGGTTATGAACAGGTCAATGCGATCTGTAACTGGATCTACGCGAACGTCGACTATCTGGCCGGCACGACGACGCCGCTGACCAGCGCGTTCGACACCGCCACGGCGCGTGCCGGTGTCTGTCGCGACTTCGCGCACCTTGGCATCGCGTTTTGCCGGGCGATCAACATTCCTGCCCGCTTCGTCAGCGGCTACGCGTATACCCTTCAGCCACCGGACTTCCATGCGGTGTTCGAGGCATGGCTGGGCGACCGTTGGTACGTCTTCGACCCGACCCGGCGGATCGTACCTGAGAATCTGGTCCGCATCGGTGTCGGCCGGGATGCAGCGGACGTGTCTTTCGCCTTGATCTTCGGTCCGGCACAGATGACCGGGATGACGGTTTACGCCGAGGCTGCGGAACCGATCTCCGGTCCGGCCCATACCAGCCGCAGTTCAGCAGCTGTCTGTTCGGCCTAAAAACCCCATCGCGTCTGTCGGGCCCCGCCGGATGGCGGTCGTTGGAGCGGCTTGGGTTTTAAGGAAAGGTTCCAGACGCCTCTTTTGTGATGTGGTTGGCGCTCAAGCGTTGTTTTTCAGCAGACCGCGTTCAAGACCGATGCGCAGGGCCTCGGTGCGGTTGCGGCATTCGAACTTGCGGTACAGGCGGCGGAGGTGCAGCTTCACCGTCACTTCCTGCAGGTTGAGTTCGCGCGCGATTTCCTTGTTGGACAGACCGCGCCATAGACCGTCCAGCACCTGTGTCTCGCGGGTCGACAGGGTGTCGTCCCCGGCCGGCTCCTGGGGGTGTTCAGCAGGGCGGTTCATCAGGGAGTAGGGGACGTAAATCTCGCCACTGCGCATCAGACGGATCGCCTGGATCAGCGCATCCCCGGAGATGGTCTTGGGCACGAAGCCCGCGGCGCCCATCTGTAGACCTTGCTCGATCACCGCGCGGTCGCTCTGACCCGACAGCAGGGCAACCGGCATGTCAGGCCGCGCCTGCTTGATCCGCGCCAGACCCTCCAGCCCGTTCATGCCCGGCATGACCACGTCCAGCAGCGCGATGTCGATCTCCGGGTGGGCATCGAGCTGTTTCAGCGCCGCGTCCACGTCGGTTGCTTTGTAGACCGGACTATCTGCCCAGGTGCGCCCTATGTGGGTGGCCAGCAGGTCGATAAAGAGGTCGTGATCGTCGGCGATCAGGGGGATCATCATCTACTCGCATTAGGCGGTCCGGGAGAGACCTGTATAGTCGAAAGTATACATGCTCGGCGCCCGCATTTCACTACAAACTGCCCGTTCAGGGCCCATGGCGCCGATGTGGTTTCCGTGCCGTGGCTTAGTTGGCGAGCCCCGAAAGCACGCGCTCCAGTTGATCTCGCGCGATCGGCTTTTGCAGCACGTGGTCGATCGCCGATGCGGGGTCTCCCTCGGCCAGGGGGGTCCGGCCGGAGATCAGGGTGATGGCGATCGCCGGGTCGATCCCTTTGACCGCTTGGGCAAGATCGCTGCCCATCATTTCCGGCATGTTCAGGTCGGTGATCAGATGCGCGATCTCTCCGTGCCGGTCGTGCACGATTTCAAGTGCCCGGTTGGCCGAAGTCGTGGTGAGAGCCGGGCGGCCCAGGCGGATCACCGTATCCGCGGTCATCTGGGCCACTGTTTGCTCGTCGTCCACGATCAGTACCAGCCTGCGGGTATCTGATGTCGGATCGTTTACTGCGGCTACGCGGTCGGCTGTCGTCGCGACTGGCGCGTGCGCGGCCAAGCTGGCCCTGGTGTCGGTGCTTTGCCCCATTGTCGGCGCTAGCTCGGCAAAGTGCATCGTGACTTCCGTGCCGCGTCCTTCACCGGTTCGAATGGTCAGCCCTCCATCGTGGCTGAGCGCGATGCCGGAGACGGCCGAAAGACCCAACCCCGTACCTTTGCCGACGGTCTTGGTCGTGTAGAAGGGCTCCAGCACGCGTTCCAGCTTATCGAGAGGAATGCCCGCGCCGCCGTCGATGACCGATACTTCGATGGTCCCGCCTGGATGGTTGATCTGACCGATCCGCAGTTCGTGGCGGCCGTCTGCGAGGTCGAGCAGGCGGACCGGGCCGACGCCTTCCATCTCTGTCGCTTCCGTGCGGTCGGTGCCAGGATCCTCGATCGGGGTGCTGCGGTGACGCACGACGATCGTGATGCTGGGCGCGTCCAAATCCGCTACGGCGTCGCGGGCGTTGGTCGCCAGATTCATCACGGCCCGGCCAAGCGCGCTTTCGTTGCCGCGCACCCGTAAAAGGGCCTCCGGCAGTTCGCAATTCAGGTGCAGTTCGCGTGGGAGCGCCGCGGATAGCAGGCCGGCGGTTTCGCTGACCACCTCGGAGATATCGATCGCCGTCATGCTCAGGGAGTCCCGCCGGCTGAACGACAGGATTTGCTGCACGAGGGTCTTACCGCGTTCGGCGGCGGAGGCAATCTGCCGAGCGTAGCCGGCCTCGGCGCTGTCTTGCGGCAGATCGTCGACCAGGAAACCTGCATAGCCGGCGATCGCGGCAAGCACGTTGTTGAAATCGTGTGCGATCCCTCCGGCCAGCCGGCCGACCGATTCCAGCTTCTGCGCCTGATGCAGTTCGGCGCGCAGCCGTCGTCGGGTCCGCTGGGCGGCGTTGCGGGCAGTGACGTCGCGCGCGACGCGGACCATGCCGCCATCGGGCAGGGCGGCCAGCGAAACCTCCTGCTCGATCACCGATCCGTTGCGATGGCGCGCTTTACAGGTGCCATGCCAGGCGCCGTTGTTGCGCAGGACTGGCAGGACCTCCTGGTACAGGCGTTGGCGCCCGTCGCTGTCGTAGATCAGATCGAGCGGCTGGCCCAAAAGCTCGTCGACCGGATAGCCGTACAGCGTGGCCGTTGCGCGGTTGATGTAGACGAAACGGTTGTCGGCGTTGAGCAGGCTAATCGCGTCCTGTGCCAACTCGACCGCATGCGTTACCCGCTCGGCCTGCTGGCGCAGCCCGGTCTCCTTTTCCCGGTGGTGGCGACGCAGTTCCAGTTCGTCGACGGCGATGTCGGCCAAATCCTGCAGCGTGCGTTGGTCAGCCTCGCTTAGACCCGCGCGTGGCTTGTCATCGATGATGCACAAGCTCCCCAGGTTGTAGCCGTCCGGCGTGATCAGGGGCGCCCCTGCGTAGAAACGGATATAGGGCGCCCCTGTGACCAGCGCGTTGTCGGCGAACCGGGCATCGTCCGTTGCATCCGGCACGACCAGCACCGTGTCGCCGGCGAGCGTATGCTTGCAGAAGGATAGGCGGGTCGAGGTTTCGCGCGTGCGCAGGCCGTGCATGGACTTGAACCACTGCCGGTCCCGGTCGATCAGGCTGACAAGTGCGATCGACACGTTAAACAGACGTGCTGCCAGCGCCGTCAGCCGGTCGAAGCTCGGCTCCGGTGGGCTGTCGAGGACCTCGTATTGGTAGAGCGCATGAAGTCGGTCTGGTTCCGACTGAATGGCACGTCGTGGCGCCGGCATGCGGTGTGCTCCGTTAAACTCGTTGCCGCCACCGAACGCCGGAGGCGAACTTACCCGG
Organism: Rhodovibrio salinarum DSM 9154; assembly: GCF_000515255.1. Classification (NCBI taxonomy): domain Bacteria; kingdom Pseudomonadati; phylum Pseudomonadota; class Alphaproteobacteria; order Rhodospirillales; family Rhodovibrionaceae; genus Rhodovibrio; species Rhodovibrio salinarum. The sequence goes on along the minus strand of NZ_KI911559.1, from coordinate 3,153,146 downwards.
ACTTTTCGACAGGATAGTGCACAGCCCACCTATCCTGAAGGTTAAGCATCCGAGTCTTTCGGCCAGAATTACCTGTGCCTCTGCCATACGCGACAGCCTTCCTTGCAGATGCGCGGGAAACTGCCTTTCGCCAATATCTTTCCAGGTCGACACCAGCGGGGTCAGACAAGGCCGTCCGTCTCCGGCCATCGCCCGATAAAGGAACAGGATATTGGCACAGATCATCAACTTCCCAACCGCCCGCACTGCCGTTGCCCCGGCGGTTAAAGTCAACGCCGGGCCGACGTTAAACGAACTGATTATGCAGATGCGCGCGGACTCGCAGGCGCTTGCCCGCAGCATGCAAGAGATGCAGGCCGCCGTTCAAATGCTCATCGATGCAGATCTGCCGGGGAGTGCGCAGACACTTCTGGCCGAAACCGGGCACTTTGGCATGTCCTTGAGTGCCGGAGTGAGCAGCGGACGATGACGACCACACCGCCAAATGACCAGCGGGTCGCAAACGTGCATGTGCCGGTCAGCCGCGGGCCAGGCTCCAAAGGGCGGGTGCTGCTGGCCGAGAGCGATCCCCGCCTCTGCACGCAGCTTGCCGGAATCCTGCGTCGTGCGGGCTTTTACGTGGTGGCCGTCCATGATGGGCGGCGGGCTCTGGTTCAATTGTGCGATGCGTCGTTCAACCTTCTGGTCACCGATATCGTGATGCCCGGCAACGATGGGCTGGACCTGCTGCGTTGGTTGCGGAAGATGCACCCCGACGTGCCCGCGCTCGTGCTGAGCGGCGACGGTCCCGAGGGGGGCGCGCTGTATGCCAAGGCGGCGATGTGTCTGGGCGCCGACGTCTGTGTGCCGAAGCAGGCACCCTTGCCTAATTTTCTGTCGGCGGCGCATCGGCTGGTCAGTGCGGGACGGTTGGAGACTCCCGAACGACGTGTGAGGCAGCCGGCGGCTTAGAGCTGCAGGCGAACGGTGTCGCTGCGCGTGTCAGCCAGCTTCGCCCCAGCCGAAAAATGCTACGCCGATTGCCAGAACGAGGTAGCGCGCCAGCTTGCCCGCCGTGACCAAGACCAGGAAAGGGACGATCGGCGCCCGCAATGCCCCTGCGACGACGGTTAACGGATCGCCCAGCCACGGCGTCCAGGCGAGGAGAAGCGACCAGAGTCCCCAGCGTTGGTACCAGGCTTCGGCTCGGGCGTAGGTCTTGCTGTCGATCGGGAACCAGCGCCGATCCTTGAACCGCTCGATACCCAACCCCAACGCCCAGTTGACGACCGCGCCCAGCACGTTGCCAACCGTCGCCGCCAGAACAAGCCACCCCCATGGCCAGCCGTCCAGTTGCAGGCCGACCAGGACCACTTCCGACTGGAAGGGTAGGATGGTGGCTGCCAGGAAGGCGCTCGCGACCATGCTGGCGTAGGCGGCGAGGGCGGTCATGGCGTGGAACGCTCCCGGTTGCGATGGGTCAGCGGCAAACGGGTTCGCTGCGGCCGAGCGGGCGTGATAGGCTGCGGTCAATCTCACCAGCAAGGATGACGCCCGACCGTGACCGACGATATCACCTATCGTACCCTGTCGATCGAGGACGGCGCCGAAATCTGGCGCATGGTTGACGAGTCCGAAAACCTCGATCGGGATTCCGGCTACGCCTATTTCATGGTGGCACGCAACTTTGCCGCGACCAGCGTGGTGGCCGAGCGCGGCGAGCATACCATCGGCATGCTGACCGCCTACCGCCTGCCGCAGGACCCCCGACGGCTTTTCGTCTGGCAGGTCAATGTGCGCGATCCGTACAAGAACACGAAAGTCGCAAGCGCGATGCTGGATCATCTGCTCCAGCGCGATGAAGCGGCCGGCGTGCGCTGGGTCGAAGCGACCATCGTGCCGGGCAACACGCCCGCGGAGCAGCTGTTCAGGAGTTTGGCCAAGCGCCTCGATTGCCCGATCAAGGAGACCGAGGCCTTCGCCGACGAGCTTTTCCCCGACGCGGAGCACAAGATCGAGCGGCTGTTCGTGGTTGGCCCGATCCCTTACGAGAAGTGCGAAATCCGGATCCGCCCCGAGGACGGCAAGTATCGCTTGTACAGCTTCTGGGATGGCTCCGAATTGCCGGCGTTCGAGCCCGCAAACCCGGCGTTCGACGATTTCGAGGACGCCAAGCGTGCCGCCGAACGGGTCCGGATCGACCATGGTGCCAGCAAGGTGGTCGTGGAGCGTGCTGGCTGACCGCTCGTCTGTAGCCGGTGGTCACGCGTCTGACGTGTGTATCCGCCGGTTTCTGCGTCGGGAACCGGGCTAACGGCGGGCGTGCGCGGCCGGTTTCCTACGCCAATCGTCCGGGCTGGCAAAGCTGCGCGTAGACGTGGCTGTCAGCCGTCATGATTGGGTATAGACGCTCCGGTTGTATGACGGATTCAGAATAGTATTGGACGGTGTTGGCGAGTGACGGTAGTCTCGCCCCACGTTCGGCAGGGCAAAAAAGATAAACCTACCTGTCGAAACTTACGCATGCGTCCGCTCACCCTTTTGGCTCGCTGGCGGGCTTGTGGGCGGATGCTGGGTAGGCAACCGGGGCACAAACAAAATGCTCCGGGGGGATGGTAAACGTTCAGGAGAGGCAGAATGACAGACACTGGTAATCCGGCTGGCTGGTCCCGCCGGCGCTTCCTGCAGACGGGCGCTGCGACGACTGCGGGTTTGGGCGCGCTCAGTTTTAGCGGCAAGGCGCCGAGCGGCTTTATGCGCAACGCTTGGGCGCAGGAATTCCGCAACAATCCGGGCGATTCTTCGACCGTTACCCTCGGTTTTAACGTGCCGCAGACCGGCCCCTATGCCGATGAGGGCAAGGATGAGCTGCGTGCCTATCAGCTCGCCGTGAAGCACCTGAACGGCGAGGGCGACGGCGGCATGCTCAATACGATGCAGCCGTGCAACCTCAAGGGGAACGGTATTCTCGGCAAGAAGGTCGAGTATGTCACCGGCGACACCCAAACCAAGTCGGATGCCGCGCGCGCGTCGGCCAAGCGCATGATCGAGCGCGACGGCGTGGTCATGGTGACCGGCGGCTCGTCCTCCGGCGTGGCCGTGTCGGTGCAGGCGCTGTGCCAGGAGATGGGCGTCATCTTCATGACCGGCCTGACGCACGCCAACGACACCACCGGCAAAGACCGCCGTCGCTACGGTTTCCGGCACTTCTTCAACGCGCACATGTCTGCGGCCTCGCTGGGTCCGGTGCTCAAGGAAGAAATGGGCACCGACCGCAAGTCCTACATGCTGGTGGCCGACTACAACTGGGGCTGGTCCGTCGAAGAGTCGATGAAGAAGGTCACCGAAGATATGGGCTGGGAGACGGTGAACTCCGTCCGCACCCCACTCGGGGCCGGTGACTTCTCGCAGTACCTGACCCCGGTACGCGATTCCGGCGCGGACGTCCTGTTCCTGATCCACTACGGCAAGGACATGGTCGACAGCCTGACTCAGGCTGTGCAGTTCGGCCTGAAGGACGCGACCGCGAACGGCAAGCAGTTCGAGATCGTCGTGCCGCTGTACTCCCGCGTCATGGCGCAGGGGGCCGGCAAGGCCGTTTCCGGCATCTACGGCTCGACCAACTGGCACTGGTCGTTGCAGGACGACGCGTCCAAGGCCTTCGTCAAGTCGTTCGGCGAGGAGTATGGCTTCCCGCCGTCCCAGGCCGCGCACACCTGTTACGTCCAGACCCTGCTGTACGCCAACGCGGTCGAGTCCGCCGGGACCTTCTACCCGCCGGAAGTCATCAAGTTCCTCGAAGGCTTCGAATTCACCGGTATGGGCAACGGCGACACGCTGTATCGCGCCGCCGACCACCAGGCGTTCAAGCCGGTGCTGGTCGTGAAGGGGAATGACGACCCGCAGAGCCAGTTCGACCTGCTTGAGGTCGTTAAGGAGGTCCCAACGGAGGAGATCATGTATCCAGCCGATCTCTATCCAGGCGACCTCGGCCCCTACGAGGTCTGAGCGACAAGGCAGTCTGCCTGATGGTCGGGACCGGCGTGTGCCATGGCGTGCGCCGGTCCCATCGCCTTCCGCCATTCCGGTTTACCCGTCTTAGCAGTGCAGGTCTGCGTCTCTGAGACGGGGTAGGGGGACATGTATCGATGGATACCCTGTTGCTCCAGCTGCTTAACGGCTTGGACAAGGGTGGGGCCTATGCGCTGATCGCGCTTGGGCTGACGCTCGTGTTCGGCACGCTGGGCGTGGTCAACTTCGCGCACGGGGCGCTGTTCATGCTGGGGGCCTTCGTGGCCGTTGGCGTAAACCAGCTGCTGACCATTTCCGAGAAGGTGCGCGACGAGAGCATCACCGCCTTCGAGGCCTATACCACCAAACCTTATCTGGAAATCTGGTTCGGCGATCTGGGCTCGACGATCATCGCATGGTCGGTGCCGATATCCGCCGTGGTGGCGATTCCGGTCATGCTGCTGATCGGGCTCGCCATGGAGCGCGGGCTGATCCAATACTTTTATAAGCGCCCCCACGCCGAGCAGATTCTCGTTACCTTTGGCCTGGCAATCGTGCTGGGCGAGATCATCAAGGTGATCTTCGGCGCCAACGCCATTCCGATGTCCGCGCCAGAGACCCTGTCCGGCGCGGCGCCGATCGGCAGCGCGCTCGGACTCAGCGAGAACCTCGTCTATCCCTGGTGGCGTTTGGTCTACCTGTTCTGCGCGTTCGTGATCGTCTGTGCGGTGTTCGCGTTCTTGAAGCTGACCACCTACGGCATGGTCGTGCGCGCCGGTATGACCGACCGGGAGATGGTCGGACTGCTCGGGATCAATATCCAGCGTCGCTTTACCGTGGTGTTCGGCATCGCCGCGATCGTCGCCGGAGTGGCGGGATGCCTGTACACGCCGATCCTGCCGCCGGACTATCACATCGGCATGAACTTCCTGGTGCTGTCGTTCGTGGTGGTCGTCGTAGGCGGCATGGGCTCGCTCGGTGGGGCGGTTTCTGCTGGTTTCCTACTGGGGGTGCTGCAGTCCTTCGCCTCGATGAGCTGGATTAAGGACCTCGCACCGGGCATCGACCAGATCATCATCTATCTGATCGCCGTCGTGATCCTATTGACCCGCCCGCGGGGCCTGATGGGTCGCAAAGGCGTGATGGAGAGCTAATCGACCATGGCCAGCATCACGCATTTCAACCCTTCGACCCCCAAGCGCGACCTGATGCTCATGGGTATCTTCGCGCTGGTGGTGCTCACCGCGCCGATCTGGCTGAGCCCGATTGGGGCCAGCTATCCCGACCTGCTGCAGCGCTTTGCCATCTTCGGCATCTTCGCGATCGGCTATAACCTGCTGTTCGGCTTGACCGGCTACCTGTCGTTCGGTCACGCGGCGTTCCTCGGCGTTGGCTCGTACGCTGCGGTGTGGATCTTCAAGCTGCTGACCATGAACGCGGTCCTGGCCGTGATCTTCGGCGTGCTGATCGCGGCCGTGTTCGCGCTCTTGATCGGCTTCGTGGCGCTACGCCGGGCAGGCATCTACTTCGCCATCCTGACGCTCGCCTTCGCGCAGATGTCGTACAACCTGGCGTATTCGGTGCTGACCCCGCTGACCAACGGCGAGACCGGGCTGACGCTGTCGACCAATGACCCTCGGGCGATCGATGCGCTGTTCGCCGGAAGCGGTGCCGGCATTCCAAGCCCCTCGCTGTTCGGTCTGGAGCTGACCGGCTACACCGCGTTCTACTTCTGTGCGGTCATGCTGATCCTGGCGTTCTGGGTGTCGCTGCGCATTTTCCGCTCGCCGTTCGGGCTGAAGCTATTGGCGATCAAGTCGAACCAGACACGGATGCGTTTCACCGGCTACAACACCCGTCCCTATCTGCTGACGATCTTCGTGATCTCCGGCATGTACGCCGGCCTCGCCGGGTCGCTGATGGCGATCACCGATCCCTTGGCCGGCGCGGAGCGGATGCAATGGACCGCTTCGGGCGAGGTTGTGCTGATGACCATCCTGGGCGGGGCCGGCACGTTGATCGGTCCGCTGCTGGGCGCCGCGATCATCAAGTATGCCGAGAATATCTTCTCGGCGATCCACTCTGCTCAACTGACCGAAGTGTTCGACTTCCTGCCGGAGCCGGTGACCGACCTGCTGGTCGGCGTGGCCGGCCTGTTCGTCGGGGAGGGATGGCACCTCACGCTTGGCCTGCTGTTCATGGCGATCGTCATTTTCTTGCCGGGCGGCCTGATGGAAGGCCTGTATCGGATCGGGCATGCGATCAAGCGCCGCCGGACGGGCGGGGCCGCCTCGGACAGGTCAGCCATCACCCAGCCGTCGGAGTAGAGGGGCCGCAAGCACAACCATGGCACAGAATTTCGTCCTCAACGTCTCCGACGTGAACAAGAACTTCGGCGGCCTGCAGGCCCTGACCAACATCAACCTGCAGGTCGAGGAGGGGAAGACCCACGCGGTTATCGGTCCCAACGGGGCCGGGAAGTCCACGCTGCTGAACACCGTGATCGGCCGGTTGGTGCCGGATACCGGCTCGGTGTTGTTCGATGGGGTGACGCTGACCGGCAAGTCGCCCCACCAGATCAACCAGATGGGCGTGGCCCGGGTGTTCCAGACGCCGGAAATCTTCCTGGATCTGACGCTGCTGCAAAACGTCGAGATCGCCGCGCTTGCCAAGCGGGACGGGGCGTTCAGCTTCAAGCCTTTCCGGGCGATGGTCTCGGAAACGGCGATCCGCGAAGAAGCCGCGCAGATGCTGCAGGATATGGGGCTTCACCATCTGCGCGATCAGATGACCGGCAACCTGTCGCGTGGCGACAAGCGCCGGCTGGAGATCGCCATGTGCCTGATCCAGCACCCGCGTCTGCTGCTGCTCGACGAGCCGACGGCGGGGATGGCCCGGCACGACACCAACCGGACCATCGATCTGCTCAAGCGGATCAAGGAACAGGGCATGACCAAGGTGATCATCGAGCACGACATGCACGTCGTGTTCTCGCTCGCCGACTGGATCAGCGTGCTGGCCCAGGGCGCGATCATCGCCGAAGGGACGCCCGAGGAGATCAAGGGCAACCCGAAGGTCCAGGAAGCCTACCTCGGCGGCACCGCCTAGCCATCATGGCGCTCATCCCACCGCCGCGCTTCGATGCCAGCCAACCGGAAGAACCGCATCCATGAGTGAAACCGAAAGCTTCAGCGCCAGCGCCAAGCAGGCGTACGAGAAGGCGCGCGAGCACACCGAGAAGCTGAAGGCGCAGGTCGGAACCGGGGCGCCCGATAGCTACTTCGCCTGTCGGAACCTGCACGCCTATTACGGTGAAAGCTACATCGTCCAGGGCGTCGGCTTCGAAGTCCCCGAAGGCAAGATCCTAGCCCTGCTGGGCCGCAACGGCGCGGGCAAGACGTCGACCCTGCGTACCATCGCCCGCGCCGGCTCGCCCGATCTGCGCCAGGGGGAGGTCTGGCTGCAGGGCACGCCGATCCATACCCTGAAGGATTTCGAAGCCGCCCAGCAGGGTATCCAGCTGGTTCCGGAGGACCGCCGGATCATCGGCGGTCTGACGGTGGAGGAGAACCTGCAACTGGCGCAGATCGCCGAGCCGAAGGGTTGGGAGTTCGAGCGGATTTACCAGGCGTTCCCGCGTCTGAAGGAACGCCGCACGCAGGACGCCAGCACGCTTTCCGGCGGCGAGCAGCAGATGCTCGCGATTGCCCGCGCGCTGGCCCGCGACGTCAAACTGCTGTTGCTGGACGAGCCCTATGAGGGGCTGGCGCCGGTGATTGTGCAGGAGATCGAACGGATCCTGTCCGACGTGCGCAAGCTCGGCATCACCACCGTGATCGTCGAACAGAACGCCGTGGCCGCGCTCAAGCTGGCGGATATGTCGATTATCCTGGATCAGGGCGAGGTGGTTTACGAGGGCACCGCCCAGGAGGTCTTGGACGACGAGGACCTGCGCCACGAGTACCTGGCGATCTGAGCCGCGCGACGATGTCGCGCGCGCCGAGGTGGCAGGCGACGGTTAGGCGACCGCGTGAACGCGCTAAAGGGTGGGCGTGTGGATTTCGGGGCGCGGCTACTGGCTCATCATGTCGAAGAACTCGGTGTTGTTCTTCGTCCGCCGCAGCTTGTCGGAGAGGAACTCCATCGCGTCCATGGAGCCCATCGGCTGCAGGATGCGCCGCAGCACGATCATCTTGTTCAGGCGGTTCTCGTCGACCAGCAGTTCCTCGCGCCGGGTGCCCGAGGGGCCGACGTTGATCGCCGGGAAGATCCGCTTATCCGCCAGCTTGCGGTCGAGCACGATTTCCGAGTTGCCGGTCCCCTTGAACTCCTCGAAGATCACCTCGTCCATCCGGCTGCCGGTATCGACCAGGGCGGTGCCGATGATGGTAAGCGACCCACCCTCCTCGATGTTGCGGGCGGCGCCGAAGAAGCGCTTGGGCCGCTGCAGGGCGTTGGCGTCGACGCCGCCGGTCAGCACCTTGCCGCTGGACGGCACGGTGGTGTTGTAGGCGCGGCCCAGGCGGGTGATCGAGTCCAGCAGGATGACCACGTCTTTCTTCGCCTCGACCAGCCGGCGCGCCTTCTGCAGCACCATCTCGGTCACCTGGACGTGGCGCTGTGCTGGTTCGTCGAAGGTTGAGGAGACGACCTCGCCCTGCACCGTGCGCGCCATGTCGGTGACCTCTTCCGGGCGCTCGTCGATCAACAGCACGATCAGATAGCACTCGGGGTGGTTGGTCTCGATTGCGCGGGCGAGGTTCTGCAGGATCATCGTCTTGCCGGCGCGCGGCGGCGAGACGATCAGCGCGCGCTGGCCCTTGCCGAGCGGCGCGACCAGGTCGATCACCCGGTTGGTGATGTCCTTCTGCGCGTCCGTCTGCAGGTCCAGCTTTTCGTCCGGGTAGAGGGGGGTCAGGTTGTCGAAGTTGATCCGGTGCTTGAGCGCATCCGGGACGTCGAAATTGACCGTGTTGACTTTCAACAGCGCGAAGTAGCGCTCGCCCTTGTTCGGCGAGCGAATCTCGCCGTCGACCGTGTCGCCGGTGCGCAGCGCGAAACGGCGGATCTGCGAGGGACTGACGTAGATGTCGTCCGGGCCCGGCAGGTAGTTGGATTCCGGCGACCGCAGGAAGCCGAAGCCATCCTGCATGATCTCCAGGACGCCCGAGCCATAGATCGAGACATCCTGCTGCGCCAGGCGCTCCAGGATGGCGAACATCATCTCCTGCTTGCGTAGCGAGGACGCGTTTTCGACGTCCAGCTCCTCGGCGTAGGCGAGCAGGTCGGCCGGGGATTTGGCCTTCAATTCTTGGAGGTTCATGGGGGCACAGTTCGCGGAGGACAGGCGCGCGCCGCGGATCGGGCACGACGGACGGGGCGATGACGGCGCGCGGGATGGACCCGCCGGGTGCCGCCGGCTGGCAACAGATGGACCCGGCTATGGGATGGACCCAAGCGGTATTTTAGTTTTGCCGGTCACGCCGTCAAAACGCAAGGGCTCGACATCTCCTGCGCGAGTCCTGTTCCAGATTGCGTTGTGGCTGCGACCGTTTTCCGCGCGCTATCCGATCGTAGGCACCCGTTTGGCGCGAAAATTCACCCCTGTTAAAACCTTGTGTTGCCGGGTCAGCGCTCCTGTGCCACCGGCGCGGTTTCGGGCGTGCTGGCGGCACCGGCCGTCTTACCAGCCTGCTCGGGCGCACAGTACAGACGATACAGCGTCTCGATCACGGCTTGCACCTCGACGCTGGCGAGCGAGTAGTAGATCGACTTGCCGGATCGACGGGTGGCCACCAATCCTTCGTTGCGCAGACGCGCAAGCTGCTGCGACAGGGTTGGCTGGCGCAGGTCGAGCAGCGCTTCCAGGTCGCCCACCTTGCGCTCTCCCTCGGCCAGATAGCACAGGATCATCAGGCGATCCTTGTTGGACAGGGCTTTCAGCAAGCGCGCGGCCGCATCCGCGCTGCGCTCCAGGCTGTCCAGATCCTTTTCCGATACTTCCATTGCGTCGTTTCCCACCGTGCAGCGGGCCTTCTTCCTGTTACGCCAAGCGTCATCGGGCCCAGTTCGCGAGACGGCGGATCAAACCCAAAATCCACCAGCGCCGCCGAACAGTCTAGAATTCCCTGTTCAAAATCGTCGAACGAAATATATGCCCTTCGCCTTGCGTGTAAATATCTGCATCCCGGATTGACGTCCTACACCGATGGTCTGGCGTAGCATGGCGGGGACGCTTGTCCGGTTGGCAAGCGGCCAGTAGGGCACTATTCACGAGGTACGCGCTTGAGCGCGAGCACAACGGAGAAAGTTGTTAGTTATGTGGATCACCAGCGCGTTCGATAGCGGCAACATCCTGGTCGACCGGATCGAGGGCGATACCGCGGACTTGCGCATCCGTGCGGACGCTGGCGACACGTTCTTCCAGTGGTTCCACTTCAGCTGCGCTGGCCAACCCGGCCATGCACGCACGCTGCGCATCACCAACGCACACGAGTCTTCCTTCCCGAAGGGATGGGACGGCTATCAGGCGGTTGCCTCCTATGACCTGCAAAACTGGTTCCGGGTGCCGACCGCGTTCGACGGGACGACGCTCACGATCACCCATACGCCCGACGCGCCGCTCGTCACCTACGCCTATTTCGCGCCTTATCCGATGGCTCGCCACCGGGAGCTGATCGCGCGATGCACCACCACGGGCCGGGTTGATTACGAGGTGCTGGGCGAGACGATCGACGGCCAGCCGATGGAGATGCTGCAGGTCGGCACCTGGCATGCGGAGAAGCTGCCGATCTGGGTGATCGGCCGGCAGCATCCGGGCGAGTCGATGGCCGAATGGTGGATGGAAGGCTTCCTGGAGCGCCTGCTGGACACCGACGACCCGGCGCCCGCCTATCTGCTGGATCGGTGCGTCTTCTATGTCGTGCCCAACATGAACCCCGATGGCACGCGGCGCGGGCATCTACGCACCAACGCCGCCGGAGTGAACCTGAATCGCGTCTGGCAGAACCCGGATCCCGAGACCAGCCCGGAGGTCTACCACGTCCGTCGGCGGATGCATCAAAGCAGTTGTGGCGTTCTGCTTGACGTGCATGGCGAGGAGGCCCTGGCGCACAATTTCATTGCCGGCTTCGAGGGCATCCCCAACTTGCGGGCCGAGCAGCTGCAGATGGTGGAGCTGTTCAAGCAGCGCCTGCGCGAGCTCAATCCGGACTTCCAGACCAGCCAGGGCTACCCACCGGCCAAGCCCGGCCAAGCCAACCTCGGCGTCGCCACACCGTTCATGGCGGAGACCTTTGGTGCGGTCGCGATGACGTTGGAGATGCCGTTCAAGGATTCCGCCGACAGTCCGCACCCGAGCGAGGGCTGGTCGCCCGCGCGCAGCCGGATGCTCGGCCGCTCCTGCCTCAACGCCCTGCGCCCCGTGGTCGACCGGATGCGCGGCGAGTATTAGCGACTATTGGCTGGGGCCGCCCCGTCCTGTGGCCGCATCGGTTGGTCGTGGACACACCCCGCCGTTTGCTAGCTCGCCAGGGCCTGCGGCTGCGCTTGAGTGATCTGGAGGCGCTGGCGGGCGCGTTGGACGGCCCGGAGGATATCCTGCCGGCTGATGCGATCCCGGCGCATCAGCAGTTCGACCATCGGGTCGCAGAGGATTTCCTCCAGTTTGGGTTCTGGGCCTGCGGACGTCCATGCAGCCGTCACAGCGTTTCCCTCCCGCCGCAGCCGCCGCGCATTCGATGTCAGGTGCGCGGGTCGGACGGCGATGTTCTTGTGGTTCTGAGTGGTCCTAGTTGTAGACCATTTTCTCGATACACGCCAGAAGTCAGGTCGCTCTCCCGCGACCGGCTGCGCCCTTTTTGTTCCGGGCACAATTGAGAGGTAGTTAACTCCCCCGCCAACGACAAGCGACCGCTTTGTGGCAGCAATGGCCGAACCGCGTAACAGCGATGTCGCACGATCGTCCTTGGCAGGCTTTTCACAGCGCGGTTCGCAAGTGAACCCGCAGCCCAGGCTGTCGGCGACGATGTCTCTATTAGAAAATCAAGAGAGATGGTGGGGGAGGGAGGATTCGAACCTCCGAAGGCTGAGCCGGCGGATTTACAGTCCGCTCCCGTTGACCGCTTGGGTAACTCCCCCACATGCCCACGATCCGCCGCCTGACCGTTGGCCGGGCCGGGTCTTTGCATGAGATCCGGCAGCAGCCGGAAACGACAAAGACGGGATCGCCGCCCTGAGTCGCGGTCGCGACGGCAGGGAGCCGTCCGCTTCAGGGCGCGCATGTTCTAGGAGCTTCGGCCCCCGTTTTGCAAGTCCCGATGGCCGCGATTCGATCATTTTTGCCGTTTCCCAGGGATGCGACCGCCGTCACCGGAGTCGGCTAGCGCGTGGGCGGCAGGTGCAGGAGGGCGATCACGGCGTCTTCGCCGCGCACGCGGATCGCCGTTTCGTGCACGATCTTGAGACCGGCGGTCTTGGCGGCCTCGCGCAGCAGGTGGCGGTCGCTCACCAGCAGGGCCGCCCGGAAATCCTTGGGGGCGGCCACGCGGCGGATTTCCTGCAGGATCTCGCTATAGAGCGTGCGGTTCTCGCCAACGTCGCCGTACTGCTTGCCGAATGGCAGATTCGCCAGGACGAGATGGACGCTTTCCGTTGGCAGATCGAGCGCGCAGGCATCGCCGTGGTCGATCTCGGCCGTCTCGAAGGTCTTCAGATTGCGTCGGGCGGTCTTGACCGCCTGCAGGTCCTGATCGGTGCCGATCAGCCGTGCGCCCGGTGCGTAGCCGCCGGCCTCGGCCAGCAGGGTTCCGGAGCCGCACACTGGGTCCAGGACGGTGTCGTCGTCCGCTGGACGGGTCATGAATGCCATCGCCGCGGCGATCGGCGGCGGCAGGCTGCCTTCGCGCTCGACCTGCCGGCGGTCGCGGCCGGTGGTCTCGTCGGCCTCCCGGACCGGAATGCAGGCGTAATAGGCCTGCTCGATGCAGAAGACCAGCAGCGGCGCCTTGGCGCTATCGTCCAGCTTGACGCCGCGACGGCTCAGTTCCCGGTTCAGGAAGCGGAACAGATCATGACGGTTGAAATGCTTGCCGTCCGCCGTGACCACCAGCCTGCGCCGCTGGCCCTGCAGCAGTTGGGCGAGGCGGTCCAACTGGCTGTCGGAGAGCTTGTAGCGGCCGTAGGCGAGGCAGCGGAGCACGTCCTCGGCGATCCGCAGCTCATGGGCGACCGGGACGCGGGTGAGGCGTGGGGCGAACAGCAGATCGTGATTGCGCTGCCACAGCAGATCGGCGCGCTCGTCGGCGCCAAGCAGCCGGTCGTGGCGCAGTTCGGCCAGCAGGGTACGCCCCAGGCCCGGTGCGCTGCGTAATACCCAGCCTGCCGGTTGCACTGCACGCGCCGGTTTAGACGCGGCCGGCGTGCGGACCTTTGCATCCGCCGAGGCGCCGCTGCGCGCGGCCTTCTTGGCGGCGGCCTTGCGGCTGTTCGGCTTGCGCTTCGGGTCTTTGCCGGGGCCCGGGCGGGCGCGGTCCTTGCTGTGTGGGGGCTTGCTGCTCATAACGCGCGGGAGGTCGCAGATTTAGCCTTGCGCCGCAAGGCTAACGCGTTCCCACGTGGTGCAAATACAGGTGGTGCCAGCGTGACAGGGCGAGGGCAACACGCCCGCAGGGCGTTGCCTCATCCCACCAAAACGAGCGCCCCGGCCGGAAATCCGCTGGGCCGCTCGTGAGACCCCGAGGTGCGCGCTGTGCGTGGACTTACGCGGCGATGCGTGTGTCCGCAGGTGCCGTGTCCAACGCGTCCTCAGCGATCAGGTCGGCGACGCGGTGCCACACCGCGCATCCCTCATGATCGCCACAAGACCGCAGTTTTTCAGCATATTCGCGGGCGTACGGAGCGGCGTAATCGCGGTAGCGGCGCGCAAAACCGACCGCATAGGCCCGTAGGTCGCGTTCATTCGGCAACATGATCTACCCCTACTTTCGAACGGCATCGAAAGGCTGGCCGAAGTCGCGCGCAGGATTCCGGTGCCGTCGGGTTTTGGCAAGCCTTTTGCGCTGCAGCACGTAGGTTTTTTGTGGAAAAGAAGGTTAACGCATTCCAAACACAGGATCATGCGTCGGTGCCGTCGTCCTGTCTTCCGCGCGCGGTCTGTGGGCGTGCTCGAAGGTTGCCGAGAGCCGTATGGCGGGCGCGTTGAAACCACATGTTGTGTGAAGTTTCTCTTTCACCCCTACGAATCGCGCGACAGGACTGGCAACCCTGGGTAGACTGATCGGCAGTTGGGTTGATGAGCCACCGGCTCATGCCACGCACGGGAGCAGCGCCCTGACGCGACCGTCCGACCGCGACCGCCATGATCTTCCGGCCTTTCTGGTCCGGCCCGTGGCGTTGCCGTCGCCGGCGTCCGAGGCAGAGGTCGCGCCGCCGCCGGACCCTGTGGTGGCCAACGCAGGTGCTGCCTGCCCTGTATCCGTTCTCGCCGAAATGCCGTTTGACGCCGATTCACGCCGTCCAGGGGTGGAATCCGCGTCAGCGTGCCGCCCGTCCGGCGCATCTGTGCCGGCCCCTGCCGTCCCAACAGCCGAGGAGTCCAAGATGGGCAAGCGTTCCGCGCGTCGCGCCGCCAGCAATCAAGAGGCCAAGGTCCGTGCGCTCTATCCCCGCGAGGGTGAGTGGCATCCGCTGAATGCGCATGGCGGGGATAACCGGGATCAGGCGTACCGCCGCAAGGTCAAGCCGATGAGCGCAGGGCAGGAGGCTCTGCTGCAGGCGATCGATACGAAGAACCTGGTGCTCGCGCTCGGGCCCGCGGGCACGGGCAAGACCTATCTGGCCATTGCCAAGGCGGTGGAAGCGCTGGAAGCCCGCGAGGTGGAACGGATCGTGCTCACCCGACCGGCCGTGGAAGCCGGCGAGAACCTGGGTTTTCTGCCAGGCGGCGTGGAAAGCAAGCTGCAGCCCTACCTGCGTCCGCTGTATGACGCCCTGACCGACCGGCTGGGCAACAAGCGGGTCAAGATGGCCCTGGGCGAGGGGCTGATCGAGATCGCGCCGGTTGGCTTCATGCGCGGGCGCACGCTGAACAACGCGTTCGTCGTGATCGACGAAGCACAGAACTGCACCTACGGCCAGATCAAGATGCTCATCACGCGCCTCGGCTGGTCGTCGACCATGGTGCTGACCGGCGACCCGGATCAAAGCGATCTGCTGCCAGGCGTTTCCGGATTGGGCGAGATCGCCCACCGGCTCGCCGCGCTGGAGGATATCGGCGTGGTCGAACTGGAGGACGCCGACATCGTCCGGCACCCGCTGGTCGCCTCGATGCTGACGGTGATCTAACACGCCCCTGTATCGCTTACGAAAACGGCCCCTTCCCGAGGGTCGGGAAGGGGCCGCGATCTCGACGGTACGCCGAAGCGGACGGGCTTTCGCGCGTTACGCCCGTTCGGTTTCCTCGTCCGTCTCGTCGGTTTCGTCCGTCTCCATCTCCTCGACCTCGGAGATGACATCCTCGACGGCACGGTCGGCGATCTCCTGCTGCTCCTCGACCGAGACGGTGCGGCCCTGCTCGAGCTGCGTATCCGCCTCACCCTTGGAGCGGGCGATGTTGACCGTGATCTCGACGCTCACCTCGGGGTGCAAGCGCACGTCCACCGGGTGCAGACCAATCGTCTTGATCTGCCGGCCCAACTGGATCTGCCCACGCTCGATGCGCGCACCCTGGTCGGCCAGGGCATCGGCGATGTCGCGGGCGGTGACCGAGCCGTACAGCTGACCGGTCTCGCCAGCCTGGCGGATCATGCTCACCACCATGTCGTCGATCCGCTTGGCGGCCGTTTCGGCGTCCTTGCGGCGCTCGGCGTTGCGGGCTTCAAGTTCCGCGCGCTTGGACTGGAAATAGGCGCGGTTGGAGTCCGTGGCGCGCAAGGCCTTCTTCTGCGGCAGCAGGAAGTTGCGGGCATAGCCCGGCTTCACGGCGACCTCGTCGCCCATGAAGCCCAGGTTTTCGACCCGCTCCAACAGGATTACCTGCATGATCGTCTCCTTAATGCTCCGGGCGGATGCCGTTACTTGATGACGTACGGCATCAGGGCGAGATAGCGCGCCCGCTTGATCGCCCGGGCGAGCTCGCGCTGCTTCTTCGCCGACACCGCGGTGATCCGGCTCGGCACGATCTTGCCGCGCTCACTGGTGAAGCGGGTCAAGAGCTTGACGTCTTTATAATCGATCTTCGGCGCGTTCGGGCCCGAGAAGGGGCAGCTCTTGCGGCGCCGGAAGAACGGGCGGCGCTGGGCGGCGCCGCGGCTGACGACACGAACGGTCATCGTCTGTCTCCTCCGTGGTCGCGGCCGGGTATTTGATCCGGCCGGTCAGGTCTCGTCGTGGAATCCGGAAAAAGAGGGCGCAATCGGCGATTGCGACCGCAGCCTTACTCGCGGCCGCGACCGCCCCGGCCGCCGCGCTCGCCCCGGCCGCCACGCTCGCCACGGCCACCGCGCTCGCCGCGCCGGTCGCCGTCCTTCTTGTCCTTGCGCTCCATCTGCACCGACGGGTTCGGGTCGAGCTCGTCGACGCGCAGGGTCAGGTAGCGCAGCACATCTTCGTTGTAGCGCATCGTCCGCTCGTACTCGTCGATCGCGGCGGACGGCGCTTCGATGTTGAACAGGACGTAGTGGCCCTTCCGGTTCTTGTTCACCCGGTAGGCGAGGTTCTTGAGGCCCCAGTGCTCGGTCTTGTGGATCTGACCGCCTTGGCCTTCGAGGACCTGTTGGAACTGGTTGGCCAGTTCCTCGACGTTGGAGGACGAAATGTCCTGGCGTGCGATAAACACGCTCTCGTAGTAGCGCGACTCTTCCATGTTGTCTCCCCATGGCTGTTGACTGGGCCGTAGCTCCGCGGGGTTTGACCGGGTAGCCGGGCGGCCCTAGCCGACCCCATACATTCCCGTCCGTGCGGCACCGTCGAGACGGCATCGCACGAGCAGGCTCGCATCGGGATCGGCGAGGAGGTCTCTTGCGAGGTTGCGCGACTATACAGATGACGGCCTTGCGATCAAGGGTGAACGCTGGGTTTTCCGCGCTTTTCGGCCGGTTCGGTGATGGGTGTGTCGCGGTGCCGCGTGGACTGTGCCGAAGCATCCCGGCGTGAGCGCTTGACAGCACAAGGTCAGCCGCTATCACTGCCCCCGCTTTTCCCACGCCCAAGATCGCGAGGCAGTTGCCATGGCGCGCGCTTTCGTATTCCCCGGCCAGGGCTCCCAAGAAGTCGGCATGGGCCGGGAACTCGCCGAATCCTTCCCGGCGGCGCGCTATATCTTCCAGGAGGTCGACGACGCACTGGGCCAGGACCTGTCCCGGCTGATGTTCGAAGGCCCCGAGGACGAGCTGGTCCTGACCGAGAACGCGCAGCCGGCGCTGATGGCGGTCAGTCTGGCGACCGTCCGCGCGGTCGAGGAACAGGGCGGCTTCGCGCTGTCCAGCCAGGGCGCTTTCGTCGCAGGCCATTCCTTGGGCGAGTATTCCGCGCTCGCCGCGATGGACGCGCTCAGCGCCGGCGACGCGGCCAAGCTGCTGCGCCTGCGCGGCCAGGCGATGCAGCGCGCGGTGCCGGTAGGCCAGGGCGCGATGTCCGCCATCCTCGGACTCGATCTGGAAACCGTTCAGGCGGTTGCGGACGAAGCGTCGCGCGGGGGTGTCTGCAGCATCGCCAACGACAATGCGCCGGGGCAGGTCGTCATTTCCGGCCACGCAGAGGCGGTCGAGCGGGCGATTGAGATCGCCAAGCAGAAGGGCGCGAAGCGCGCCGTGATGCTGAACGTCTCTGCTCCCTTCCACTGCGCGCTGATGCAGCCGGCGGCCGAAGAGATGGAGCGGGCCCTCGCGGAAGTGGAGATCCACGCGCCCAACCTGCCGGTGGTGTCCAACGTCACCGCCTATGCGCTGGAAAGTCCGGATGAAATCCGCAACCGTCTGTGCGAGCAGATCGTCCAGCCGGTGCGCTGGCGCGAAAGCGTGGCGTACATGCGCGACAAGGGCGTCGACCGGCTTTACGAGATTGGGCACGGCAAGGTGCTGAGCGGCCTGGCCAAGCGGATCGATCGGAAGATCACGGCGATGCCGGTGGGGGCGCCCGGCGGCGTTCAGGCCTTCCTCAACGAGCTTGAAGACGCCTGAGTGCGCCGATACGACGCGCCATAACGAGCAAGCAAAGCACACGATTCCGGGAGCGGACGCAGGACATGTTCGATCTGAGCGGCAAATTGGCGCTGGTTACCGGCGCTACCGGTGGCATCGGTGGCGAGATCGCGCGCGCCCTGCACCAGCAGGGGGCGACGGTGGCGATCAGCGGCACGCGTAAGGAAAAGCTGGATGAACTGGCCGCCGAACTGGGGGAGCGCGTGCACGTGCTGCCGTGCAACCTGTCGGACCCGGATGAGGTCAACCAGCTGGTCGGCGATGCCGAGAAGGCGATGGGCGGGCTCGACATCCTGGTCAACAACGCCGGACTGACCCGCGACACGTTGGCGATGCGGATGAAGGACGCGGACTGGGAGCAGGTGCTGGAAGTCAACTTGACCGCCGCCTTCCGGCTGTCGCGCGCGGCGATCAAGGGGATGATGAAGCGCAAATGGGGGCGCATCATCAACATCTCCTCAGTGGTGGCGCAGACCGGCAACGCCGGGCAGGCGAACTACATCTCCTCCAAGGCCGGCCTGGTCGGCATGGCGAAGGGGCTTGCGACCGAGGTCGCCTCGCGCAACATCACCGTGAATTGCGTGGCGCCTGGCTTCATCGAAACGGCGATGACGGATGCCCTGAACGAGAAGCAGCGCGAAGCGACGCTGGCACGGGTGCCGGCCGAACGGCTGGGCACGCCGGGGGAGGTCGCCGCTTGCGTCGCCTTCCTGGCCAGCGAAGAAGCGGGCTACGTGACCGGACACACCTTGCACGCCAACGGCGGAATGGCCATGGTGTAGGCCGGGTTACGGCGGGCGATTCTCGCGTGCGCGCCAACGCTGGTCACCGCTGAAACACTGTGATAAGAGGCGCAGCCCGTGTCATCTGCGGGCAATAATTTTGCAAATCGAGGCCGGGGAAAGCGTCCCCGGCGCTTCCGGTCTACCTGAGGGTTCTAAGGGCAATGAGCGACAACGACATCGGCCAGCGCGTAAAGAAGATCGTAGTTGAGCACCTGGGCGTGGACGACGCCAAGGTCACCGACGAGGCCAGTTTCATCGACGATCTGGGCGCCGACAGCCTCGACACGGTCGAGCTTGTCATGGCGTTTGAGGAAGAATTCGGCTGCGAGATCCCGGACGATGCCGCCGAGAAGATCGTCACCGTCAAGGATGCGGTGAACTTCATTCAGGAGCATGCCGGCTAACCTGCGGGTGTTCCCCGCGGCGTTTGTCCGCACCTTTCGCAGTCTTCGACAACAGCCGTCAGTGAGTTCATGAGACGCGTCGTCGTCACAGGGATGGGGCTTGTGACGCCGCTAGGTAGCGGTGTCGAGCCGGTCTGGCACCGGCTGCTCGAAGGCCAGTCCGGCGTTAAACGGATCGAATCGTTCGACACCAGCGACCTGAATTCGCAGATCGCGGGTCTGGTCCCGCGTGGCGATACGGCGGACGGTCTGTTCAACGCCGACGACTATGTGGCGAAAAAAGACCAGCGGAAGGTCGATCAGTTCATCGTCTACGGCATGGCGGCGGCTCACCAAGCCGTTACGGATGCTGGTTGGATGCCGGAAGACCTGGAATCCCAGGATCGCACCGGCGTGATGATCGGGTCTGGTATCGGCGGGCTGCAGACGATCAACGACGGCGCGATCACGCTGCATGAGCGGGGGCCGCGCCGTCTTTCCCCCTTCTTCATCCCGGCAGCGCTGATCAATCTGGTCTCAGGCCAGGTGTCGATTCGCTATGGCTTCCGGGGGCCGAACCATTCGGCCGTTACCGCCTGTTCCACCGGCGCCCACGCGATCGGCGACGCCAGCCGCCTGATCGGACTCGGCGATGCTGACGTCATGGTCGCCGGCGGCGCGGAGGCGGCGATCTGCCGGATCGGTATCGCCGGCTTCTCGGCAGCGAAGGCGCTGTCGACCGGCTACAACGATCGTCCGAGCGAGGCGTCGCGGCCCTGGGACAAGGGGCGCGATGGCTTCGTCATGGGCGAGGGGGCCGGTGTGGTCGTGCTGGAGGAACTCGAGCACGCCAAGGCCCGCGGCGCCCATATCTATGGCGAGGTCGTCGGGTACGGTCTGTCGGGCGATGCCTATCACATTACCGCCCCGGCGGATGACGGCTCCGGTGGCTACCGGGCGATGCAGGCGGCCCTGCGGTCCGCTGGTATCGAGCCGGGGCAGATCGACTACGTCAACGCCCACGGAACTTCGACGCCCAAGGGCGACGAGATCGAACTCGGCTCCGTGCAACGGCTGCTGGGCGACGCTTATCGGGACACCTGCATGTCGTCGACCAAGTCCGCGATCGGCCACCTGCTGGGGGCTGCCGGTGCGGTCGAGGCGATCTTCTGCATCAAGGCGATCGCCGACGGGGTAGTGCCACCGACGCTCAACCTGGAAGACCCCAGCGACAGCTGTCGGGACATGAACCTGGTGCCCAAGCAGGCGCAGGAGCGTAAGGTACGTTACGCGTTGTCGAATTCCTTCGGGTTTGGCGGCACCAACGCCAGCCTGGTTCTGTCGGCGTACAGCTGACCTTCGATCATTAAGCGGAGGCCGTCGTGAAGCGGCTTCTGATCGCCGTTACCTTCCTGATCACCATCGGTGCCGTGGGCGCTGGCTTCCTGTATTCCTGGGGCCAGCAGCGCTTTACCGGGCCGGGGCCGCTGGACGCGCGTAAGGTCGTGCTGATCGCGCGCGGGTCCGGGCTGAATGCGATCGCCCAGCAGCTCGCCAACGAAGGTGTGATCCGTTCGCCCCTGATCTTCCGCCTGGGCGCGCGCGTGACCGGGCAGGCGACGCAGCTGAAGGCCGGGGAATACGCCTTTCCGGCCCAAGTCAGCCCGAAGCAAGCGCTCCAGATCGTCGTCTCCGGCAAGACGGTGGCGCGGACCCTCACGATCCCCGAAGGCCTGACCAGCCACGAAGTGGTCGCACGGATTCGCGCAGCCCCGGCGCTGACCGGCGAGATATCCCAGGTGCCGGACGAGGGCGAACTGCTGCCGGAGACCTATCACTATCAGCGCGGCGACCGCCGCGCCGACCTGCTGCAGCGCATGCGGGCCGGGATGACGCGTACGCTGGACAGGCTGTGGCCGAAGCGCGCCAAGAACCTGCCGTTCGACAGCAAGCGGGCGGCCATCACGCTGGCCTCGATCGTGGAAAAGGAAACGGCGGTGCCGGCCGAGCGCGCGCTGGTTGCCGGCGTATTCGTCAATCGGCTGGAACGCGGCATGCGCCTGCAGTCCGATCCCACGGTACGCTTTGCTTTGACCGAGGGGGAGGCTGAGCTGGGCCGCCCGCTGACCCGGGCCGACTGGGACGTCGACAATCCGTACAATACCTATCAGAACGCGGGCCTCCCGCCCGGGCCGATCGCCAACCCCGGTCCTGCCGCCCTGAAGGCGGCGCTGAACCCGGCGGAGACCGACTACCTTTACTTCGTTGCCGATGGTAACGGCGGCCATGCCTTCGCCAAGACCCTGCGCGAGCACAACCGCAACGTCGCCGAATGGCGCAAGGTACGCGACCAGAACAAGTAAAGCGCACACGTCTGCGTGGTTCTTTCTGCGAGACTACGGCCTTCTAGGTTGCGGCGCTCACCCGTGTGCTGCCTTTTCGGGCAAGCGGGCGAGCAGGCCGTCGGTCCAGGCGGGTGGCAGCAGGCTAAGCAGCCAGATGATGGCATAGAGCCGACGGGGGAAGGCGATACGGCCCTGGTTGCGTTTGAGCCCGCGCCGAACTCGCCGGGCCGCCCGGTCGGCGTCCATCAACAGCGGCATCGGGAAGTCGTTGTTGGCCGTCATCCGGGTCTTCACGTAGCCCGGACAGATCACCGAGACGCAAATCCCCGCACGACCCAGATGTCCGCGCAGCGATTCGCCCCAGACCCGCACCGCCGCTTTTCTGGCGCAATAGGTCGGCGCGCCCGGAAAGCCCCGGAAGCCGGCCAGCGAGGAGACGATCGCGATCTGTCCGTGGCCGCGCCGGCGCATCGCGTCGGCCGCCGGGAGGACGGTGTTCACGACCCCGGTGACGTTGACGCTCATGATCTGATGCGTCTGCGCTGCGCTTTCCCCGCCGCCGCCGGTACCGCCGCCCAGGCCGGCGTTCGCGATCACGAGGTCGAGCGGCGCCTGCGCGTCCGCCTCGGCGATCCAGTCGGCCATGCCCATGCGGTGCAGCACGTCCAGATGCCGCGTCGTCACCGTGGCGCCGCGGGCTCGGCAGTCGGTTGCGATGGCTTCCAGCCGGGCGATGTCGCGCCCGCCCAAGGTCAGCGTCACCCCGGGTCCGGCATAGAGGCGGGCCAGCGCAGCGCCCAGGCCGCTGGACGCACCGGTGATCAGCAGGGAGCGCGGCGGAGAAGGCGGCTGGGGGCGGCGGCGACGTTGTCGGCTCATGAGGTGCTGATCTCCATTTCAGGCGGCACACGGACGACGAGGGTCAGCCTACAGACCGCATCGTCTTCCCAATAGCGCGCGGGCAGCCTTGTGACCCGCAAGCGGCCATGAATATAGTGCGCCGCCATTCGCGCCCCGCGCATCCGAGGCGCCGCCAACCGCAAAAAGGCTGAGAAACGTGACCGTCGCCAGCATGACCGGATTCGCCCGCCGCGAGGGGGGCGACGCGCAGCAGACCTGGGTCTGGGAAGCCAAGAGCGTGAACGGCAAGGGGCTGGATGTCCGCGTGCGGGTGCCAAGCGGGATGGACCGTTTGGAGCATGAGGTGCGCAGCCGCGCGCCCAAGGTCTGCACCCGAGGCAACATCAGCGTCTCCCTATCGGTCGAACGTACCGAGCGGCGCATGCAACTGCAGGTCAACCGGGAGATGCTGGACCAGCTGGTCCGCCTGACCCGTGAGCTGCGCGACGAGGTCGATGCCGACCCGCCGCGCCTGGACGGCTTGCTGGCGGTACGCGGGGTTCTGGAGACGGTCGAGGAGCCGGAGGACGACGCGGCGCAGCAGGCCCGCGAGCAGGCGATGGTGGCGGACTTGCAAGGCTTGCTGGACGAGCTTGTCGAGGCCCGCGTTCGGGAGGGCCAGGCGCTGCACGAGATGGCGGAACGCCACCTGGCGGAGATCGCGCGCCTGACCGAGGAGGCGCGGCAATGCGCGGCCAGCCAGCCGGAGGCGTTGCGCGAACGCCTGCGTAAGCAGGTGGCCGAGCTGATCGAGACCCGGACTGGCCTGTCGGAGGAGCGCCTTGCGCAGGAGGCGGCCTTGCTCGCCAGCAAGGCCGACATTCGCGAGGAACTGGACCGGCTGGATGCGCACGTCACGGCCGCGCGCGAGCTGTTGGACGGCGGCGGGGCGATCGGTCGGCGGCTTGACTTCCTGTGTCAGGAGTTCAACCGAGAGGCCAACACACTGTGTTCCAAGGCGAGCGATGTGGCGTTGACCCGGATCGGCCTGTCGCTCAAGAACACGGTCGAGCAGCTGCGCGAGCAGGTTCAGAACATCGAGTAGGAAGATATGGTCCAGGACGGATTGATCCAACGCCGCGGTCTGATGCTGGTGCTCTCCTCGCCTTCGGGAGCGGGCAAGACCACGATCTCCCGGCGGCTGCTCGCGGATCAGGATAACCTGAAGCTGTCGATCTCCTGCACGACGCGCCAACAGCGCCCGAGCGAGGAGGAGGGGATCGACTACCACTTCGTCGACGAAGCAACCTTCCAGCGGATGATCGAGGACGGCGCGTTCCTGGAGTACGCCAAGGTGTTCGGGAACTACTACGGCACCCCGCGCCAGCCGGTTGAGGCGGCGCTCGCCCGCGGCGAGGACGTGCTGTTCGACATCGACTGGCAGGGGACCCAGCAGGTCAAGGAACGCGCCGGCGACGATCTCGTCTCGGTGTTCATCCTGCCGCCCACCAAGGATGCCCTGGAGTATCGCCTGCGCACCCGCGCGCAGGACCCGGAGGACGTCGTGCGTCAGCGCATGGCCAAGGCGTCCGACGAGATGAGCCACTACACCGAGTACGACTACATCGTCGTCAACGAGCAGGTGGAGAAGTCGGTCAGCCGCGTCACCTCGATCCTGCAGGCCGAACGCCTCCGCCGCTCCCGCCAGACCGGCCTGCACGCTTTCGTGAACCAATTGGTCGAGGATACAGCGCAGGCCTGAAACTGCGCCCGATTGGGCTGAGCGTACGTGAGTTCGCTTGCGCTGTTTTGGCGAAGACGGTCTGGCCGATCCGGGCGCGCGAGTAAGCCGCTAGCTATCGTTTAGGCGACCTGCCGCGTTGATAGGCCGGGTCTGCCTGGTATTTGAGCAATCCTGGTCCTGTTGGCCCCCTCGGGGAGGTGCTTGTTTCTCGGGATTGGCGCAGGTGCGCGCCAATCCTTGTGCTTTGGCACGGGGCTTGCGCAGTCCGAAGGCCGGACCTTCCGGTTCCAAATCGGTGACTAGGCTTGGCTACCCGCCGGCCCAATCACGGGCTGTGCATTTCAACAGACATAAAGCCCCTATATGGAACTCCGTTTCTTCGAGATTTATCGAAGCTCAGAGTATCTGTGGATCTTGGCGGAAGGCGCCGGCACGAGCGTCGCGTTGACGACGTTGGGCGGGCTGCTCGGTTTCACGGTGGCGGTTGCTCTTGCCTTGGCGCGGACACGCCAGCAGCCTTTCCTATCCTATCCGGCGGCGGTCTATGTCGAGGTGGTCCGTAACACGCCGTTGATCGTTCAACTGTTCTTCATCGCCTTCGGTCTGCCCCAGTTGCTGAACTACCAGTGGCCCTTCTGGGGCCACGCCCTGTTGGCTTTGACCATCAATTTCTCAGGCTACTTCGCGGAAATCCTGAGGGCCGGTTTCGAAGCCGTGCCGAAGGAACAGCGCGAGGCGGCGCGTGCGCTTGGCCTGCCGCGGCGGTTGGTGTTCCGGAAGATCACCTTCCCGCAGGCCGTCGCGCGCATGTATCCGTCCCTGAACAGTCAGTTCATTTTTCTCTTTCTCACGACGGGAATCATCTCGGAAATCGGCATCGAAGATCTGACCCACGCAGGTCTTTACATCGATAGCCGCACCTTCCGCTCGTTCGAGGTCTTCCTGACCCTGACGGCGCTGTACATCCTGATCGCTCTGGCTTTCAAAGCGATCCTCCGTCTGGTCGAGGCACGGGCCTTCGCCTGGAAGGACTGTAAATGAGGGAAATTCTGGTCGACCTTCTTGGAAAGCCAGAAGGTATTGTTGTCGCGCAACTGATCGAAGCGACGCAGTTCACGATCTATCTGTCGCTGATTGCCTTTATCGGCGGCGGTTTGGTGGGACTCGTCATTACGCTTCTCTGGGTGCTTCCGGCCCGTGGCGCGCGGCGCGCGTCGATCAGCTACATCTGGTTCTTTCAGTCGACACCGCTCTTGATGCTGCTGTTTCTGACCGGCCTGGGCGTTCCCCAGCTTCTGGATACCAACGTCAATCCGTGGACGGCGGCGACGGTCTCGCTGACGCTCTATGCCAGCGCCTACATGGCGGAAGTCTGGCGCGGGGCGGTGCAGGCCGTCCCGGCTGGGCAATGGGAAGCTGGTCGGGCCCAAGGACTCCATCTCGGGCTCGTGCTTCGGTTGATCGTCCTGCCGCAGGCCGTGCGCTATGCCGTGGCGCCGACCGTTGGTTTCATGGTGCAGATCATCAAGGGCACGTCGCTCGCCTACATCATCGGTTTTCAGGACCTCATGAGCATCGGCAAACGGTGGGCGAACGCGTCGGTCGACGGGACGGAACCGTTCGTCGTCTATCCGATTATGGGCCTGATCTATTTCTGTTTGTGCTTTCCGTTGACGCGTTTGTCCAAGCGCCTGGAGCACCGGCTCGGCCCCGTGCCGAGGAGCCGCAGCCGACCGCAGCCGCCTAAAATAACGCGGCACAATCGAGAACAGGGAGCTCATCGCACAATGACACGTCTGCCAAGGACCCTGGCGGTCCTGACCGCTCTTCTTTCGGTCGCGGTTGCGACGCCCGCCGCCGCCGATCTCGACGACGTTCTGAACGACGGCACGATTGAGATCGCGGTTCCGGAGAACTTTCCGCCTTTCGGTTCGCTCGGTGTGGAGGGCGAACATGTCGGCTACGACGTCGATGTCGCCAAGCTGATCGCCAAAGACCTTGGCGTCGATCTCGAACTCGTGCCGGTCACCTCCAAGCAGCGGATTCCCTACCTGGAGACCGACCGCGTCGATCTCGTGATCTCCTCGATGGGCGCCAACCCGACCCGGGCCAAGTCGATCTGGTTCTCCAACGCCTATGCCCCGTTCTTCTCGGGTGCGTTCGCCGCGCCCGATCTGGATGTGACCTCGCCGGCAGATCTGGGGGGCCTGAAAGCGGGCGTCACCGGTGGCACGATCGAAGACATCGAGTTGACCGACATGGTGCCGGACGGGGCCCAGATCGTTCGGTTCGGCGATAACGCGGCGACGCTCGAAGCCTACAAGTCGGGGCAGGTTGACGTGTTGGTGACCGGCAACACGGTCGCCGCGAACCTGGCGTCCGGCAACGATGACATTGACCTGGAGACCAAGTTCATCATCCAGGAATCGCCCGCCTTCATAGGCGTCAAGAAGGGCGACCTCGATCTCCTGCGTTGGGTGAACGTCTTCATCCTGCACAAGAAGCTCGGTGGCGAGCTGGATGACCTGTCGCGTAAATGGCTGGGCCAGAAGCTGCCGGACCTGCCCACACTGTAAGTTTAGGTTCTGAAAACGCACGATTGGGGAAACGGACCTGTCCGTCGGGCCGCGCCAAACCTGGCATGCCCGACGGACAGGTCCACTGATCAAGAGCGCGGCGCCGGCTGAAACCGCGGCTGAACGGATAGAGGGCTTTACGGGAAGTCCCGGTGCGGCACGACCGAGCGGACCATGGTCAGGCCGGCGCCGATCGCGCCTAGCGTGAAGACGACCTGCAGGCCGGCGGTGGTCGAGGCGACCAGGGCCGCCTGGGCTTCGGCCGGGGGTTGGGAGCTTAGCTGCAGCAGCCCGATAATGCACTGCGCGGCGGCGCCGCCGGGGACCATTGGAATGCAGCCGGCCACGGCCAGTGTCTGGCCGGCGTGCCGGATGCGAAGCGGCGCTACGCCCAGCAACTCGACCCAGACCGCGACCGCGACGGCGGCCAGGAAAGAGGCGGCCTCCAGCGGCAGTCCGCTTTCGAGGGCGAGCGTGCGCGCGGCCAGCGCGAGTCCCCCAGCAGCGGCCGCCCAGACAAGCGTCCGGGCGCCGAAATTGAACAGTACGCCGAAGCACGCCGCCGCGAGCGCGCCGAAGGCCGCCTGGTGCACGAGCCAGCCGGGTGGAACCAGGCCGCTGTCCAGCCCCGGTCCGACGATCATTCGCGCGGCACCCATGCCGACGGTGATGAAGATCAGGATCATCGCGACCGTCACGAACCGGGCGCTGCCCATCGTTGGGTAGCCCTCCATGATGTCGGTCTGGGCGTTCATCGACGGCACGCCGGGAACCAGTAGCAACACGGCCGCGGTCATCGCGATGCCGATCGTGCCGCTGTCCACCCACATCGCGCCCAACCCCGCGAGTCCTGACGCGACCAGCGCCACCACCGCGATCAGGACGAAGGTGTTGGTGCCACGGGCCGCCAGCGCCATCCGCACGCCTTGCGCGACCGCGCTCGCCGCGAGGATCGGGACAAACGAGATCCAGTCGGTTCCCAGCAGTCGTCCGAAAGCGGCACAGGCGAGACCAGCGGCCAGCGTCGCCACGA
The DNA here is from genome assembly GCF_000515255.1 of Rhodovibrio salinarum DSM 9154. Classification (NCBI taxonomy): domain Bacteria; kingdom Pseudomonadati; phylum Pseudomonadota; class Alphaproteobacteria; order Rhodospirillales; family Rhodovibrionaceae; genus Rhodovibrio; species Rhodovibrio salinarum. The sequence continues at coordinate 3,125,252 of NZ_KI911559.1, read as the reverse complement.
TCCGCTTATGGTGGGGGATCTGGCCGGTGAGCGACCGGATCTCCTGGGAGACGTCCTGAGGTGTTAGGCCGCCTTGCTCGACCCGGGTGCACAGGCTGCGGACGGCATGGTTGAGGCGCATGTCGACCCGGTGGTGGCCGACACCGATCATGCGGGAGATCGTGTTGTGCCCGTGGGTCACCGTCAGCGAGAGCGAGGCGTAGCCGATCCGGGTATGCACCTGCTCCGCGCCCAGCCCGAGGGCGGCCTTGCGCATGCCGGTCGCGACCACGGTGGACTTGGCGCCCGTTTCCATAAGCAACCGACCGCTTTCCAGCGCCGCCATCGCGATTTGCTCGAGATGGCGGTGACGCATCACGGTCGGATCGGATTGATCGTTCATGTTAGATCGTTTTGCACGCGCGCCGCGCTTGGGCAAGCGGACAACGCCCTGCGCTATTGCAGCGTCCGGGCGAGGGCGCAGAACTCTTCCACGCTGAGCGCCTCCGCCCGGGCGGTGGGGTCGATCCCGGCGGCCGAGCACAAGGCCTGCGGATCGCGGCTTACCGGCTTCAGGGACCCACGCAGCATTTTGCGGCGTTGGTTGAAAGCAGCGGCCGTGACGCGTTGCAATACGGTCGGGTCGGCGGGCGCGCGCGGCTGCGGGCGTGGGTCCAGTTTGACCACGCTGGAGACGATCTTGGGCGGCGGCGTGAACGCCTCCTTGGGCACGTTGAACGCGATGCGGGCGTCCGTGAGCCACTGCGTCAGCACGCTGAGACGCCCGTAATCCTTTGTCCCGGGCCGTGCGACCAACCGGTCCGCGACCTCCTTTTGGAACATCAGCACAAGCGTTTCAGCGACTGTCGGGTCGCGGGCGATCTCGCTCAGCCAGTTGGTCAATAGTGCGGTCGAGACGTTGTAGGGCAGGTTGGCGACCACGCGGCGCGGCGGGGGCCCAAGATGCGATAGCGGCGTCTCCAATGCGTCGCCGGCCCTGGTTTCCAGGCGGCCCGGATAGGCATCGGCCAATTCGGCCAACGCGGCCAGGCAGCGGTCGTCGCGCTCCACCGCGATCACGTGACCGGCACCTTCGGCCAGCAGCGCGCGCGTCAGGCCGCCCGGACCGGGGCCAATCTCGATCGTCGTGCCGCGGGACAGATCGCCGGCGGTGCGCGCGATCTTGCCCGTCAGGTTCAGGTCGAGCAGGAAGTGCTGGCCCAGGCTCTTGCGCGCGTCCAGACCGTGGCGGCGGATCGTTTCGCGCAGGGGCGGCAGCGGGGCCGGGGTGTCCGCCATCGTGTTCAGGCGGTTGTGGTGGAACGTGCGCGGCCGCGGGCCATTCGGCGGGCGGTGGTCAGCGCCTCGATCAGGCTGGCCGGGTCCGCCTGACCGGTACCGGCGATGCCAAAGGCCGTGCCGTGATCGGGCGAGGTGCGCACGAACGGCAGACCCAAGGTGGCGTTGACCCCGCGCGCGAAGTCGATCGTCTTGATCGGAATCAGCGCCTGGTCGTGATACATGCACAGAACTGCGTCGTAGCCCTGGCGGGCACGTGGGTGGAACAGCGTGTCGGCGCTGAGCGGCCCGGCGACCTCGATGCCCTCCGCGCGCAGCGTCTGGCAGGCGGGGGCTACGATCTCGATGTCCTCGCGGCCGATCGTGCCGTTTTCGCTGGCGTGTGGGTTCACGCCCGCGACCGCCAGGCGCGGATGCGCGATGCCGAAGTCGCGGGCCATCGCCTGGGCGGTCACGCGGCCGGCGTGTTCGATCGCCGATTGGCTCAGGCGCCGCGCCACCTCGGCAAGCGGGATGTGGATCGTCACCGGCACGACGCTCAGCTCCGGGCAGGTGAGCAGCATCACCGGTTCTGGCACCGGGCCGCCGTCCGCGGCGAGCCAGGCGAGGTATTCGGTATGGCCTGGATGGTCGAAGCCGGTGGCTGTCAGGACGTGCTTGGCGATCGGGTTGGTCACAACCGCCGCCGTTTCGCCCGCGCGGGTCAGGCGCACGGCCTCCCGAATGCTGGCGAGCACCGCCTCTGCGGTCTCCCCGGTCGGGTTACCCGGCGCCGGGTGAACCGGCAGGAGGTGCGGCAGCACAGGCAAACCCTCGGCGAACGCGTCCGTGGCTTCCCCGGCGCGTGCGACCTCCACGACCGGTACCGACCAGCCGAGGTGGTCGGCAAGCGCCCGCAGCCGCGCGGGATCGTCGAGCAGCACGAACGGCGTGAGCCCTGCCGACGCGCGCTGAAGCCAGGCCGCAAGCGCGATTTCGCCGCCGATGCCGGCCGGCTCGCCCATCGTGAGCGCGAGGGGGACCTCTGGAGTTGGTCTATCGTGGACGCGCGGTTTGCTCATCGCGGGCTGTTACCCCGCTTCCTGCGCGTTGCGCCGCCCGCTATCGGTTTGGAACTCGATGTTGGCCTGCCGGCGCAGATCGCGCATGTAGCGCTGGGCGAGCATGTTGAGCCGCTCCCGCTGCAGGTTCCGGCGGATCTCCTCCCGGTCGATGCCGCCGCTGCGCGCGCAGACCATCAGCACGGCGTAGCCGCCTGCGACCTCGACCGGCTCGGACGGGGTTTCCAGCGGCAGATCGGCGATCTTCGGCCGGATTTCGTCGGGCAGAGCGCTCATCTTGACGTCGTCGATGTCGCTGGTACGCGCCTGCTCGCTGTCGTCCGCCAGCGTGCTGAAGGTACTGCAGCCATCCGCGGGCTCGGCCAGGCGGTTCAGCCGGTCCTTCGCCGCCTGCACCGCCTCCGCGTCGGCGTTGTCGGGCACCGGTGTGAACAGCTGGCGCAGGTCGACTGTTTCGTTGCTGGGCGAAAGGACCCGCGTGTCCAGCAGGTTGACGAGGTGTAACCCGCTGTAGCCGCGCACCGGGCCGACCAGCTGGCCCGGCTGCATCTCCGTGACCGCGTCGGCGACGGCTTCCGGCAGGTTCTCCGGGGTCACCCAACCGATCTCGCCGTTGTCCGCGGCGGTCGGCGATTGCGAGAACTGCCGGGCGAGCGCGCCGAACTCCGCGCCCTGGCGGAGCTGTTGCATTAGTCGCTGGGCGGTCTGGCGGACCCGCGGCAGTTCGTTCTCGTCATCGACGGCGAGGAAGATTTCCCGCACTCGGTACTGCCGCTCGCCCTGACGGGAGCGATAGCGTTCCATCGCATCGTCGACGTCTTCGTCGGAGATCGAGACCTGACGTGTCAGACGATTCCGGATCACCTTCTGCCAGGCGAGGTTCGCCCGCATCTGTTCCCGGAAAGTCGCCACGGGCACGTTGTTCTGGCGCAGGATCGCCAGGAACTGGTCAGCCGACATGTTGTTGTTCTGCGCCACCTGGCTGACGGCTTGGTCGATCTCCTCTTCGCTGACCGAATAGCCGTACCGCTCCGCCGCTTGGAGCTGCAGTTGTTCGTTGATCAGGTTGCGCAGCACTTGGTCGCGCAGGCGGGCGCGGTTGGCCTGTTCTTGCGAGATGCCGGCGGACAGCATGACCAGGCGCATGCGCATCTCAACGTCCAGACCGGAGATCACTTGATCGTTGACCACCGCCGTGGCGCGCAGCGTTTGCTGACCGGCAGCCGGCTGCAGGGCACCGAGCGCGAGGGCGGCAACGACCAGAAGGCCGCTCAGGCGAGGGAGGAGACGACTCATCGAGAAGCCTTTGATAACAGCGGATACGTGCGCGCGGACTATAGGGATGGCGGCGCGCGCTCACAACGCTCCATCGCCGCGGTATCGGTGCATTGCGCAGAGCAGGCGCGACGTGTCGCCGGATTGACAGGTGCGCACGGCGCCGTCTATCGCAACTCAGGAGGGAGCTCGGATCGCGCGTCCGGGCTGTTGCCGTATCACCCCGAGCGAGAGGCCTTGCGCCCCATGAAGGTCGCCTTCACCAGCCACAGCCTGCCCACCAGCGATGCCGTGTGCGTCGGTGTCACCGCGGACCGCACGCTGACCGCCAGCGCCCAGAAGCTTGATCAGGCGACCGACGGCGCGCTCTCCCGCGCGCTCAAGGCGTCCGCCAGATTTACCGGCGACAAACAGCAATTGCTGGAGGTGCTGACGCCTGCCGGTGTGGAAAACAGCCGTGTGCTGCTGGTCGGGCTGGGCAAGCCGGACGCGCTCGACGTTGGCGATCTGGAAGCGATCGGCGGCGAACTGGTCGCCAAGCTGAATGCGGTCGGTGAGAGCCAGGCGACTTTTGTACTCGACGCGCTTGCGGGCGCGCCGGTCACCGCGCCGCAGGCTGCGGCACGGCTGGCCCTGGGCGCGCGGCTGCGTAGCTATCGCTTCGACAAGTACCGCACCCAGGAGAAGGCGGAGGACAAGCCGTCCCTGACTCAGTTCACGGTTGCGTTGTCGCACAAGAAAGACGCGGACAACGCCTATCGGCCGTTGGAGAAGCTCGCGAGCGGTGTGGAGACGACCCGCGACTTGGTCAGCGAGCCCGCCAACGTCCTCACGCCCGAGGCTCTGGCGGCGGAGTGCCGCAAGCTGGAGGAACTGGGCGTCGAGGTCGAGGTGCTGGACGCCAAGGCGATGCGCAAGCTGGGCATGGGTGCGCTGCTGGCGGTCGCGCAGGGCTCGGACAAGGAGCCGAAGCTGGTGACCATGCGCTGGCAGGGCGGGTCCGGCAAGAAGACCCCGCTCGCCGTGGTCGGTAAGGGCGTGTGCTTCGATTCCGGCGGCATCTCGCTCAAGCCCGCGCAGGGGATGGGCGACATGAAGTGGGACATGGGCGGCGCCGGCGTCACGGTCGGGCTGATGAAGGCGCTGGCCGGGCGCAAGGCAAAGCTGAACGCCGTCGGGGTGGTCGGTTTGGTCGAGAATATGCCGGGCGGCGCGGCGTACAGGCCGGGCGACGTGCTGACCACCATGTCCGGGCAGACGGTCGAGGTGCAGAACACCGACGCGGAAGGGCGCCTGGTGCTGGCCGACGCGCTCTGGTACGCGCAGCAAACGTACGAGCCGGAAACGATGGTTAACTTGGCGACCCTGACCGGGGCCGTCCTGGTCGCGCTCGGCAACCGCCGCGCCGGTCTGTTCGCCAACGACGACACGTTGGCTCAGCAACTGACGCAAGCCGGGGAGTCGGTCGGCGAGAAGCTGTGGCGCCTGCCGATGGACGACGAGTACGACAAGGACGTCAACTCCGACATCGCCGACATGAAGAACGTTGGCGATGGCCGCAACGCCAGCTCGACGGCTGCCGCCCAGTTTCTGCGTCGGTTTATTCAAAAGGGCACCAAGTGGGCCCACCTGGATATTGCCGGTGTGACCTGGTCGACCAAGGACGCACCGATCGTGCCCAAGGGCGGTACCGGTTTCGGGGTGCGGTTGCTGGACTGCTTCGTGGCTGACCGCTTCGAGCGGTAGGCGCGATACCGACGCCGGTCGAAGACGTTCCGGCTGTCATGAAAACTTCAAGAAACGGTCATCGGCCTCTCGGGCGAAGGTTTACGACTTCTTAAATCCGCGCGCGCACTTGTGCAGCTGCGAAGGCCTCAGTGCCTCCCCGCCTCATGTCGCCCTGCCGAGGCTGCCCGTGAGCGCCAAATCGACGATCATTCGCGATCTACCGACCGTGACCGCCGAGATGCGCTGCGGGGCGGTGTTCGAGTTGATGCGGCAATACGAATCCGGCCCGGCGTTCGCGGTGTTGGACTCGGCCGATTGGCCGGTGGGGCTGATCGCTCGCCACGCCTTGCTGCAGGCGCTCGCGCATCCGGTGACCTATGCCCTTTACGAAAATCGGCCCGTGCGTCTGTTGATGAACCGCGACCCGTTGGTGATCGAGGCAGAGGACACCATCGACCGGGTTTCTGAGCGGATTGCCAACGACCATCCGGATGCGGTGGACGATGGTTTCATCGTCGTCGAGGACGGCCGCTATCTCGGCATTGGCACGGTCTTGGCCCTGCTGAACAGCTCGGTCCAAAACGCGCGCACGCAGATTGCCGAACTGGAGGTGGCCCGCACCGTCGCGGAACACGCCAACCAGGCCAAGAGCACGTTTTTGGCGAACATGAGCCACGAATTGCGCACTCCTCTGAACGCCGTGCTTGGGTTCGCCGATCTGCTGGCGACCGGTACGGCTGGACCGGTGAGTGACCGTCAGGCGGAGTATTTGCGGGATATCCAGAGCAGCGGACAGCGGCTGCTTGATCTGATCAACGATTTGCTCGACCTGTCGCGCGCGGAATCCGGGCGTCTGGATCTGGTCGAGACCCGGGTCGATCCGACCTGTCTGATCGAGGAGGTGCAACGCATGCTGGCCCCGCGCGTCCTAGGGGCGGACATCGTGTTCGCAACCGAGATCGCCACGGACGCCTGGGTAACTGCCGATGAGCGGAAGCTGCTGCAGATCCTGATGAATCTGGCGACCAATGCGGTGAAATTCACGCCAAGCGGCGGTTCGGTCACGATGGGGGCTGAGCTGCAGGATGATGGCGGCATGCTGTTGTGGGTACGCGATACTGGTGTGGGAATCCCGTCGGAGGAGTTGGAAACCGTCATGACGCCCTTTGGGCGTGGGCGAGAGGCAATGGCACGTCAGATCGAGGGGAGCGGGATCGGCCTGGCGCTAACGCGTGTCCTGGTCGAGCTGCATGGGGGGCATCTCTTCCTGGAGAGTGCCCCGAAGCAGGGGACCACGGCATGCGCGGTTTTACCGGCCGAGCGGACGCTGCAGACCAAAAACGAGGACCAGGAGCAGCAACAGCTGTCGGCCGGCGGGTGACACCGGGCTGCGGTTTGCCCTAGCTTGCGCGCCATGACCGAGGTGCGCTTCTACCACCTGACCCGGACGAGCCTTGAACAGGCCCTGCCCCAGTTGCTGGAGCGGGCGCTGCAGCGCGAATGGAAGGCGGTCGTGATGGCCGGTTCCGAGGCGCGGGTCGAGCAGTTGAACCAGCACCTCTGGACCTATCAGGAACGTGGCTTTCTGCCGCACGGCTCATCCAAGGACGGGTACGCCGAGTTGCAGCCGGTCTGGCTCACGACCGGGGACGAGAACCCGAACGGTGCGCACGTCGCCTTCCTCGTGGATGGGGCCACGACCGCGCAGCCGGAAGCCTTCGGGGTGATCGCCGAGATGTTCGACGGCAACGATCCCGAGGCGGTGCAGGGTGCCCGGCAGCGCTGGAAAGCCTACCGCCAGGCCGGGCACGAGCTGACCTATTGGCAGCAAGACGAACGCGGGCGGTGGAAGAAGGGCGCATGACCGGTACTTGCCGTCGGCGCCGCGCCGGATCATCTGCGCCGATAACCGATTAGCAGACCAAGGGCAGGGGAGAGCGCCGATGGATGCGCGCCAGATCACCGAGAGCTTCGCCGTCGCCGGCCAGCTCCGACCGGAGGATATGCAGGCGGCCGCAGATGCCGGCTATACGACGGTCATCAACAACCGTCCGGACCACGAAGGCGGTCCCGAGCAGCCGACTGCCCAGGACTGCGCCCAAGCGGCCGAAGCCGCTGGTTTGAGCTATCACTATCTGCCGATGACCCCGGACCAGTTGAGTCCGGAACTGGTTTCGAGCTTCCAGCAGGCACTGAGCGAAAGCCAAGGCCCCGTGCTCGCCCACTGCAAGTCGGGGCCACGCTCGCTCGTGCTCTGGGGGCTCGCCCAGGTCTGCCATCAGGGGCGGGATATCGATACGGTGCTGCAGGAAGCCCACGCTCAGGGCTTTGACCTTTCCCACCTGAAGCCGTTGTTCCAGGCGTTCCAGCAACAGACCGCGGCTGGGTAACCTGTAAGCGCGTCGCGGCGAAGCCACCGCCGCGACGCGCGCGTAGCCTGTGTAGCGCCGGATAAGAAGCGACCGGTTGAGTGGTCCGTGGTCATAATAGGGGTATAAGCTGAGCTAAGGGTGCGCGGTTATTTTACTTGTTTGCGTGGATCGCGCCGACAGTATTCCCTGAAACTGGAAGAACTCTTAGAAAACTCCAGGTGAAGGGGGTTTCATGTCGTCGAGTACGCCGAACATTCTGTTCGTCATGGCGGACCAATTGGGGGCGTCTGCGCTGCCAATTTACGGACATAAAGTCGTCAAGGCGCCGAATATTGAACGGCTTGCCGCCGGCGGCACGGTGTTCGAGAATGCTTACTGCAATTCGCCGCTGTGCTCGACTTCGCGCGTGTCCATGCTGTCGGGGCGGTTGCCCTCGGAACTGGATGCCTACGACAACGCTTCCGAGTTCCCGGCCGCGGTGCCGACCTTCGCGCACTACCTGCGCGCGCTCGGCTACCGCACGTGCCTGAGCGGCAAGATGCACCTGGTCGGTCCCGACCAGCTCCACGGCTACGAGGAGCGCCTGACCACCGACTTCTATCCGGTCGACTTCGGCTGGACGCCGAACTGGGAGAAGCAGTGGGAGAAGCTGTCCTTCTTCCACAACATGGACAGCGTCACCAAGGCCGGCATCTGTGCGCGCTCCATGCCGATCGACTACGACGACGAGACGACCTACCAGGCACAGCGCCGGCTGTACGACTACGCCCGCGATCAGGCCGATACGCGGCCGTTCTTCATGACCGTCTCGCTGACCCACCCGCACGACCCCTATGCGACCACGCGGGAATACTGGGACCGCTACGACGATAGTGAGATCGACCTGCCGAGCGTGCCGCACATCCCACCGGAGCAGCGCGATCCGCACAGCGCGCGCCTGTTCTATCACTACGGCATGCACGAACAGGAGATCACCGACGCGGACATCCGCAAGGCGCGGCACGCCTATTACGGCATGACCTCTTACGTCGACGACAAGCTGGGCCAGCTGATGGACACGCTCGAGCGCACCGGCATGGCGGACAACACGATCGTCATCTTCTCCGCCGACCACGGTGACATGCTGGGCGAGCGGGGCATGTGGTACAAGATGTCGTTCTACGAATGGTCCGCCTCGGTTCCGTTTGTCGTCCGCCATCCGGATGTCGCCGGCGGCAAGCGGGTGCCGCAGACGACCTCGCTGATCGACCTGTTCCCGACCCTGGTCGACCTAGCCGGCGGCGGCACGCCGGACCCGGAGTGCGCGCCGCACCTGAAGGGCCGCAGCGTCGCACCACTGCTGCAGGGCGATGCCGCCGGTTGGCCGGATACGGCGTACAGCGAATACCTGGGCGAGGGCGCCGCAGGCCCTTGCCTGATGGTGCGCAAGGGCCGGCACAAGTACGTCTACAGTGCGGGCGAGCCCGATAGTGCCGGCGATCCGCCACAGCTGTTCGACCTGACGGACGATCCCCAGGAGTTGGACGACCGTGCGGGCCGGTCGGACTACGCCACGATCGAGGCCGAGTTGGGCGATCTCGTGGCCCGGACCTGGGATCTGGACAACTTGCGCAAGCGGGTCGTGGAAAGCCAGAAGCGCCGGCGCTTCGTGTTCGACGCGCTCAGTCGCGGCAAGCCGGCGCCGTGGGACTATGCGCCCTCCTACGACGCGGCCAACCTGTACATCCGCAACGACGAGGCGCTGTCGGCGCGGGAGTATCGGGCACGTTTGGACGAGCCGACCGGCGCCGAATGAGGCATGTAGGAGGATCCCCTTGCGGATGCTCCTTGTCACAACCTCCATGGCCGTGCCGGCGAGCTAGTCTGGCTGAATGAAGGGGTGAAACGGCCACGCGCCGGGCAGGCTGTGCCCGTGCAGGTCATCGCGCCTGCCAGGCCCTGCGGAACTGCCCCGGTGTGCGGCCGGTCTGCTCGCGGAACACGCGGGTCAGATGGCTCTGGCTGGAAAAGCCGCATGCCACGGCCACTTCCGCGATCGACACCGGGGTGCGGAGAAGCACCTTGGCGCGGTGCACGCGGTGCTGGGTGATCCAGACATGCGGCGGGCAGCCGCGCGCCAGTCGGAACATCCGGTGGAAGTGAAACCCGGACATTCCGGCCAGCTCTGCAAGATCGTCCAAGCGGATCGTGCCGGAGAGGTTCGCAACGACGTACTCCTCCACCCGGCGGATCACGTAGGGAGGTAACCCGCCCGACACGCGGGCGGTGCGGCCCGGAAGCCGTGCGACGAACTCCGCCAGCGCGGTGTCGGCCCGGAGTGGGTCGTTCGATACGGCGGCGCGGGCAAGTTCCGCAAGCGGTACGGAAACTTCCGGCTTGTCGACGAAATTCTCCTCCGCAAGGTCGAGCCGGCGGGCGTCGCACGCGTGAATCCGGGAGAAGGCGCTGCGCAGCGCCTCGTCCGACAGGTAGAGATGCACGAACTGGGACGCGCTGGTGATCTCCCAGTCCGACCGGTGTCCTGCGGGCAGGATGCAGACGGCGCCGGGCCAGCCGGCAATGCCGCCGGCATCGAGCCGCCGGGTGCCCGTGCCGTCCTTCAGGTAGAGGCTGAAGGTGTGGTGGTCCGGCCGTTCATAATGCACCCAATCGTTTTGGTTTTCCCAGATAACGACGCCGCAGCCGGTGCCGAGGCTGATCTTGCCGGCCATGCTGGCGGCGTTTGATCGGCCGAGGACGTCTTCGACGGTTTGCTGCATGCGTGCCTCCAGGAAAGCCCGATCCCCTTTCTACCAAAACCACACTCCCGGCTGGAACGAGGGCGGAGGCTTTTACCGCAAGAACCTGCAAAACCGGACCGGGTAAAGACGGTAAGCCCCCGATCGGAGGGTGCTTATGGCCAATATTCTGCTTTTTACAATCACCGTCCTCATCTGGGGCACGACGTGGATCGCCATCGCGGCGCAGGTGGGCGAGGTGCCGATTCTGCTCTCGATCTGCCTGCGCTTCGCGTTGGCGGGCGTGGTGATGCTGGCGGGGCTGTCGGTTTTGGGGCGGGTTCGCCGGCCCCCCGTCTGGCGGTTCGTCGTTGTCCAGGCCCTATGCCTGTTCTGCTTTAATTTTGTCGGTTTCTACACAGCCTCCGGCCTGATGGCTTCGGGACTGGTCGCGGTGGTCTTCTCGCTAGCCTCCATCTTCAACGCGATCAATGCGCGAATCTTTTTCGGGGACCGGATCACGGCGCGGACGATCCTGGCCGGGGTCCTCGGCGCGACGGGGCTGGTATTGATCTTCTGGCAGGATCTGTTTGCCGGCTTCGATGCCGCGACCGTCCAAGGCATCGGCTGGGCGGCGCTCGGCACGTTGCTGTTCTCCTTCGGCAACATGGCCTCTCGGCGCAACGGCGAACTGGGGATCACGCCGGTCACGGCTAACAGCTGGGGTATGTGCATCGGGGCCCTCGCGTTGGCAGGGATGTTCGTTGCGAGCGGCCAGCCCGTGGGGATGACGTCGGACCCGGTCTACTGGGGGGCGCTGGCGTATCTCGCGCTCATCGGGTCGGTGATCGGCTTTACGACCTACCTGATGCTGGTCGCGCGGATCGGGTCGGCGCGCGCCGGCTATGCGACCGTGATCTTTCCCGTGGTCGCGTTGACGATTTCGACTGTGGTCGAAGGATATAGCTGGACGTCGCTGGGGCTGGTCGGGGTCGGCCTGACGCTGCTTGGGAACGTGGTCATGTTTTGGCGTCCGCGCGGTTCCGGGGCCGCCAGGCTCTTCGCCGATCCACAACCGGCTGGAAATCGCCGTTTCCGGCCTTCCGGCGGCACACGCAGGTGATCTAGCATGCACGCCCCGAACAGGAACCGTCAGAGGGCAGAGCCATGGATAAGATCAGCCTCGGACAAGCGTTTGCCGGTTTCTCCGATACCTGGAGCCCGAAGGTCGCCGGCGATATCAACGAGTTCCAGGTCAAGCTGGCCAAGCTGGAAGGCGCGTTCGAGTGGCATCACCACGACCGGGAGGATGAGCTTTTCCTGGTGTGGTCGGGGCGCTTGCTGATGCACTACCGCGACCGGACGGTGGAACTGCACCCTGGCGACTTCATCGTTGTCCCGCACGGTGTGGAGCATCTGCCGGAGGCACCGGACGGGATCTGCGAGGTTCTGTTGCTGGAACCCGGCAGCACGGTGAACACCGGCAATGTGACCAGCGACCGGACCGTGGCGAAGCCCGAGCGCCTCGACTGATCCAGACGTCTAGCCGGCCTCTTCTAGCTGCTCCTGCAGTTCCAGCCAGCGCTCCTCGGCCTGGGCGATCTGGTCCTTCACCTTGCCGTGGGCGACCTGGAGGTCCTGCAGGTCGGCGGTCGGGCCGTTGTAGATTTTCGGATCGGCCAGCTTCGCCTCGATCTCCTGCTGTTTCTCGGTCAGCTTCTCGATGTCGCGCTCGAGCTTGCGGGCTTCGTTGCGCAGCTGCTTGGTTTGCTCGCGCGCCTCGGCGGCCTGCTTGCGGCGTTCCTTTTTCGACAGGCCGTCGTCCTTGGCCGGCTTGCCGTTCGCCTGGTCGCTCTTCTCCTTCTGGAGGTCCTGCTGCCGTTTGGCGGCCGCGCGTTCGGCCCGGCGCTGCTCCAGCAACTGCTGGCGGTAAGCCTCCAGGTCGCCGTCGAACTGCTTCGCCGCGCCGTCGGCGACGATCCACAGCCGGTCGACCACAAGTTCGATCAGGTGGGGGTCGTGGGTGATCAGCACGACCGCGCCGGCGAACTCGTTGAGCGCTTCGATTAGCGCCTGGCGCGCCTCGATGTCCAGGTGGTTGGTCGGCTCGTCCAGGATCAGGAGGTGCGGGGCGTGCCGGGTCATCAGCGCGAACAGGAGACGCGCCTTCTCGCCGCCGGAGAGATTGCCGACGGCGACGTCCGCCTTCTCCTGGGTGAAGCCGAACCGGCCCAGGTGCGCGCGCACATTGGTCTTGTTGGCGTTCGGCATGACCTCCGCCATGTGCGCGACCGGCGTTTGTGCCAGGTCCAGCTCGTCCGCCTGGTCCTGGGAGAAATAGCCGATCCGCAGCTTGCCGGGCGTGGTCAGCTTGCCCTTGAGCGGCTGCAGCCGACCGGCCAGCAGGCGGGCGAAGGTGGTCTTGCCGTTGCCGTTCGCGCCCAGCAGCGCGATCCGGTCGTCCTGGTCGATCCGGTGGTTGAGCGCGCGCAGGATCGGGTTGGCCGGATCGTAGCCGACGTCGACGTGGTCGAGCGCGATCAGGGGTGGCGGCAGTTCGTCCGGCTGCGGGAAGTCGAAGCGGACGGCCTTGTCCTCCTGCACCTCGCCGATCGGCTGCATGCGTTCCAGCATCTTGACGCGCGACTGCGCCTGGCTGGCGCGCCCGGCCTTGGCGCGGAACCGGTCGACGAAGCGCTGGATGCGCGCACGCTCCTTCTCGCGCTCCTCGTGCATGTGCTGCTGGCGGCGGAGCTGCTCGCGGCGGGTTTCCTCGAAGCGGTCGTAGCCGCCCTGGTAGGTCGTCACCGTACCGCCCTGCAGATGCGCGATCTTGTCGACGCACTTGTTGAGGATCCGACGGTCGTGACTGACCAGCAGCATCGTACCCGACCAGTCGCGCAGATAGCCTTCCAGCCACATCGTGGCTTCGAGATCGAGGTGGTTGGTCGGCTCGTCCAGCAGCAGGACGTCGGGCTCGGAGAACAGGAGCGCGGCCAATGCCACGCGCATCCGCCAGCCGCCGGAAAACTCCTTGCAGGCACGCTGCTGCGCGGCGTCGGAAAAGCCCAGCCCGGAGAGGATGCGCGCCGCGCGCGCTTCAGCGGAGTGGGCGTCGATATCGGACAGGCGCATATGGATCTCGGCGATCCGCTCGGGATCCTCGGCCGTCTCCGCCTCGGTCAGCAGCTGCGCGCGCTCGGTGTCCGCGGCCAGCACGGTTTCCAGCAGCGTTTTATCGCCGGCCGGGGCTTCCTGGCGGATGTAGCCGACCTGGCTGTTGGTCGGCACCTGGATGGTGCCGCCGTCCGGCTGCAGTTCGCCGGCGATCAGCTTGAGCAGCGTGGACTTGCCGCTGCCGTTGCGGCCGACCAGGCCGACGTTTTCGCCGCCGTTGACGGTGACGTTGGCGCCCTCGAATAGAGGGCGGCCTTCGATGCGGTAGGAGAGGTCACGGACACTGAGCATGGCGCGGCGGGTTCTAGCACGCCCGGGGCCGGCACCGGAAGGTGACAGGAGGCACGAAACCGGGCACTCGGGTTCGCCGGTTGCCGAGCAGCGGTGGCGAGTCTATAAGGCCGCCCGAATTGCACGTCCCGCGCGGCCGATCGCCCGTGCGCGGGGACCAAGCGATACCCATATAGCAGTCATCACCGAGGGAGCGAGAGACCGCCATGGCCGTGGAACGGACCCTGTCGATCATCAAGCCGGACGCCACCGAGCGTAACATCACCGGCAAGGTCAACCAGCGTTTGGAAGATGCCGGCCTGCGCATCGTCGCGCAGAAGCGCCTGAAGCTCACGGAGGAGCAGGCGAAGGCGTTCTACATCGTCCATAAGGATCGCAAGTTCTACCAGGACCTGGTCAACTTCATGACCAGCGGCCCGGTCGTCGTGCAGGTCCTGGAGGGCGACAACGCGATCGCCAAGAACCGTGAGGTGATGGGCGCGACCAACCCCGAAGAGGCCGCGCCGGGCACGATCCGCGCCGACTTCGCCCGCGACATCGAAGCGAACAGCGTGCACGGCTCCGACAGCCCGGAGACGGCCGCGGGCGAGATCAAGTTCTTCTTCTCGGATATCGAGGTCGTCGGCTAACGCCGGCGTTCTTCACGCCTGGATACGAAAACGGGCGCGGGGAGCCGATCCCCGCGCCCGTTTTTTGTGGGTGCTTTCAGCGCCTAAACCCCAGCCGGGGATCCGCTTACAGCAGGAATAGCGCCATCAGGGCCAACACGACCGCAACCGCGGCGCTTGCGTAGGTCAGCAGTTTGGTGAACCCCTGAAAGGCCTTCTTGTGCGATTCCAGGTCGAAGTTGTCGTCGTTGTTACCGGCCATGACCATGCCGTCGCCGTCCTTCGTCTGAAAAGTGCCGCTTGGCTCGGGACCTGTCTTACCCGCCTGACGGGCCGGCTGCAAGCATCCGCGTCATGATCTTCCGTCTGCGAGCGGGGGATTGAGCAGCGCGCTCTGTCGGGTGTCGGCTTCCGCGATCCGCACCCGATGGCCGCTGACCGTCGCCCGACCGTCCGCGACCAGGCGCACGCAGTGCGGGTAGAGCGCGTGCTCCGCTTCGAGCACGCGCGCGGCCAGGGTGTCGGCGGTGTCGTCATCGTGCACCGGGACCGCGGCCTGGCCGATGATCGGGCCCTGATCGACCTGCTCGCGCACGAAATGGACGGTGGCGCCGGTGATCCGCACGCCGGTGGCGAGCGCCTCCGCGTGCGTGTGCAGGCCGGGGAAGGCGGGCAGCAGGGACGGATGGATGTTGATCAGGCGGTCCGTCCAGCGCGCGACGAAATCGCCCGTCAGCACGCGCATGAAACCGGCTAGGCAGACCAGTTCGCAGCCGGCGGTGCAGAGCGCATCGGTCACTGCCGCCTCGAAGCCGACGCGGCTGGGGAACAGGCGGTGGTCGATCACCTGGGTGGGAATGCCGATCGCTTCCGCGCGCTGAAGTCCGGCGGCTTCGGGCTGGTTGGCGATCACAAGCGCGATCTCCGCCGGATAATCCGGTTTCGCCGCGGCTTCGATCAGTGCCTGCAGGTTGCTGCCGCGCCCGGAGATCAGGACGCCGATCCGCATACGCCGGCCCGGCGCGCCGGTCTGGTCGCTTACGCCTGCCATGCGGTCTCCCGATTCGCGATCTCGATCCGGGGGCTGCTGGGCTGTTGGGTCACGATCTCGCCGATCTGAACCGCTTGCTCACCCTGTTCACGCAGGTGCGCCAGGGCGAGGTCGGCCTGATCTTGCGGAACCACCACGACCATGCCGATGCCGCAGTTAAAGGTACGCGCCAGCTCTTCCGGCGCGACCCCGCCCGCTTGAGTCAGCCACCGGAACACGCCGGGCAGTTCCCAGGCGTTGGCGTCGAGGCGCGCGCCCAGCCCGTCGGGCAGCACCCGCGGCAGGTTCTCCGGCAAACCGCCGCCGGTGATGTGCGCCAGGGCACGAACCAGACCTGCGCGCACGGCCGACAGGCATGCGGGGACGTAAATCCGGGTCGGGGTAAGCAGCGCGTCGGCCAGAGTGCTGCTGTCGTCGAACGGGCTCGTGCCGTCCAGGCTGAGGCCGAGGTCGGCGACCACTTGGCGAACCAGCGAGTAGCCGTTGGAATGCAGGCCACTCGACGGCAGGCCGATCACCGCGTCTCCCGCTTCCACTGTCGACCCGTCGATCATCTGCCCGCGTTCGGCCGCGCCCACGCAGAAGCCGGCGAGATCGTAGTCGCCGGTCCGGTACAGGCCCGGCATCTCCGCCGTCTCGCCGCCGACCAGCGCGCAGCCGGCCTGACGGCAGCCTTCCGCGATGCCGGCGACGACGTCGCGCGCGCCGTCGACCTCCAGCTTGCCGGTGGCGTAGTAATCCAGGAACAGAAGCGGTTCCGCGCCCTGGACCACCAGGTCGTTGGCGCACATCGCCACCAGGTCGATGCCGACCGTGTCGTGCCGGCCGCTGTCGATCGCAAGCTTCAGCTTGGTGCCCACGCCGTCGGTCGCGGCAACCAGGATCGGATCGGTGAAGCCGGCTTCCTTGAGGTCGAACAGGGCGCCGAAGCCGCCCAGACCGCCGGCGGCGCCGGCGCGCGCCGTCGCCTTGGCGAGCGGTTTGATCCGCTCGACCAGCGTGTTGCCGGCGTCGATGTCGACGCCGGCGTCCTTGTAGGTGCGCGCCTTGGCGGACGTATCGTCTTGGGACCCGGTTATGGCGTTGCCCCCCGGTCGTGTCGTATGTGTGTGCCGGACTTGAGTGCGGCCGCGAAAGCGGTAACGCTGTCGCCATGCCGTCGGGTGGCGAACCACCCGGGCGCTGGCGCCCCGGACCTCAAGGGTCCGGGGCGATTCCGGCGCGACCATACTTGTTCCAGGACGCTTTGCAATGCCGCTGGTTGGAGCCTTGAAACGCCTGTTGCCGCTGATGGCCGCGCTGGTCGTGCTGCCAGGCACGTTGGCCGCGCAGGAACCTCTCTACACGGTCAAGAACGTCGACGTGGATGCGACCGCTCAAAGCGCCACGGTCGCACGGGCCCAAGGGCTGGATCGGGCGCACGTGAAAGCGTTCGACCGCATGATCGAGCGCCTCGTGCTGCGGTCCGAACTGAAGCGGGTGCCTGATCTTAGCGCCGATCGAATCGCCAACTACCTGCGTGACTTCGAGGTGTTCAACGAGCGCACGTCCGATGTGCGTTATCTTGCGGAGGTCACCTTCCGCTTCCATCCGCAGAGCATCCGGCAGTTCCTGAAGACCAACGACATTCCCTTCGCCGAGACCCGCAGCAAGCCGGTGGTGGTCTTGCCGGTCTGGGGCGAGGGGCAGGATGCGGTCCTGTGGGACAATCCCTGGCGGGAAGCCTGGGCCAACCGGGCGGAACAGGTTGGTCTGGTGCCGCTGACCGTTCCGCTGGGCGATCTGGGCGACATCCGCACGGTCAGTGCCGGGGACGCGCTCGACAAGGACCGCGAGGCGCTTGACCAGATCGCCGAGCGCTATGGCGCCGAGGATGTGCTGGTGACTCAGGCGCGTCTTGCCGGCGATCCGGACGCGTTCACTGGCAGTATGCAGATCATTACCGCGCGCATCGGCACCTCGGAGATGGAGCGCACCCTGGTCGACAACATCCAGCAGCAGCGCGACGAGCCGCTGGCGGCGATGCTGTCGCGCGCGGCCAATCGTGTCGCCCGCGATGTGGAGGAAACCTGGAAGCGCGCCAACCTGCTGGACTTCGACCAGCGCAATCAATTGCAGGTCGAGGTGCCGTTGGATGGTCTCGACCGCTGGGTCAGCGTGCGTGCGCGCCTGGATGCCGTGGCGCGGGTCGAGGGGTATGCGGTGACCGCGCTGACCCGCACGGCCGCACGGCTCAAGATGACCTATTATGGCGAACGCGCGCAGCTCGCCCTCGCGCTCAAGCAGAACGATCTGGTGCTGTCGCGTGCCAACGCCGATGGCAGCACGACCGAGGTCGACACCCAAAATGCTGGGCAAAACGCCGAGCAAGGGGCGCGCGCCGAAGGCACCGGCACTCTGACCAGCGACGGCAGTCTTGGTCCCGATCGGATGGGGCAGGCGCAGGACCCGAACGATTGGGTGCTGCGCGCAGCAGAAATGCGGACAGCCGCCGCCGACCGGACTGGCCAGAAACCGGCCACCCGTGCGCCGAATGCACGCCAGCCGGACGCCCGTGCGCCGTCCGCCAACGGTCGTACCGGCCAGGCGACCGACGCACCGGCGGAGCAGCCGGCGGTGCAATGACCCCGTGCGTCCGCGCCACAGCCCGCGTGCGTGACGGTCGAGGGGCCGTGGACGGATGACGCCGCAGCGGCAACTGATCTACTGGCTCGCCGGCCTCGGCGCGATCCTGTTCGCCTTCTGGCTGCTGAGTAATGTCCTGGCGCCTTTCCTGATCGGCATGGCGGTCGCCTATTTCCTGGATCCGCTATGCGACAGGCTGGAGCGGCTCGGGCTGTCGCGCACGCTGGCGACCTCGCTTGTGACTGCGTTTTTCGTGATCGCAGTCGCGCTCGTGCTGGCGCTGCTGGTGCCGATGATCGTCGGGGAACTGGCTTCCCTGGGCAAGCAGGTGCCGGGCTGGATCGACCTGCTGCGGACGCGCTTGGTCGAGCTGTCGGATATGCTGCGCACCGAGGTTGACCCCGCGATTCTGGAACGGGTGCGCAGCTACGTTGAAGGGCTGCAAGGCCAGCTCTCCAGTTGGGCCGCCGGGCTGCTCCGTAACGTGCTCTCGGGCGGCGTGGCTTTGTTTAACGTGCTGTCGCTGTTGCTGATTACGCCGATCGTTGCGTTCTATCTGTTGCGCGACTGGGATGCGCTGGTGTCAGCGGCTGATCGGATGCTGCCGCCCGCGTACGCCGACGTGATCCGCTTGCAGGTGCAGAAGGTTGACGAAACGCTGTCCGGCTTCGTCCGCGGGGTTGGAACGGTCTGCCTGACGCTGGGCGCGTTTTACGCCACGGCGCTGACGATCGCGGGTCTGGACTTCGGCCTGGTGATCGGGTTGTTGGCCGGGTTGGTGTCGTTCGTGCCGTTCGTCGGCGCCACGCTTGGCTTCATCGCCAGCGTCGGCATGGCGCTGTTGCAGTTTGACGGCTACATCATGGTGTTCGTGGTGGCGGCGATCTTCTTCATCGGACAGTTTGTCGAGGGCAATTTCCTGCAGCCGATTCTGGTCGGCGATCGGGTCAACCTGCACCCCGTTTGGATCATTTTCGCCCTGCTGGCCGGCGGCACGCTGCTCGGTTTCGTCGGCGTGCTGTTGGCGGTGCCGGCAGCGGCGGTGATCGGGGTCGCCGTACGCTTCTTCGTCAATCGCTACCGGGCGACGGTCCTGGGCGTCGGCGACGATCCGGGGGATCCCGCGACCGCAGCCCGCCTGCGCGCGACAGTCGCCGGGAAGGAGACCACGTGAGCATGCCGGCCCAACTGCCGCTCGACCTGCCGCACCGCCCGGCCCTGGGGCGCGAGGATTTCCTGGTCGCGGAGGCGAACCAGACCGCCGTGGCCTGGATCGACCTGTGGCCCAGTTGGCCGCAGCCCGCGTTGGTGCTGCACGGACCCGCGGGCAGCGGCAAGACCCACCTGGCTCAGGTCTGGCGTCATACCAGTGCCGCCGCCGAGGCGGATGCCACGCGCCTGCTGGCGGCCGATCCGCCGGATCTTCTGGGCGATGGCACCGAGTTGCTGCTGGACGACGCCGACCGCGTGATCGCGGAGGCGCGTGATCGGGCCGTCGTGGAGCGCCGGCTGCTGCACCTCTACAATGTCGTGCGCGAGCGCGGCGGCCATTTGCTGCTGACCGCGCGCAGCGCCCCGGCGCGCTGGGAATTGGCGCTGCCCGATCTGCGCTCGCGTCTGCAAGCGGCAACCTGTGCGGAGCTTGGGGCGCCTGACGATCAGCTGATCCAGGCGGTCCTGATTAAACTGTTCGCCGATCGTCAGCTGCGCGTCGCCCCGGAAGTGGTGCGTTTCCTGCTGCTGCGCATGGAACGGTCGTTCGCGGAGGCTGAGCGGATCGTGGATGCGCTCGACGCCGCCTCGCTGGCTGAACGCAAGGAGATTACGGTGCCGTTGGCCCGCCAGGTGCTGAACGCCGACATCGGTGGCAGGTTCGCGGACGAAAACGACAATGGCGCAGGGGAGAGCGACGATGGATCTGGGGATCGCGGGTAAGACAGCGCTGGTCTGCGCGGCCAGTCGGGGGCTGGGCTATGCCTGTGCGCACGCGCTGGCGCGCGAAGGCGTGTCGGTGACGATCGTGGCGCGTACGCAGGCGGACATCGAGCAGGCGGCGCAGGAGATCGCTCAGGCGACCGGCAGCACCGTGACCCCGGTCGCCGCCGACATCACCACACCGGACGGGCGTGCGGCCGCGCTGGCAGCCTGCCCCGAGCCGGACATCCTGGTCAACAACGCCGGCGGGCCGCCGCCGGGCGACTTCCGCGACTGGCACCGCGACGACTGGATCGCCGCGCTGGACGCCAACATGCTGGCGCCGATCGAACTGATCAAAGCCACCGTGGACGGCATGATCGGCCGTGGTTTCGGGCGGATCGTGAACATCACCAGCGGAGCGGTGAAGGCGCCGATCCCGATCCTGGGCTTGTCGAACGGTGCGCGCGCCGGTCTGACCGGCTTCATCGCCGGGCTGAGCCGCGAGACGGTCAAGCACAACGTGACCATCAACAACCTGCTGCCGGGCCCGTTCGAGACCGCGCGTCTGGAAGGCACGCTGAAAGCCGCGGCGGACAAGCAGGGCAAGTCGGTCGCGGAGGTTCGCCAAGAGCGCGAATCGGGCAATCCAGCGGGCCGGTTCGGCGATCCGAAGGAGTTCGGCGACGCCTGCGCGTTCCTGTGCGCGGCGACGAACGGCTTCATGACCGGCCAGAACGTGTTGCTCGACGGCGGGGCCTATCCGGGCACGCTGTAGCCCGGCGCGGTGCACGCGGATGGCGAACGTTTCCTGCGGAACACCGCAGTTTCGCGCGATTGACAGGATATCTGGCGCCGAACATCTTATTTCCATGTAACTGTTTTGCAACGGTCGAAGGCGCCCTCTGTCCATGGCCGAGGAAGTCGAGCTGAAGCTCGCCCTTGCCCCGCACGATCTGTCCCGCTTGCCCGCAAGTGCGATGGTGCGCGCCCTTGCGACCGGGCCGGGTACGACCAAGCGGCTGAGTGCGACCTATTACGATACCCCGTCGCTCACGCTGCGGCGCCACGGCATTGCGTTGCGCGTGCGCCGGGATGGCAATCGCCTGACCCAGACATTGAAGGCGCCGCTGACGTTCGCGACCGCTGGTTCCACCGGCCCATCGCCTTCCCAGGTCAACGGCAACGGGCTGCAGCACCTGCGCGAGTTCGAGGCGGAGTTGGGCAGCGACCAGCCCGACCTGACGCTGATCGACGATGGCGAGCTGCAGGAGCTGTTCCGCGAAGAGGCGCTGGTCGATGAGTTGGAGCCGGTGTTCACCACCACCTTCGACCGCCGGACGGTGCCGCTGGAAATGGCGGACAGCACGGTTGAGCTCGCTCTCGATCAAGGGGACATCAGCGTCGCTGACGATCGCGAGGAAATCTGCGAAGCGGAGCTGGAACTGCAGGCCGGTCGGCCGTCGCGCTTGTACGAACTGGCGCTGATGCTGTCCCGCGACGTCAGCTTTCGCCTGGAGAACCGCAGCAAGGCCGCGCGCGGCTATCAACTCTACGCTGCCGAGCCGCCCAAGCCCTACAAGGCCGGCAAGCCGCTGCTTGCCCCCGGGATGACGGTCGCCGAAGCGTTCACTCAGCAGGCGCGCAGCTGCATCGATCAGGTGCGGGCCAACGAGGCGGCCGTGCTGGACGGCAGCGATCCCGAGGGCGTCCATCAGATGCGCGTCGGCCTGCGTCGGCTGCGCGCGCTGGTGACGGTTTACAAGAGTGTGTTCGCGGAGGAGCCGTATACGTTCCTGCGCACCGAACTGCGCTGGCTACAGCAGCAGTTGGGGCCGGCGCGCGAGTGGGACGTGTTTTTGAAGGAGACGCTGGCACCGCTGCGCAACCGGCTTCCCTCCGAAGACAGTTTGGAGATTTTGCAGCGGGAAGTTCACTCCCTGCAGCGCACCGCGTATGAGCAGGCGCGCACGGCCGTAATCGACCCCCGTACCGCAGAGTTGCTGCTGCGCTTGGAGCTGTGGCTGGCGGAGGGGGGCTGGCGGGCATCTGCCGTGCCGGGGCAAAGCGACCAAGGGGACTCGCCCGTCGAGCCGTTCGCCCGTGCCACGCTCGCCAAGCGCGCCAAGAAGGTGACCAAGCTGGGCAGGCGTCACGACACGTTGAGCGAGGGCGAGCTGCACCGCTTGCGCATCCAGTGCAAGAAGCTGCGCTACGCTGCGGAGTTCTTCGCCGGACTGTTCCCGAAAAAGCCGACCAAGCGCTACTTGAAGGGGCTGGAAGCAATCCAGGATCGCCTGGGCGCGGTCAACGACGCGGCAACCGGGCAGCGCTTGTTGGACGATTTGGACCGCCGGTTGAGCGATCATACCCAGACGCATGGGCAGGGCGGCGAGGCGCTGGCCGCCAACGCAACCGGCATCGTGCTGGGCTGGCAGGCCGCCTTGATGGACCGTGAGTTGCAGGCCTTCCACGCGACTTGGGACCAGTTCGCCGCGCAGAAGGCGTTCTGGAAGAAGGGGTAAGCTGCAGCTGCCGCACGGCCGGGGCCTGAAGCGGAGATTAACCCGCCAAATCCTTCGGTCGGACGAAGCGACTGAGATAGCCCGTGTCGCGGCCGACCTTGTCCCAGGTGTCGACATTGAAGGTCAGCTCGGCGATCGCGGCGGTCGGGTATTTGCTCTGCAGCGTCGCCAGCGCCTGCAGGTCGCCGTCGCCGGCCAGCAGAGCCGCAGCCTCTTCCATCGCGGGATTGTGGCCGACCAGCATCAAGGTATCGATCTGTGCCGGCGCGCCGCGGACGACGGCGATCAGTTGTTCCGGTCCGGCGTCATAGACCGCCCGGCGGACGTCGACTTCCGGGGCCGGCTGTAGTTCGTCGGCGACCAGCTCCCAGGTTTCCCGCGCCCGCGCGGCGCTGGAACAGATCACAAGGTCGGGCCGGATGGCCTGGGTGCGTAGCCAGACGGCCATACGCGGGGCCGCCTTGCGCCCGCGCGGGGCGAGCGGACGGTCGTGGTCGGCAAGGCTGGGATCGTCCCAGCTGGATTTGGCATGGCGCAGCAGATAGAGCGTTTTCATAGCGGTAAGTGGGGCCTCCGGTTCGGTGGTGTGACGGCGGGTACGAGGGTCGAAGCAACCGGTTTTGCCCCCCACATGGCCTGCGTGGGTACGCGCCGACACACAAGGGGACATAGATGCGCTGTCATCGGCGGTTCATTTTGCTTTGGTAGGTGAATGCCGTAGTTTGACTCCCTGGAATCGCGAAGAACCACGAGGCGACTTTGACCGAAAGCCAGCACCCTGCGGCCCCGAAGCTCGACGACGAGGAACGCCTGGATCTGGAAGGCGCGGCCGATGGGCGTGCCGATATGGCGGCCAGCGAGGCGGATGCCGAGGGCCGCTACATCAACCGCGAGCTCTCCTGGCTGGACTTCAACGAGCGCGTCCTGGAGGAGGCGTTCAACCAGAACCATCCGTTGCTCGAGCGGCTGCGTTTCCTGTCGATCTCCGCGTCCAACTTGGACGAATTCTACATGGTCCGCGTGGCTGGCCTGAAGGGGCAGGTGCGCGCGGGGATCACGACCCCCAGTCCCGATGGCTTGACCCCGGCCCAGCAGTTGCAGGCGATCAACAAGCGTGCGGGCGATCTGGTGCGCCGGCAGCAGGCCAGTTGGGTCGAGTTGCGCCGCCTGCTCCGCGAGGCGAACGTCAGCGTGGTCGATTCCAGCGAGCTGACGGCGGATGAGAGCGTCTGGATCGAACGCTACTTCAAGGAGCAGATCTTCCCGGTGTTGACGC
Organism: Rhodovibrio salinarum DSM 9154; assembly: GCF_000515255.1. Lineage (NCBI taxonomy): Bacteria > Pseudomonadati > Pseudomonadota > Alphaproteobacteria > Rhodospirillales > Rhodovibrionaceae > Rhodovibrio > Rhodovibrio salinarum. Next base: position 3,101,354 of record NZ_KI911559.1, on the reverse strand, counting down.
CGATCGCGGTCGATCCGGCACACCCCTTCCCGTTCGTCCCCAATGCGGGCTTCGCCATGGTCCTCCAGTTGCGCCGAAAGGAGGACGACGAAAACATCGATGCGTTGATGATGATGCCCCCGCAGCTGGAGCGCTTCATTCGCGTGCCCGTAGAGGAGGGGAGCAGTGAGATTCGCTTCCTGCGGATCGAGCAGGCGATCGAGCTGTATCTCGACGAGCTGTTCCCGGGTCTGGAAGTGATCTCGATGGGCTACTTCCGGGTGCTCCGCGACAGCGATATCGAGATCGAGGAAGAAGCCGAGGACTTGGTGCGCGTGTTCGAGAGCGCGCTCAAGCGTCGGCGGCGCGGCTCTGCGATTCGGCTGTCGATCAACTCCGAGATGCCGGAGGATCTGCGCACCTTCATCGTGCGCGAGTTGAACGTACTGCAGGAGGACGTGTTCGAGCTGGACGGCCTGATCGGTCTGTCCGACGTCAAGCAGCTGATCGTCGGGGACCGCCGCGATCTGGTGTTCAAGCCGTTCAATCCACGCTTTCCCGAACGTATCCGCGATTACGGCGGCGACTGCTTTGCGGCGATCCGGCAGAAGGACATCGTCGTCCACCACCCCTACGAATCGTTCGATGTCGTGGTGCAGTTCCTGCACCAGGCCGCCAACGATCCGGCGGTGGTCGCGATCAAGCAGACGCTCTACCGCACCAGCGAGGACAGTCCGATCATCGCCGCCCTGATTGAGGCGGCGGAGAACGGCAAGTCGGTCACGGCGCTGGTGGAGCTGAAGGCCCGTTTCGACGAGGAGCGCAACATCCGCTGGGCGCGCAATCTGGAGCGCGCGGGCGTTCAGGTGGTCTACGGTTTCATCACCCTGAAGACCCACGCCAAGGTGTCGCTGGTTGTGCGGCGCGAGGGGCGCGGCCTGCGCTCCTACTGCCACTATGGCACCGGCAACTATCACCCGATTACGGCGAAGATCTATACCGACCTGTCGTTCTTCACGACCGATCCGGCGCTTTGCCTCGATGCCGCGCGGCTGTTCAACTACATGACCGGCTATGCCAAGCCGACGCCGATGGAAAAGATCGCGGTTGCCCCGCTCGATCTGCGGGAAAAGATGGTCAAGGAGATCGACAACGAGATCGCCCATGTGCAGGCCGGTCGGCCAGGGCAGATCTGGGCCAAGATGAATTCCCTGGTCGACACCGGAATCATCGACAAGCTGTATGAAGCCAGTCAGGCGGGCGTGGAGATCGAGCTGGTGGTGCGTGGTATCTGTTGCCTGCGCCCCGGCGTGCCGGGTATGAGCGAGAACATCGAGGTCAAGTCGATCGTCGGCCGGTTCCTGGAGCACAGCCGGATCGCCTGCTTCGGTAACGGTGCGGGGCTGCCCTCCTCGGAGGCGAAGGTGTATATTTCCTCCGCCGACTGGATGCCACGCAACCTGGACCGCCGGGTGGAAACGCTGGTACCGATCGAAAACGCAACCGTGCATCAGCAGGTGCTCGATCAGATCATGATTGCCAATCTGAAGGACGCCGCGCAGTCCTGGGAGATGGACCCGGACGGCAGTTGGACACGGGTCACCACCGATGAGGACGCGTTCAGCGCGCACACCTACTTCATGACCAATCCCAGCCTGTCCGGCCGCGGCAGCGCCCTGCGCAAGGCCAAGAAGGCGCCGCGCCTTCATCTGGGCCGCGCTTAGGCTTAGGCCCGGACCCCGCGGGATCGTTCACAGGCGGCTTGCCCCTCGATGCCATCGGCCACCAGCCCGTCCCAGCCCGCGTCGCCCACACCCCAGGACGCGCTTGGCGATGGGCGTGTGGGAGTCGTCGACGTCGGCTCCAACTCGATCCGTCTGGTCGTCTTCGACAAACTGGACCGTGCGCCCACCCCGGTATTCAACGAGCGGGTGTTGTGTGGGCTGGGCCGCGGCATGGATCAGACCGGGCGGCTGAATGACGAAGGCGTCAAGCTTGCGCTGACCAACCTGGACCGCTTTGCCCGAATCGCCCGGGCAATGGAGGTCGTTCGACTGGATCTGATCGCGACCGCCGCGACGCGTGATGCGGATAACGGCCCGCAGTTCGTCGCCGATGTCGAACGGCGCACGGGCTGCAAGGTGACCGTGCTGTCGGGGCTGTCGGAAGCGCGGTTGGCGGCGCTTGGCGTCGTCTCCTCGATGCCAGAGGCCACCGGCCTGATGGGTGACCTGGGCGGTGGCAGCCTGGAGTTGGTGCGCCTTGACCGGGGGCAACTGGGCGATGCGGTGAGCCTGCCGTTGGGGCCGTTGCGCCTGGCAGAGGTTTCCGGCGGCTCACGCGAGGCCGCTGTGGCGGAGATCGACCGTCAGTTGGACAACGTGTCCTGGCTCAGCGAAGCGGGCGGCGCCGATTTCTTCCCGGTCGGCGGGGCGTGGCGCGCGCTCGCGCGCATCCATATGGAGCAGACGCAGTATCCGCTGCACGTGATCCATGGCTATACCCTGCAGCGGCGAACCGCCCAGGACATGGCACGCGTCGTCTCGCGTCTGGGGCCGCGCTCGCTCTCGCGCATCCGCGGGGTGTCGAAGCGCCGGCTGGAGACCTTGCCGTACGCCGCGTTGCTGATGGGCCGGGTACTGCGCCGCTTGCGTCCGGAGGGGGTAACCTTTTCCGCCTTCGGGCTGCGGGAGGGGCATCTATTCGATCTACTGGAGGCCGAGCAGCAGACGCGCGACCCGCTGATCGCGGCGGCGAGCGATCTGGCACAGGCGGAGGGGCGCTTCGGCGATCTGGGCGCCGAGATGTTCGCCTGGACGGAGCCACTGTTCACGGACGAGACGGACGACGAGCGCCGACTGCGCCGGGCGGCGGGGCATCTGGCCGACATCGCCTGGCGGGAGCACCCGGATTACCGTGCGGTGCAGGCACTCTATCGCATCCTGCGTCTGCCGCTGCTTGCCCTGAACCACGCCGAGCGGGCGTTTCTCGCCTACACCGCCTTCATCCGCTATGGCGGCAAGCCGCACGAGAACGCCGCCCAGACGCCGCGCCAACTGATGGATGCGCGCCAGATCGAACGCGCGGAGATCGTCGGCAACGCCCTGCGTCTGGGCATCACCGTCTCGGCCGGCACCCGCGGCCTGCTCGCCAATGCCCGCCTGGAATGGCATGGCGAGACCCTGAACGTCCGGCTGCCCGACGACACGAGTGCGGCGCCAGGCGAGGTGGTGGAGAAACGCCTGAAAGCGCTCGTGAAAGCGGTCGGGGCGAAGCGCGGGGACGTTTTCTAGAGGACAAATGTGCCTTTTGGGGAGGCGCTGATATATGTGCCTCTCAAGACGTTCGTCCGCCTTGTGCAGCTTGATCGTCCCCAGGCGAGGGTGGCTGGCTCTTCGGTTGCAAACGTTCTGTCGTGGCGTCGACACCTGAACGTCATACCGCGTCGTTACGGTCCTCCGCAGCGATCCAAGGGAGGTCCAGCGATGTATGTTCAAGCAGGTCTAGACCGGTGCGTTGTGGAGGTGTCCGGCCATATTCTGGGGGTCGTCGTCGCGGATGCGGAGTCAGCTTATTTTATCGCAACGAGCGCGATCGCGGTATCGGCAGATGGCCGGGAGTTCACGTCCCTCGCGAGTGCCTTGCGGATGCTGCACAACAAATTCGCAGCGCAGGTCCATCAGAAGAACGGTGAAGACCCGCGCCTGGCAGCATAAGGTTTGAGGACGTGCGGCGCCTGCAGGCGTCCTAGATCGCAACGGCCGCATTGTTCGATGGCCAAGGATCAACCTCGGTATTGGTGCAATCCGGACCGTCGCAGGTCGGCAGTTCGATCGTGACGGTGGTCCCCTTGCCTTGCTGGCTGGTGATCGAGAGTCGACCTTCCATCGCAGCTACCAGGCGCTGAGACAGCGCCAGGCCGATGCCGGTTCCGTGGCGCCGGTTCTTGGCTGTCCATTGATTTTCAGCCCCTGTGAAGAAAGGTTCCATCACGTGGGGCAGGGCCTCGGCCGGGATGCCGGGGCCATCGTCCTCAACCCGAATCGCTGCTTTATGCGTGTCGATGTGGGTGGCCGTGATGCGGATCGCGGCGCCGTTGCCGTGTTTGATGGCGTTCCCGGTGACGTTGATCAGAACCTGCTTCAGCGCGCGGACATCGGCAGCCACGAAGAGATCGTCCGCAGGGTCGAAGGTGATCGCCGAATGCGCATGTCTGGAGATGGTCAGGACATCCTCCAGCACCTGGGACAGCGGCACGCAGGCGGTTTCCAAGGGGCGGCCACCCGCTTCGATCCGCGAGAGGTCGAGGACGTCGGTCAGGAGATCGAGCAGATAGAGCCCGCTCCTGTGGATATCATCGACGTAGCGTGTGTAGCGTTCGTCTCCCAACGGGCCGAACATGTTTTTCTGCATGATCTCGGTGTAGCCGAGCACGGCATTGAGCGGTGTGCGCAGCTCATGGCTCATGTTGGCCAGGAAAACGCTTTTCGACTGACTCGCCGTCTCGGCGGCCTGGCGTGCCTGTTCGTTTTCCCGGGCGAGGCGGATGAGCGCCACCTCGTATCTCAACGTGGCGCAGATCAACGCCAGCCCCACCAAGAAGAACAAGGCCGTCGCGATCACGATTTCGGCGAAATACTTGGACAGGGTCGGCCAGCCTGACCGTGGGGCGGCCCGCAGAATCCAGGTGGCATTGGCCAGTTGCGCGGTGGTCACCACGGCGGGCTCGTCGACCACGGGGCCGGTGCGGAAAAACGTCGTGCGGCCTTGGTCCGAGGATCCAGCGGTGCTGAGGGTTAGCGCCAACTGGTCCTGATATTTCGCGAGATCGAGGTGTGCCAGGAACGCCTCGACATCGAGTACGATCGAGGCGAGTCCCCAAAGGCGATTTTCCTGGAATGGGCTATCCGGCAGCCGGATCGGTATCCGCGCGATAATGCCCTGACCGCCTTGGACCAGATCCAGCGGTCCTGCCAGCGTGACTTTGTTCGTCTGCACTGTCTGCGCCACCCCCGGCCACTGTTGGGCGTGCTGACGCAGGTCCAATCCAATCGCCCGTTTGTTCGGTTCGATCGGGTAGACGTGTGTCACGACCAGACCCTTGGCCAAGGCGATGTTGCGGGTGAAGGTCTGGCTTTCGGTGGCGAGATCGGCGGCGAACTCAGCGAACTCGGTTTGATTAACGTCGGGTTTGCTTCGGACATAGGCTGCGAGGGCACGCAGGCGGCCGCTCTGGTTGCTCAGGGTGCGCTCAATCTCCACGCGCAGTTCGGTGACGGCATCCTGTGTCGCTTCCCGCAGCGTCTGTTGCGAATGGTCGTACGCCGTGCGTTCGGTCAGGTAGCCGACAAGCGTGCAGACCAAGAGCAGGAACAAGATACGCACCCCGGCCTGCTGGTTGCAGGCACGCATGCGCTCCGTGCTGATCGCGTCCGGGTCCGAGCCATTGATCGGGCCCGCCAGCCTGCGGCTGAAACGGATGCGCCAATCACATAGGTCTGGGAGGGATGGGAACAACATGGCGAACTGGAGCCGGCGATCCGCTAGGCATTTTTGGGAGGGATGTATTGGCGGCGCTTTGACCGGGCGAGCGGCGCGATGAGGTGATCGTCCCCCCACGGCTATGTTCGCCAAGGCTGGGCTGTTCTATTATTGCAACGCGAAACTATCTGCGTCGAGCCTGTCGCTTCAGAGCCGAGATGTTCAAGGACAGCCGCCACGTCGGCGATGCTGGACAAGCTGGCGAACTCGGGCTGCATCTTTTTGGCCCATAGGCTTAGCTTTCCAGGGCAGGTTCTACATGTGTCGTTTGGGCTGTTTGATGCTCCCGAGTCGTCTGTGGTGATGGGGGTCTCCGGGGGAACGAAAGCGTAATGCGCGTTCCCTGCTGCGGTGCGCTGTCGATCTCTATTGATCCGCCATGCAAGCGTACAAGACGGTCCACGATGGTCAGGCCAAGCCCGGTTCCGTCGTGCCGGCGCGCTAACGATCGATCCACTTGTCTGAAAGGTTGCAGGGCCAGTGTGATTTGCTCTGCCGTCATCCCAGGGCCCGTGTCGGCCACGTGGATTTGCACGGAATCTCCCAAATCCCAGGCTCTGACGACGATCTGGCCCTGTTGCGTGAACTTTGCCGCGTTGCCGATCAGGTTCAACAGTATTTGCTTGAGTGCGCGAGGATCGGCCCAGATTTCGATGTTGCCGACCTCGATATCGAAATGAACATCGTTGCCGGTGTGCCGTTGTTGGACCAGTTTGAGGCAGTCCGCGACCGATTTATCGAGGGCGACTGCTTCAGGAGTGATCTGGTAGCGTCCGGCTTCGATTTTCGACAGATCCAGAATGTCGTTGATCAACGATAGGAGGTGTTGACCACTGATCTGTATATCCTTGGCGTAGGCGCTGTAGCGATCGGTCGCGTGCGGGCCGAACGAGCGGTCCGCGATGATTTCAGAAAAGCCAAGGATCGCGTTGAGCGGGGTGCGCAGCTCGTGGCTCATCACCGCGAGAAAATCGGATTTTGCCCGGTTTGCTTCGGCTGCTTCCTGCCGTGCGTGGCTTTCGGCCTCCTGCTGGCGTTCGGCTTCTGCCTTTGCGCCCGCCAGTTCGCGGGCGGTGCGACCTAGCTCACGCGCGTGCTGTTCTTGGGTGGCGGCGCTTCGCGAGAGTTTCCACGCCCCAAACGTAAGCAGCAGCAACGCTGCGCCGGCCAATCCGAAGATCGGCGTCTCCCGATGAAACCATTGCTGCAGGATCGACTGCTCGCGCAGCATCCCGACGACGGCGATGGAAAAACGCTGGGAAGGCTGGATGGTGACAAGGGTTGTGCCCGTTTCTGTGGTGAACTCGAAGAGTTCGCGATCCCCAGTTCCGTCGGAGATTTCCTGACGTATCGCCTCGCGCAGCTGTGCCAGCGTTTCGGTTCTCTTTTGAGTGGCCACGATCGGGCGCCCATCTGCGCGCACCAGGGCATTCTCGCAGCCCTGGCATCCGTGGTTCGAGGAAAGCACGGGCAGGTAGTAGGTCGGCGTCAACGAGGCGGCGATGACCCCTCGGAAGCTATGTTGCCGGACGTAGATGGGCAGACTCATCACGCTCATCGAGCGCTGGCCAAGCCGGTCGCGCAGCGGCTCGCTGAAGTAGGGACCGTCATGACGGTCGATCGCGTGGGCGCGCCAGTACTGCCGGTCGAATAGGTCCAGGTCCGGTGTGACCCGGCTTGCATCTAGGCCGCGCAGATAGCCGTTCTGGTCGACCAGCCAGACCGCGCCAACATGCGGCAGGCGCGCCTCTGCCTGGCTCAGGGCTTGGTGGGTCGCGGTGGTGTTGACCACCTCGTCCCACGGCACGGTTTTGAACCGGTTGATCAGGGTTTTGAGTGTGAGGTCCGTGGCGTCTAGGGCGCGCTCGGTGTGGGAGACCAGCATGCGCGTATGCTGGACAAGCCCGGTACCGGCCTGCGCGCGCAAGTTGGTGTAGTCCCGCCAGCCGATCCAAGCCGTCGCTGCGATGAGCGCGCAGGCGATCACGCTCGATGCCAGAAGGATCGAGCGGGAAGTCGAGGCAGGTGGGGTGCCGCGGCGAGGCGGAGTCGGGGCCATGGCCGCGACAATTGCATTCAAGTCTTAGGAGTCGCTTAACGGAAGCGATCAGTCAAACAGGTGTTTATTTAGCAAATCCGACTGGAACGAGTTCGGAATCAGCCCGTGAGGTCCGCTTGCGGTTGCAGCCACGGTTGGTGTGAGTATTTCAAATACGCCCTCAGCGTGTGCTCGTGCGTTGCGAGCATCTAAATCTCGATCAACATGACCCCGCGGCCCTTAGCCGCGAGCGCGAGTCGGCCATGTTTCAGCCGCAGGGCGTCTTCGCCGAAAACCTCCCGGCGCCAGCCGCGTAGCGCCGTGACGTCCGCCGCATCGTCGGCAGCGATCTGTTCGAGGTCCTGGGAGGTGGCGACCAGCTTCTGGGCCACTCCGTGTTGCTCGCACTTGGTCTTGAGCAGGACCTTCAGCAGTTCGATCAGCGGGCCTAGGCCAGGTGGAATCTCGGGTTTCTGGGGCGGCTTGGGCCAGGCTTCCTTGGGCTGGCCGAGCGCGCTCTCGACCGCCCCCAGAATGCCTTCGCCCAAACGCCCGCGCGCGAAATCGGCGCCAAGGCCGCGGGTGCGGGCCAAGCTGGCTTGGTCGCGGGGAGCGTGGGCGGCAATGTCCTGGATCTGCTCGTCCCGGATCACACGGTTACGTGGGACGTTGCGCCGCTGCGCCTCGCGCTCCCGCCAAGCGGCGACCGCGCGCAGAACGGCGAGGTACTTGCGATCGCTGCTGCGGGTCTTGAGCCTTTGCCAGGCCGTTTCGGGGTCGGTGCAGTAGGTGTTGGGGTCGGTCAGAATCGCCATCTCTTCGTCCAACCACCCGGCCCGGCCGGTGCGTTCCAGCTGCGCTTTCAGCGCCTCGTAGATCTGGCGCAAATGGGTGACGTCGGAGAGCGCATAGTGTAGCTGCTTGTCGGTCAGCGGCCGCTTCGACCAGTCGGCGAAGCGCGAGGACTTGTCGATGTGTGCCCCGACCAGCTTCTTCGCCAGCGTGTCGTAGCCGACCTGCTCACCGAAGCCGCAGACCATCGCCGCGACCTGGGTGTCGAAGATCGGCTGGGGCAGGTCGCCGTCCATCAGATTGTAGAAGATTTCCATGTCCTGCCGTCCGGAGTGGAACACCTTCAGGACATTGCGGTCGCGCAGCAGGTCGAACAGCGGCTGCAGATTCAGCCCGTCTGCCAGCGCGTCGATCGCGGCCACCGGATCCGCTGCCGCGTCCGGGTCCACCGGCCCGCCAAGCTGAACTAGGCACAGCTTGGGCCAGTAGGTGGTGTCGCGCAGGAACTCGGTGTCGACCGTGATGTAGGGGGCGCTGTGCAGGCGTGCGCAGAAGTCGGCGAGGGTTTGGCTGTCGGTGATCAGGCTCATTGCTCTCGTATATACGCGCTGGCGCGGCGCTGGGAAACCGCCGATCGCAGATGTTTCGCGATGGCTGGCCCGGGTCTCTTGACAGGAGGACGGGTGCACGGTCTTTTGCCCGCGCTTTGCGCGCGGCAGACGCGCGTGAAACCCCAATCATCCGAAGATAGAGCGACCGTCATGCATCCCTACCGCACGCACACCTGCGGCGCGTTGCGCGCCGATCACGTCGGCGAGCAGGTCCGTTTGTCCGGCTGGGTCCATCGCAAGCGCGACCATGGACAGCTGTTGTTCCTGGACCTGCGCGACGACGAAGGCCTGACGCAGGCGGTGATCGACGTTTCCAGCCCGATCTTCAGTGAGGTCGAGCGGATCCGCGTGGAAAGCGTGGTCTGCGTCACCGGTCAATGCGTGCGCCGCGATCCGGAGACGGTGAACAAGAAGCTGCCGACCGGCGAGATCGAGGTTCGGGTCGAGCAGTTCGACGTGCTCTCCGCCGCCAACCAGGTGCCCCTGCAGGTCAACAGCGACGAGGACGCGGGCGAGGAGGTGCGCCTGCGCCACCGCTACCTCGATCTGCGGCGCGAGCGCATGCACGCCAACCTTCAACTGCGCTCGGACGTGATCTTCTCGCTGCGCCAGCGGATGGTCGAGCAGGGCTTCCGTGAGCACCAGACCCCGATCCTGACCGCGTCCAGCCCCGAGGGTGCGCGCGACTATCTGGTGCCGAGCCGCCTGCATCCGGGCAAGTTCTACGCCCTGCCGCAGGCCCCGCAGATGTTCAAGCAGCTGCTGATGGTGGCCGGCTTCGACAAGTACTTTCAGATCGCGCCCTGCTTCCGCGACGAAGCCAGCCGTGCCGACCGCTCGCCGGGCGAGTTCTATCAGCTCGACTTCGAGATGAGCTTCGTCACGCAGGACGACGTATTCAACGCGATCGAGCCGGTGTTGGCCGGCGTGTTCCAGGAGTTCGGCGGCGGCCGTGCGGTCGACGCGCCGCCATTCCGGCGGATTCCTTATGACGAGGCGATGCTGAAGTACGGCTCCGACAAGCCGGACCTGCGCAATCCGATCGAGATTGCCGATGTCTCCGAGGCGTTCCGTGGCTCCGGCTTCGGCATCTTCGCCAAGGCGGTCGACAAGGGCTCGGTCGTGCGCGCGGTCCCGGCGCCCGGCGCCGGCAGTCGGCCGCGCAGCTTCTTCGACAAGTTCAACAACTGGGCGCAGAAGCAGGGCAAGGCCGGTCTCGGCTACATCATCTTCGCCGAGGATGGCACCGCGAAGGGGCCGATCGCCAAGAACCTGGAAGACACCCGCTTGCAGCAGATCACGGACGCGGCCGGTCTCAAAGCCGGCGACGGCGTCTTCTTCGTCTGCGACAAGCCAAGCGAGGCCGCGACGTTCGCCGGGACGGTGCGCACCGAGGTGGCGAACGAGCTGGAGCTGATCGCGCCCGACTGCTACCGCTTCTGCTGGGTGGTCGACTTCCCGATGTACGAGCTGGACGAGGAGACGGGCGAACTCGCCTTCTCCCACAACCCCTTCTCGATGCCCCAAGGCGGCATGGAGGCGCTGGAGACCCAGGACCCGCTCACCATCAAGGCCTCGCAGTACGACATCGTCTGCAACGGTATCGAGCTGTCCTCGGGGGCGATCCGGAATCACCTGCCGGAGGTGATGTACAAGGCCTTCGGGATCGTCGGCTACGCCCCGGAGGAGGTCGACCGGCGCTTCTCCGGCCTGATCAACGCGCTCAAGTACGGCGCCCCGCCGCACGGCGGCTGCGCGCCTGGCATCGACCGGATGATCATGCTGTTGGCCGACGAGCCGAACATCCGCGAGGTGATCCCGTTCCCGATGACCCAGCGGGCGGAGGATCTGATGATGGGGGCGCCGGCCGACGTGCCGGAAGACCGCCTCAAGGAACTGCACCTCAAGCTCAGCTTGCCGAAGAAGAAGGCGCAGCCGACCCAAAGCGGTGGCCAGGGCGGCGAGCAACCCGGTGCCGCGGCGTCCGGGCAGGACACAACCGCTACCAGCGGCTGAAGGTCGCGCCGCGTCCGCAATTGCTCCCAGTAGGCGGACGAGGGTAGTCTGCCCGACCGACCGGCACAGTGGAGGGCGCCTTGGTTCCTCACACCCCGCGTGACGAAGGCTTCCGGATGCCGCCCGAGTGGGCGCCGCATGCGCGTACCTGGATGGCGTGGCCCGTGCGCGAGACTCTCTGGGGCAAGCGCATGGAAGCTGCGCGCGAGACCTATGCCAAGGTCGCCCGCGCGATTCAGCAGTTCGAGCCGGTCACCGTGATTGCCGAGCCGTCGAGCGTGGCGGATGTCTCGCTCTACTGCGGCAGCGGTGTGGGCTGCCTGCCGATGGACCACGACGATTCCTGGATGCGTGACGCGGGGCCGACCTTCCTGGCCGACGGCGCCGGTAACATTGCCGGCGTCGATTGGGTCTTCAACGGCTGGGGCGAACGCTACACGCCGTACGACCGCGATGCCGAGTTGGGCCGTCGGCTGTGCGAGCACCTGGACGTGGAGCGTTACGAATCCCGCATGGTGCTCGAAGGTGGGGCGATCCACACGGACGGCGAGGGGACGTTGCTGACCACCGAATCGGTGGTGTTCGACCCGGCCCGCAATCCCGACATGAGCCGCGCGGACGCCGAACGCGAACTGTGCGCGACGCTCGCCTGCGAACATGTGATTTGGCTGGGCGACGGGCTGACGGACGACGACACCGGCGGCCATGTCGATAATCTCGCCTGCTTCGTGGCGCCGGGGGTGGTGCTGGCCCTGTCCACCCGGGACTCCAGAGATTCCAACTACGCCGCCTTGCAGGATAATATCGACCGCTTGAAGAAGGCGCGCGATGCCAAGGGCCGTCGGCTGGAAGTGATCGAGATCCAGCAGCCAAAGGCGCGCAAGGGCGATCAGGGGCAGCGGCTCGCGCTGTCGTATCTGAACTTCTACCTGGTGAACGGCGGCGTGCTGGTCCCGCAGTTCGAGGACGGGCGCGACGATGCCGCGCTGGAGACGATCGCCAAGGCCTTCCCTAAGCGCGAGGCGGTCCCGATTGTCGCCACCGATCTGGTTCACGGGGGCGGCGGGCTGCACTGCATCACCCAGCAGCAGCCAACGGGTGTGTTGGATTAAGAACCAAGACGAGATGTAACGCCCCTCGTCCTGCGTGAAGGAGAGGGGGTCGCGCCGCGATTGGGCGTGCGTACGTGGTGCCGAGCCGCCGCGCGCCAATCCGTCGGGGCGGTTGCCGCTTACGATCCCGCCAAAACCTACAGCGAATATCGGGAAAGAGAGTGGCGGGGCATTCTGTTGCGAGGGGCCCCGCCGGAACCCCACCAACGGCAGCTAACGCCGTTGGGATTAAAGGTGGAGTTCACCTTCGCTGCTTACGCAGCGACGGCCATCTCCGGAGCAGCGTTATCGTTCGCAACTCTCTAATGGCCCGATAACGGCGGTACCATGCCGGGTACAAACCGCACCTTTTCCCGCCTGTCGAGCCTGTTTCGGCCCCAGGGAGGCCGGCGCGCCCTTGAAGGCTCGGCGCCGGCGTGTCTGGTGGAGCCGCCGGGTACTGCCCCCGGGTCCAGTACGAGTAGTTAGTGAGGTGTTCAGCACCATCACCCGGAGCGACCGGGCACTTCCATACATGCGTCATCGCGCCCGTAAATTCAAGGTCGCGATGGTCTTCTGCGCTTAGGACGCTCCATCGTCCGCGCCGATCTCCCAGATCTTGGTGTGCTCGTCGGCGCGGCTCGGCTGGATCACCTTGATGCGTTCGCGCACGCCCTCGTCGCTGGGCGCGCGCTCGATCGCCAGCAGGGTGTGCATCGGGTGGTCGCACAGGCCAGCGGCGTAGTCGCACTCCTCGCGGGCGACCGGCAGCGCCTCGGTCAGGGAGGGGGCGCCATAGTGGTCGACGAAATGGCGGGCGAGCTGTTCGACGATCTGGAAGAAGGTGGCCTCGGTGATCTTGGCGACCTCGACCAGAGTCGCGCGGCCGAAGCTTTCGGTCCCCAGCCAGCCCCCGGCGAAGGCCAGGCGGTCTGCGTGTGCCAAGCTCTCGGGCTCCGTGTCGGCGAACGCGAAGGTGCCGGTGACGGCCGGTTCGCCCGGCTCGGCGGCGCGGGCGTAGACGCGTGGATCGGAGCCGTCGAGACGGATGACGCGCGGGAACTTCATGCGAGAGAGGGTAAGGGACGCCCCGGGGCGATGTCATCCTCGGGACTTAAGGGCGTTGGGCGTCCAAGGATCAGCGTTTGTGGCGGTACAGGTCGACGTCGGCGGCATGCAGCAGCGCGTCGGCATCCGTGCCGGGGCCGTAGTCCGCCTGCCCGAGGGTCGCGCGCATGGGAATCCGGACGCCGTTGTGCTGGACGACCAGTTGCGACAGGGCGTTCCGCAGGCGCAGGACCCGCGGCTGCACCGCGACCGGATCGGCGTTGGACAGCAGCACGGCGAACTCGTCGCCGCCGATGCGACCGGTGGCGTCGTTATGGCGCACCGCAGTATTCAGTACCCGGCCGATTGCGACCAGCACGGCGTCACCGGCCCCGTGGCCGTAGGTGTCGTTGATCGGCTTGAAGTGATCCAGATCGACCAGCATCAGGATGCCGGTCTCCCCGCCGCGGTCGGCACGCGCAAGGGCCTTGGTCAGCTCGCGGCGGAAGCCCCGGCGGTTGTTCAGCCCGGTAAGCTCGTCGGTGACCGATAAACTCTCCAGATGGTCGAGCCGGGCGGCGTGTTCCGCCAGCCGCGTTTCCATCTGTTGTGCTGCCTCGGCAAGGCGGGTGAGCGTGCTTTCCCAGTCGCCTTGGTTGTACAGGCCCGCTTTACGGCTCAGGCGATACAGCTGTTCGAGTGTTTCTCCCAACGGTGAAACGCGCGTCGTCGCGTCGGCATCCGGTTGCCGGAACGCGTGGATCGTCGCGGTCGCAGCCGCGACGTTTTGTGGCGCCATAGCCGATGTCCCCCGTTTGTGTTGCCCCCGGCCCCTCCCGGTGACTTCGCACAACAAAATTTAAGCAAGTAGCGTGCCAAGCATGAATGGCCCCACACGGTTAATAGGCGGCATACCCCGGCAATTTCTGCCGGGGTATGCCGCACAGGCTGGAACGGAGTTGCCGACTCTGCAGGGGCGGTCGGACCCTGTTAGGCGACGCGGTTCGGTGCGTCGCGGCCGGTGAACAGGGCGTCCAGGTTATCCAGACACATGAACCCCATGGCGTTGCGGGTTTCCACCGTCGCGGAGCCCAGGTGGGGCAGCAGGTAGGCGTTCTCCAACTCGTAGTAACCGTCGTGCAGGTTCGGCTCGCCGGCGAAGACATCCAGCCCGGCCGCGGCCACGCGCTGGCGCTTCAGTGCGTCGATCAGCGCGGCGTCGTCGACCACGTCGCCGCGCGAGGTATTGATGACGACGGTCGGTGCGGGCAGCGCCTCGATCCGCTGGGCATTCAGAAAACCCTGCGTCTCCGGCGTGGCGGGGCAGTGCAGGGAGAGCACGTCGGCGACCTCCAGCAGCTGGTCCGGCGTCTCGTGGTAGGTCGCGCCCTGTTCCTGCTCTTCCGGCAGGCGGGAGCGGTTGTGGTAGTGGATTTCCATGCCGAAGGCCCGGGCGCGGGCGGCCGTGGCCTGGCCGATCCGGCCCATGCCGAAGATCGCCAGTCGCCGACCCGTCAGTTCCAGGCCGATCAACTGGGTCGGCTTCCAGCCGTCCCAGTCGCGCCGGCGCAGCATCTTCTGCCCTTCCCAGGCGCGCCGGCAGGCGCCCAGGATCAGCAGCATGGCGATCTCCGCCGTGGCGTCTGTCAGCACGCCTGGCGTGTTGGTGACCGCGATGCCGCGTTTCTTCGCCGCTTCCAGGTCGACGTGGTTGGTGCCCACCGAGAAGCAGGCGATCGCGCGCACACTGTCGGGCAGCCGCTCGATCACGTCGGCGCCCAGTTTGTCCGGCGGGGTGACGATCAGCGCGTCCATGCCGTCGGCCTGGGTGACCAGTTGGTCGGCCGTCAGCGCGTTGTCGTCCGTGTTGATGTTCGCGTCGTAGTCGCGCTGCAGGCGGTCGGTAACGGCTTCGGGCACGCGGCGGGTCACAAAGATGCGCGGTTTGGCGGACACAGTCATGGCTCCCATTCGTGTATGCTGGGCTGGCGAAAGCGCGGCGAAAGGGGCGCCGTGGGGTGCGGCGGTGTCGCGGTCCGCGCTCTGCTAAGGCGTGGGCCCGACACTCTAGCGTCCGCGGGACGGGTGGCGAAAGACGCGCACCGCGCGTCTGGCCGCGCCAGGCGATAACGTTCACTGCTTCATAGTAAGGTGCCATGACCGACTTCGCGATCAATCGAACCTCTTCAAAGGCCCAGTGGCGCCGTCGTGCAGCGACAGCCGCGGCCGGTGCCCTGGTGCTCGTGCTGGGCGTTAGCGCGGGCGCATCCCCGGTGTCGGCGATGGTGCCGCACAAGGCGGTCTACGACCTGAGCCTGGCGAAGGCGCGCAGTTCGCAGGCGGCCAGCGCGATCTCGGGCCAGATCGTGTTCATCTGGCGCGACGTGTGCGATGGCTGGTCGCTCGACTACAAGGCACAGATGCGCGTGTCGTTCGCCGAGCGCGGGAGCCATCAGATCGCCTGGCAGTATTCCGCTTGGGAAAGCGACGATGGCGAGCACTTCCGCTTCTTCACGCGCCGCAGCACCGGTGCGGGCGCAGCGCCGGAGCATCGCCGGGGCAGCGCGCGCTTGACCCTGGGAGAGGGCGGCACGGCAACTCTGGAACAACCGGAGGAGGCGACCGTCCGGCTGCCTTCGGATACGATGTTCCCCAAGGCGCACAGCGAGGCGATTCTGGAGCGCGCGCGCGAAGGCGCGACCTTCTTCTGGCGGCATGTGTTCGATGGCACCGGCGAAGGCGACGGACTGTTTGGGGTGTCCGCGGCCGTAACCCGGGAGATCCCCGCGAACCAGGCACTGCCGCTCGATCACCCGCTGCTTCGGGATCAGCGCTCCTGGCAGGTGCAACTGGCGTATTTCCCCAGCAGCCAGAAGGAGAGCACGCCGGAGAGCGAGCAGCTGACCCGACTGTTCGCCAACGGCATCGCGGGGTCGATCGAGATCGACTACGGCGACTTCGTCGTAAATGCCGAGCTCAGCGAGTTGTCGGCATTGGAGGCGGAAGCCTGCGATTAACTCGGGGTGTGTCCGCACCGCAAGGTAGGCTGCCTAGCTTCTAGGCAGCCTAAACAGACGTCCGGTTGCCGGCGAGTCGGAGCTTGTCATCCACAGGACTGTCCACCGGGTTCGGGGATGATCGCTGTGGATAGCTGATGGTGTGGGCCGGGGACCGCTACGCGCGTCCGCCAGCCGGCCGGCGGGCGCCGCGTTGTCCGCCGGTCCAGCGGGCGATGCCGCGCTCGATGACGCGGTAGGCGGGCGCGCTCGGCGAGATCGGGTGCAGGTAGAGCCATGCCCAGGTCCCGTCGGCCAGCGGAACGCATTCCCGGCGGTACCAGTCCGGGTGACCTTCCAGCCGATCCATCCGTGCCAGTTGCTCGCTGGTGATCGTGAGCAATTCGCCTTCGATGCGCGCCGCGCCGCCGTGGTCGGCTGCCGGGATATCTGCGTTCAGCAGCCGGAAGTTCGGCGCAGTCTGAGCGGGTCCGTGGTGGTGTGCGTCGGCGATCAAACGATGGTTGCGTTCCCCTGGCTTCAGCGTGCCGTAAACCAGCGCCTGAGCACAGAGGCGCACCGCGGCGAATGGCGTGTCAGCTTGGCTGCCAAGTCGTCTGAACGTCATCGTCGTTGGTCTCTACTGCCGGCTTCCTGTGAACCCACGGCCTTTCGTGATGGCGTCGTCGCCCAGGCGTTTGCGCACGGCGTCGATCGCGGACTCGACCTTCTTCTGTCGGTCCCGGTTGGGGTCGAGCAGATCGGGCGGGTCGGCGAACACGCCGGCGGTCAAGTCGCCCGCGCCGATGCCGATCAGGCGGAACTGACGACCGTCGCATTCCCGGCGCAGCATCGGTTCGGCGGTGCGGTACAGGCGGTCGGCCATGTTGGTCGGATCGCTTAGTTTATGCGACCGGGTGATGATCTTGAAATCCCGGGTCTTGAGCTTGAGCGTGATTGATTGACCGGCGAGGTCGGCAGTCTTGAGCCGGCGCGCCACCCGTTCGCATTGCGGCCACAGGCGGCGCAGCAGCTCCTCAGGATCGTCCACGTCGTCGTCGAAGGTCGTTTCCCCGGAGATGCTTTTGGCTGGTTCGTTCGGAGCGACCGGGCGTGGGTCGCGGCCCCAGGCGAAGGCGTAGAGCCGTCGGCCCATGGCGCCGAACCGCGCCATCAGTTCGGTTTCCTCGTAGCGGCGCAGATGACGGATCAGGGTGATGCCGTCGCGCGCCAGCGCGTTTTGCAACTGACCGCCCACACCGGAGATCGTGCCGACCGGCTTGTCGCCCAGGAAGTCTAGCGCTTCCGCCTCGCCGACGGCGGCGAAACCGCGCGGCTTGTCGAGGTCCGAGGCGATCTTGGCCAGGAACTTATTGTAGCTGAGGCCGATCGACGCGGTGACGCCGACCTCCCGCTCGATCCGGAGCACCAGTGCGGCCAGCGTGCGGGCCGGGGGACCGCCGTGCAGCTTCTCGGTCCCGCTCAGATCGAGGAAGGCCTCGTCGATCGAGATCGGCTCCACGAGCGGCGTGGTCGCTTCCATCATCTCGCGGATGCGCTGACCTGCGGTTCGGTAGCGCGCCATGTCGGGTTTGATCACGGTGGCGTCCGGACAGCGATCGAGCGCCTTGAACATCGGCATCGCCGAGCGCACGCCATAGATGCGCGCGACATAGCAGCAGGCGGCGACCACCCCGCGCCGGCCGCCGCCGACGATCACCGGGCGGTCGGCCAACGCCGGATTGTCCCGCTTTTCGATGCTGGCGTAGAAGGCATCGCAGTCCAGGTGCGCAACCGACAGGGTGGAGAGTTCCGGGTGCGCGACCACGCGGGGCGACTGACAGTGCGGACAGCGCCCGGTTACGGGTTTGCTCTCGAATAAGCTCAGGCAGTCGCGGCACAGCGCCGTCGGCTGACCGCCCTCAGTGGTGCCGGTCATGACCGGGCCTCGTCGGCTGGCCACAGCCAGGCGGCGCCTCGCACGCCGCTGTCGTCACCATGCTGCGGGGCGACGATGCGCGTATCTATCCGGTCGGAGAAGACATACGGGGAGAGATGGTTCGGCAGTGCCTCGTACAGCGCTTGGATATTCCCCAGACCGCCGCCGAGGACGATGTACGCTGGGTCGATTAGGTTGATCACGGTGGCGAGGGCGCGTGCCAGCCGATCGGTGTAACGCGCCAGGGCGGCGATGGCGGCCGGTTCGCCCGCGCGGGCCCGCTGGGCGACCGTGGCGGCGTCGGGCTCCCCGTCGCCTCCGTTCTCAATATAGTCGCGCGCGAGGGCAGGGCCGCACAGGAACGTCTCGATGCATCCGTGACGCCCGCAATAGCAGGCGGGGCCTGGGCGTTCCTGGTCGTTCGGCCAGGGCAGGGGGTTGTGGCCCCATTCCCCGGTAATGGCGTTCGGACCGGTTACGAGCTGGCCGTTCACGACGATGCCGCCGCCGACCCCCGTGCCCAGGATCACGCCGAACACCGGGCTGCGGCCTGTTGCCGCGCCGTCGCAGGCCTCCGAAAGGGCGAGGCAGTCGGCATCGTTGGCCAATCGCACCGGCCGGCCCAGCACACTCTCGAGGTCGCGGTCGAGCGGCTGGCCGATCAGCCAGGTGGAGTTGGCGTTCTTGATCAGCCCCGTCGCCGGCGAGATCGTGCCGGGGATACCCACCCCAACGCGGGCGCGTGGTGCGTCGGGCGTGAGCAGCGTATCCTCGATCTCCTGCACCAGCCCGCAGACCGTCGACAGGGTGGCGGCATAGTTGTCGCGCGGCGACTTGATCCGGCGGCGGGCGCGCACCATTCCCGCAGCGTCGAGCGCGAGTGCGGAAATCTTGGTGCCGCCTAGGTCGATACCCAGTCGCATGGCAGAACCAGGGTGGTCGTTACGATTCATTAAGGCTATGATCTTAGCCTATTAATCCGGTAAGTTGCCGTGCAGCATGGGCGGGCCTGTTAGGGGGAAGTGCAGGCTCGGCACGATCCGGGTCCACAATCGCAGAGAGCTTTTGAGCATGCTAGAAAGCCCCGCCTCACACCACGCGGAGTCGGAAAGTACTATGGACTCGGGCGGCGCCAAAACGGTGCTTGTTGTCGAGGACAACGAGCTCAACATGAAGCTGTTCCACGATCTGCTGGAAGCACACGGCTACGGCATCCTGCAGACCAAGGACGGCATGGAGGCCCTCCAGATCGCCCGCGATCATAAGCCCGACCTGATCTTGATGGATATCCAGCTGCCGGAGGTGTCTGGCCTGGAGGTCACGAAATGGATCAAAGAGGACGATAACCTCAAGTCGATCCCGGTGATCGCGGTGACCGCGTTCGCCATGAAGGGGGACGAGGAAAAGATTCGCGAAGGGGGCTGCGAGGCCTACATCGCCAAGCCGATTTCGGTGGCGAATTTTCTGCAGACCGTTCAGCGGTTCCTTAACTGAACCTCGCTAAAAGGGCAGATCTCGGAACG
This sequence comes from Rhodovibrio salinarum DSM 9154, assembly GCF_000515255.1. NCBI lineage: Bacteria > Pseudomonadati > Pseudomonadota > Alphaproteobacteria > Rhodospirillales > Rhodovibrionaceae > Rhodovibrio > Rhodovibrio salinarum. Next base: position 3,081,781 of record NZ_KI911559.1, on the reverse strand, counting down.
GACCTGCAGGCATGACCGCACGCATCCTCGTCGTCGACGATATCCCCGCCAACGTCAAGCTGCTGGAAGCTAAGCTTTCTGCGGAATATTACGACGTGGTCACGGCGGATAGTGGTCGCAAGGCGCTTGAGGTTGCGGAGACCAACCATCCCGACATCATTCTGCTGGACGTGATGATGCCGGGATTGGATGGGTTCGAGACCTGTTGCGAATTGAAGGCCAACCCCAAGACGTCGCATATCCCGGTGGTCATGGTGACCGCGCTGTCGGACGTCGCGGACAGGGTGCGCGGGCTGGAATCCGGGGCTGACGACTTCCTCTCCAAGCCGGTCAACGATATCGCATTGTTCGCCCGGGTCCGCTCGCTGGTTCGTCTGAAGATGATGATGGACGAGTTGCGCGTGCGCCAGGAGACTTCTGGCCGCCTGGGGGCAATCGCGAGCGAGTTCGAGGTCGCGGACGCGCCAGCCAAGGTGCTGGTGGTGGAGAAGAGCCGTTTCACCACCCAGCGTTTGAAGGAATATCTCTCGGAGGCCGAGCACGAGGTCGTCTGCACCGACACCGGCGAGCAGGCCCTGGAACTGGGGCGCGACCAGACGTTCGACCTGGTGATCGTCAGCATCGACCTGGGTGGAGAAGATGGTCTGAGGCTCTGTTCCCAGTTCCGCTCGCAGGAGGAGACGCGCCACCTGCCGCTACTGCTGCTCTTGGAGGATATGGACCTGCCGCGGCTGGCCAAGGGGCTCGACCTCGGCGTGACCGACTATCTCGTGAAACCGCTCGACCGCGGCGAGTTGCTCGCACGCGTGCGGACGCAGGTGCGCCGCCGACGCTACCACGACCGTCTGCGCGAGCGGATTCAGGCCTCGATGTCGATGGCGTTTATCGACAGCCTGACCGGGCTGTACAACCGTCGTTATTTGATGACCCATCTGGACCGCAAGCTGATGGGCATTGCCGACAACGAAAAGCCGGTCTCGGTGATGCTGTTCGACGTCGACAATTTCAAGGTGGTCAACGATACCCACGGCCACGGCGTGGGTGATGACGTTCTGGTCAAGCTCGCCGAGGTTGCGAACGACAACCTGCGCTCGATCGACCTGGTCGCCCGCCTGGGGGGCGAGGAGTTCGTGGCGGTGATGCCGGAAACCAATAGCGCCGCCGCTTTTCAGGTGGCCGAGCGTTTGTGCGCACAGGTCGCCGATAGCTCGATTGAGCTACCGGATGGTTCGCCTCTCAGCGTCACCATTTCGATCGGCTTGGCCACGGCCGAGACCGCGGACGAGATGGCCGATGCTATCCTGGAGCGCGCCGACGCAGCGCTCTATGCCGCCAAGAACGCGGGCCGGAACCAAGTACAGCTTGCGGAACCCGCAGGCTCCACCCCGGAATCCGCTACGGCCGGCCGACGCTAGAGCGTTCTGTAACACCGCTGCGTGTTTTCCTGCGTAGGCACGTCCGCCAAGTTACGTTGCCGGCGCCTCCAATGGCAGGCCGACGTAGTTTTCCGCCAAGTGCCGGGCGGCACTCTCGCAGGCGGCTGCGCTGGCCAGTTCGGCCTGCTGCAGACGCTCCTCGAAGGCGTCGGCATCCGGCTGGGCGTGCAGCATGCGGGTCATCCAGACCGAGAAGCGCTGCACCCGCCAGACCCGCTTCAGACAGACTTCGGAATAGCTGTCGAGGCCGCGCGGGTCGCCGGCTTCGAACCAGCGGACAAGTGCCGGGGCCAGCACTTGCACGTCGGCGAGGGCGAGGTTCATGCCCTTGGCGCCGGTTGGGGGAACGATGTGGGCGGCGTCGCCGGCCAGGAATAGGCGTTGATAGCGCATCGGTTCGACGACGAAGGAACGCATCGGCGCGACGTTCTTCTGCAGGATCGGGCCTTCATTGATCGTCCAGCCGTCGCCGGTCTCCAGCCGACGGTGCAACTCCGCCCATAACGCGGCATCCGACCAGGCCTCTGGGTCCTCATCCGGCCGGCACTGGAAGTAGAGCCGTGTCACGCTCGGCGAGCGCATGGAGTAGAGGGCGAAGCCGGTTTCGTGGCGGGCGTAGACCAGTTCATCGCTGGTCGGGGCCGCTTCAGCGAGCACACCCAGCCAGGCATAGGGATATCGGTGCTCGTATACTTTAAGGGCGTTGCTTGGAACGCTGGTCCGGCTGACGCCGTGGTAGCCATCGCAGCCAGCGATGAAGTCGCACACGAGTTCGTGGGGCTGGCCATTGTGGGTGTAGCGGACTTTTGGTTGGTCGCCGTCCAACCCTTCGATTGCGTTCACCTCGGCTTCGAACCGGATATCGCCGCCATCGGCCAGGCGTTGGGCGATCAGATCCTTCACCACCTCGTGTTGGCCGTAGACCATAATCTTCTTGCCGGTCAGACCTTCCAGGTCGATCCGGTGGTGCGCGCCGGCGAACGCGAGGTCGATGCTGGAATGCGCCATGCCCTGGGCGTCCATGCGTGCCCCCACGCCTGCCGCACGCAAGGCCGCGGCGCTTTGATGTTCCAGCACGCCCGCGCGGATCCGGCTTTCGACGTAGTCCCGGCTGTGTCGTTCCAGGACGACGGTGTCGATGCCACGCGCCGCCAACAGTTGGGACAGCATCAGCCCGGCAGGGCCGGCACCAATGATCGCAACCTGGGTACGCTTCATGATGGGACGCCTCCGGTTGGGGGCAGGGACAAGCGGCTAGCCGGATAGGAGGTGAGGTAACGCCAGTGTCAGCGCCGGGAAAGCGAGCAGCAGCGCGACCCGCAGGATCTCCACGCCGAAGAAGGGCAGAATGCCACGGAAAATCTCCTTCATCGGGACGTCGTCGGCGAGGGCGTTGATGATGAACACGTTCATGCCCACCGGCGGCGTGATCAATCCCAATTCGACCACGACCAGCGCCAGGATGCCGAACCAGATCTTCAGGTCCGCCGCCCCCATACCGAAGGCCGCCGTCGCCGCAACCGCGTAGTCGCCGCCGTTGATCGCCACCAGCGTAGGCCACAGGAAAGGGATCACGACCAGGATCATCGACAGGCTGTCCATGAAACAGCCGAGCAGGATCAAGAGCGCCAGTACCGTGATCAGCACCAGCCAGGGGTCCATTCCGCTGGCCGATGCCCAGTCGGCGAGGGCGGCCGGCAGGCCGGCACGGGTGAAGAAGCCCTTGAGCACTTCCGCGCCGAACAGGATGAAATAGATCATCCCGCTCGTCACCGCGGAGTCCTTGAGCGCGCGCACGATTCCGGCGCCGGTCAGGCCATCGCCAAAGATTTGCAACACCAAGCCGTACGCGAGCACGGCAAACACCCCCACCGCCGCGGCCGGCGTGGGCGTGAACAGCCCGAAGCCGAGCCCAAGGATGATCGCGGAAAAGATCGCCAGCACCGGCAGCAGGCGCAGTATGGCATGCCGACGTGCGGCCGGTTCCATGGCCACGGCTGCCGGGGCGACCGATGGCTTGAGCCGTACGGTGAGCGCGATCACCGCCATGAAGAAGATCACCGCGATCGCCCCCGGGATCACGGCTGCCTGGAACATGTCGATGATCGAGGCCTCGACGATGATGGCGTAGATCACCAACGCCACCGATGGTGGGATCAGGATGCCCAGCACCCCGCCCGCCGCGAGCGACCCGGTCGCGAGCCTCGGGTGGTAGTCGAGCCGGCGCAGTTCCGGCAGCGCTACCCTGCCCATCGTCGAAGCGGTAGCGAGCGAAGAGCCGCAGACCGCGCCGAAGCCGGCGCACGCCCCCACCGCCGCCATGGCGACGCCCCCGCGCATCCGTCCGAACAGCGCGTTGACCCCGCGGAACAGGTCGCGACTCAGGTTGGCTTCCGAGGCCAGGTAGCCCATCAGCACGAACAGCGGCACGACCGACAGATCGTAGTTCGCGACCGTTCCCCAGAGCAGTGTCTTGAACTGGTCCAGATAGGGGCCGAAGCGCAGATAGGGTGCGGCGAGCGATAGGACGTAGTTACCACCGATCCCAACCGCCACCATCGCGAGCCCGACTGGCATGCGTAGGGCCAGAAGGCCGAACAGGACCGCCAGCCCACTGATGCCGATCGTCTCGAGCGCGCCCATGCCGACCTAGACCTCCAGCTTGGCCGGGCGCAGGTCGGCCAGGGCGACCGCGGCCCAGAGCATGAGTGAGGCGATGCCGGGCAGGTAGAACGGCCAGACCGGCCAGCCGAGCACACGGGACAGCGCGTGGTCGCCGTAGGTCTCCAGCATGCCAAGGGTCATCTTCCAGGCCAGGAAGCCGGCGAGCAGCGCGATCAGCAGATGCCAGAGCGTGTCGAGGACGCGCTGGACGCCACGCGGCATTACCGTCTCCGCCAAGATGTCTACGGCGACGTGGCCGCGCCGGGCCTGACAATAGGGAAACAGCATCAACGCGGCCGAGCTGACGGCGAGCCGCACGAAATCCTCGTACCCGGGCAAGCCTTGGACATCGTGGCCGAACAGCTCGGTCACGCGGTCCAGCGTGAAGGCGGCGACGTTCGTCATCGTCACGCCCACAATCGCGAACAGCAATGCGCCGCCCAGGATCGCCCAGGCCGCGGCTGCGCGGTGGAGAGCCTGCTGCATTTTGGTGCGATGAATCCGCTGTGCGGGTGAAGAGAGGGGCGTGTCTGCGCTCGGCAGCGGGTGGCGCGCAGCCTAGGCCATCAGGCGTGCTAGCGCATCTGTTGATCCTGCCGGAACCGGCGTCGGAGGTGAGGTGTGTATGCGCCCCACCCCCAACCTTGAAGCTTACGAGCCGCCGTCTTCGTGTGTCGCGATCGCGTTTTTGGCGGCCTCGACCAGGGCTTCCGCCTCGATACCGCGGTCCTTCGCCTGATCGATCCAGCGCTGGGTCACCGACTGGGTGATCTCGTTGAACGCCTGCGTCTGCTCGGGCGTGAGTTCGATCACCTTGCCACCGGACTCGCGCTGCAGGTCCTTGCCGGTTTGTTCGACGCGGTTCCACAGCTTGCCCATCTTTTCGGCGAACGCCCGGCCGGTGGTCTCGTCGATTACCTGCTGCAGGTCCGCGGGCAGGCTCTCGTAGCGGTCCTTGTTCATGGCGTATAGGAACACGCTGGTTCCGAAGCGGTTGCCGTCCGCGCCCTCGACCGAGACGTCGGTGAGCTGGTGTAGCTTGAGCGGTGCGACGATCTCGAAGGGCACCAGCGCGCCGTCGACCGTGCCCTTGGACAGCGCCTGCGGCAGCGCGGGGACGGGCATGCCAACCGGTTCCGCATCCCAGGCTTCGATCATCCAGGCGCCGGTGCGCGAAGGCGTGCGTAGCTTCAGGCCCTGCACATCCGCGGGCTCGGTCACTTCCGCTTCGCGCAGATGCAGGGCGTTGCCGGCATGGACGTGGACCAGCAGTGGCTTGACTTCCTGGAAGTCGTCGGCGAGCTGGTCGAAGATGTCCTGGATCGCCAGGTTGGTGGCGCGCGCGTCGCCGGTATGCACATTGGGCAGCTCGAACACCTCGGTGCGTGGGAAGACGCCTGGGGTGTAGCCGATCAGCGTCCAGACGATGTCCGCGGTGCCGTCGCGCGCTTGGCGGTAGAGTTCCGGCGGCTTGCCGCCCAGCGCCATCGAGGGAAAGATCTTCACCTCGATCCGACCGTTGGAGCGCTCCTCGACCTCCTTGGCCCAGGGCTCGATCATTTGGGTGTGGGTTACCGACTTGGGCGACAGGAAGTGATGCACCGTAAGGGTCACTTCCTGTGCCTGGGCGCTGCTGGCGATTAGCGCGCCGACGCAGGCGCCGCCTGCGAGTTTGATGAGTCGTTTCATGGGCCGCCTCCCCGTAAGGTTTGTTCGCGACCTCCTGGCCTGCGGGCGCCGGGAATAGCTGGTCGCAGCGTCTTGTTGTCGCGTCGCAGCTTATGCGCTCGGATGCTGCCTGTGAATTCCCCGATGCCAGCGGCTTTACAGACATGCCCGCCCGGCGCAGGCTTGCGCCCGTGGCCTTGAATCAAGCGCGCTATGAGACGCGTGGGGCCGGACGGAATAAAAAATTGGGGGAGCGCTGGTGCCATGAAGGTCGTGGAAACGAATGGCATTTACCTGAGCGTCCGGCGCGATGGAACGCCCGGCGGCCCGGCGTTGGTGTTTGCGAACTCGCTCGGTACCGATCTGCGGCTGTGGGACGACACGGTCACCGCCTTGCCGGCGGCGTTCGACGTGCTGCGCTACGATAAGCGCGGCCACGGCCTTTCCAGCGCCCCGCCGCCGCCCTATCGCATGGCTGATCATGCTGGTGACCTAATCGGTCTGCTGGATGCGCAGGGGATCGAGACAGCGATCGTCTGCGGCATTTCCGTAGGCGGCATGATCGCGCTGCAGGCTGCCCTGGATGCGCCGGATCGGATCGCTGGACTTGTGCTGATGGACACGGGGTTCCGGATCGGCACGGCCGATGGGTGGCAGCAGCGCATCGACACTGTGATGGCCGAGGGCCTGGGCGAGTTGGCGGACAACATCGTGCTTGGCTGGCTGTCGGACGCTTACCGCCAAGCCAACCCCGGTGCGGCGCAGGCTTGGCGCAACATGGTTGCGCGGACGCCTGCGCCGCACGGCTACGCCGGCACCTGTGCGGCGCTGCGCGACACCGATCTGACGGCCAGGCTGTCGGAGATCCCGCAGCCGGCTCTGGTCCTGTGCGGCAGCGACGACCCCTCCACCCCGCCGGCGCTTAATCAGCAGTTGGCGGAGTTGCTGCCACATGCCCGCTACCAGGAGATCGCGGAGACCAGGCATTTGCCCTGCATCGAGAAGCCGGGCGAGGTCGCCGGCTTGATCGCGGACTTCGTGCGGGAGACGGCCGGTGACTGACGGGCGCCATGACGCGGGCATGAAGACGCGCCGGGCTGTGTTGGGCGATGCACACGTCGACCGCGCGCAGGCTAACACGACAGACGTCGACGCCGATTTTCAGCAGTTCATCACCGAGGTCGCCTGGGGCAGTGTCTGGACCCGCGAGGGGTTGAGCCGGCCGCAGCGCAGCCTGCTGACCATCGCGATGCTGGCCGCGCTCGGCCACGACGATGAGCTGGCGATGCACCTGCGTGCGACGGCCAATACCGGGGCCACGCGGGAAGAGGTCAAGGAAACCCTGTTGCAGGTCGCGGTCTACGCTGGGGTTCCGGCGGCCAACACGGCCTTCAAGGTCGCCAAGCGTGTGTTTGCGGAGATAGATGCGGACGGGGAGGAAGCCTTGTGACCGCCGGTAACTTTCATGCTCGCGATTGGGATAGCCATCCCCCTTTGATCGCGCCGGATTACAAGTCGACCCGCGCGCGCGGCCCCCGCCAGCCGCTGGTGAGTCTGTCGGGCGATCTGCCGGAAGCGGCCGGTCCCAGTTTCGACCCCAATATGATCGACCCTCTGCAGGCCGACCTGACCCGCAACGGCTGGGTCAATGCCGAGCCGCTGGGCGAGCGTATCGTGGTCGCCGGGCGGGTGCTGGACGAGGCCGGCCGTGGCGTGCCCCATACCCTGATCGAGATTTGGCAGGCCAACGCCGCCGGGCGCTACGTGCACATCCGCGATCAGCACGAGGCGCCGCTCGACCCGAACTTCCTCGGTGCGGGGTATGCGCTGACGGACGCTGACGGGCGCTATCGTTTCCAGACGATCAAGCCCGGCGCCTATCCGTGGGGTAACCACCACAACGCCTGGCGTCCCAACCATATCCACTTCTCCGTGATCGGGCCGGCGCTGGTTACCCGGCTGGTGACCCAGATGTATTTCCCGGGCGACCCGTTGCTGGACGCCGATCCGATCTTCCTGGGGACGCCCCGGGTCGCGCGGCCGCGGCTGATCGCCGAGTTCGACTGGTCATTGACCGAGCCGGGGCTGGCACTCGGCTACCGCTTCGACATCGTGCTGCGCGGCCGCGCCCAGACGCCACCGGATGAGGGGCACGCCCATGGCCGATGATGCCCAGCATAAGCAGACGCCGTCGCAGACGGTCGGACCCTATTTTGCCTATGGCCTGACACCCCGGCAGTACGGCTATCCGCTGCCCGGTCTGGTCGGGCCGGACCTGCTTGGAAGCGAAGAGGTGGCCGGCGAGCGGATCTGGCTCATCGGACGGGTATTGGATACCCAGGGAGCGCCGGTCGACGATGCCCTGATCGAAATCTGGCAGGCCGATGCCGCTGGCAGGCTGCCGTCGTCTGCCGACGGCGTGGGCAACCGGCCTGGCTTCCGCGGCTACGGGCGCTGCGGCACGGGCACCGATCCGGAGAGCCGTTTCGTCTTCCGCACGCTCAAGCCGGGGGCCGTGGCGGCGGATGCGGCGCCGCACATCAGTCTGGTCGTATTCGCCCGGGGCCTGCTGAGCCACCTCTACACCCGCGTCTACTTCGCCGACGAGGCGGCCGCGAATGCCGCCGATCCCGTCTTGGCGCAGGTGCCGGCGGAGCGGCGCGACACCCTGATCGCCGACCGGCAGGACGCGGCCGATGGGCCGGTCTACCGGATGGACATCCGGCTGCAGGGTGCGGGCGAGACGGTGTTCTTCGACCTCTGATCCGATCCCTGCATTGCGACACTTCAGCGAGACGCCAGACCCATGACCGATCCCTGTATCATCACCGTTGCGATCACCGGTTCCGTGCCGCGCAAGGAACATACGCCGGCGGTGCCGATCACGGTCGAGGAACAAATCGAATCCACCCAGGCCGCTTGGGAAGCCGGCGCGTCGATCGCCCACGTGCACGTGCGTAACGACGACGAGAGCCCATCCTCCGACCCGGACAAGTTTTCCCGCTACCAGGAGGGCGTGCGCAAGCACTGTCCAGGGATGATCGTGCAGTTCTCCACCGGTGGGCGTGGCCGCGCCGCCGAGGAGCGTGGCAGCATGCTGCACTTGGCGCCCGACATGGCCTCCCTGTCCACCGGTAGCTGCAATTTCCCCAGCATGATCTACGAGAATCATCCGGAGCTGGTGACCGAGCTGGCAGCGGCGATGCAGCGCCATGACATCAAGCCGGAGATCGAGGTGTTCGACCTGTCGATGCTCTACACGGCTTTCGAGATGGCGAAGCGGGGGGAACTGTCGACACCGCTGCACGTTCAGTTTGTACTAGGCATTAAGAACGCCATGCCGGCGGATCGCGAGGTGCTCGAATTCGAGGTTGCCCAGCTCAAGAAGCATATGCCGGAGGCGACCTGGACCGCCGCCGGGATCGGCCGGCATCAGTTGACCGTCAACCACTGGGCGCTGGAGCTGGGCGGCAATTGCCGCACCGGCCTGGAGGACAACATCCGTTTCGACAAGGATCGCCTGGCCGCCAGCAACGCCGAACTAGTCGAACGCGTGGCTAGATTGTGCGGCGATTACGGCCGTCACCCCGCCAGTTGTCGGGAGGCCCGGCGGTTGCTGTCGCTGCCCGAGACTGTGCCTGCTGCCTGACGAACGCCGGTGATGAACCTGTCCCCGTTCGCCTCCGCGCTGACCGGCGATCTGCTTGGCGACGCGGATGTCCGGGCGCTGTTCACGGATGAACGCCAGATCGCCGATATGCTGCGGGTCGAAGGTGGCCTCGCCTGCGCACAGGGCCGCCTTGGCCTGTTGCCGCCGGGCGTCGCGCGCCGGATCGCCGATGCCAGCATGACGCTGCAGCCCGATTGGGCGGCGCTCGGCGCCGCGACCGCAAGCGACGGTGTGCCGGTGCCGGAACTGGTTCGTCAGCTTCGCGCGGCGTTGGATGAAGAAGCGGCTGGCTATGTGCACTTCGGGGCGACGAGCCAGGACGTTATCGATACCGCAACCGTACTCGCCTTGAGGGACCTGTGCGATCTGGTCGATCGGCGTGTGCGCGATGTCGTGCAGTGTCTGGCAACCCTTGCCGCCGGGCACCGCGACACGCTGTGCCTGGCGCGCACGCGCACGCAGCCGGCGGTACCGACCAGCTTCGGTTTACGCACGCTTGCCTGGGCGCGGCCGCTGTCGCGCGAGCGGGCACGGCTGAAGGTCTTGCGCGCGGAGGTCCTGTGCGTGCAGTTCGGTGGCGCGGCTGGCAACCTGTCGGCGCTGGGCGACCGGGGACCCGAGGTGGCCGACGCGTTGGCGGGGGAATTGGGCCTTGGGGCGATGGTTCCGGCTTGGCATGGCGAGCGTGACGGGCTGTTGGCGCTGGCCGACAGCTTCGCTCGGATTTCAGGTGCGCTCGGCAAGCTGGGGCAGGACGTCGCCCACGGCTGCCAGGTGGAGGTGGGCGAGTTGCAACTCGCCGGCGCGGGCGGTTCCTCCACCATGCCGAACAAGCAGAACCCGGTTGCTGCGGAGACGCTGGTCACGCTTGCCCGGCACGCGGCGGGAAGCCTGGCGGTGGCGCACCAGGCGCAGCTGCACGGACTGGAGCGTGACGGCATGGCCTGGACCCTGGAATGGCTCAACCTGCCGCAAGTTGCTCTGTGCGCGGCTGGCGGCCTGGGGCGTGCCCGCGCGCTGCTGAACGCGCTGAGGGTCGACACGGAGCGGATGGCCGCCGCTGTGACCGGCGGCAGCGGCCTCCCGCTGGCGGAGGCGGCCACCTTCGCGCTGGCCGAGCACCTGCCGCAGGCGGAAGCCAAGCAACATGTGGTCGAGGCGTGCCGAATGGCGGGGCAGGGCGAGGGCCATTTGATCGACCTGCTGGCCACACGCACGCATGCGCCGGTGGATTGGGAGGATTTGTGCAGTTCGAGCCGTTTGATCGGGCCAGCCATGACCCTGGTGGATCGTGGGCTGTCGCAACTCGCCCCGGACGAACGTTCCGGGATCGCGCGCTAACTTGTTGCCGGCATGCCTCCGTTTGATTTGCCGAGAGCTAAAGCGTTTCTTAACATCGTGGCTGGCAGCTTGAGACACGTTATAGGTGTATCTCGACGGGACAATTCGGGTGACGGCCACAAATTTCTTCGGCGTGATCGTCGTGGCGGTCATTTTGGCGGCGGGCGTGCTGATTCTCGGTGTGAGCTTCCTGGTCGCGACCGTTGCCAAGCTGACACGTCAACGAACGGAAGCACGCGAAGTCCAACAGCGGTTGAGCGATGTCGTCGAGCTTGCCGCCGATTGGGTCTGGGAGACCGATTCCGAAAACCGCTTCGTGTACTTTTCCGAGCGTTTCGAGCAAGTCACCGGTTTGTCGCGCGATCTCTTTTTGGGACAGAATCGTGAATTTCTGTTCTCGCGAGATGGCTTCGTGGCCAGCGAATGGACCCAGCATCTGAAGACAATCCAGGCGCGCCAGCCGTTCTTTGGCTTCCGCTATAGCTATTTCAGCGAGGACGGCCGGCGGTACGTCTTTCAGATCAACGGCAAGCCGGTTTTCAGCCGTAAGGGACGGTTCATCGGGTATCGTGGCACGGGTACCGATCTGACCGAGACGGTGACCGCGCGCGCCGACGCGGAAGCGACGGAAGCACATGCGCGTCGGGTTCTGGATTCCGCGCTGGACGCCTTCTTTTCGCTCGATCCCGACGGTCTCATCGTCGACTGGAACCGCGCAGCCGAGCAAACCTTCAATTGGTCACGGGAAGAGGCCCTGGGCCGGTCGGTGGCCGCGCTGATCGTTCCCGGCGGCGAGCTCGACGCGCACCGTCGGATGATGGGGCAACTGCGCGTGGGTAATGCCTGGTTCCTCAACAGCCGGGTACGGACCACCGCGCGCCGGCGCGATGGCAGTGTGTTCCTCTGCGAACTGGCGATTACAGAAACCTGGACGCCGCACGGGCGGACCTTCAATGCCTTCATGCGCGATATCACCGACCGTGAGGCGCGTCAGAAGGCGATGGAGCGCGCCCGCTACGAGGCAGAGGTCGCGAGCAAGTCCAAGTCCGAGTTCCTGGCGGCGATGAGCCACGAGCTGCGCACACCGCTTAACGCCGTGATCGGCTTCTCCGACTTGCTGTTCAGTTGCCCGGATATCCCTGAAGAGCAGCGTCTGGAGTATTTGCACGACATTCGGGACAGCGGAAACCATCTGCTGGAATTGATCAACGATGTCCTTGACCTCTCCAAGATCGAGGCAGGCCGCACGGACCTCAGCGAAGAGCCGGTGAACCTTGCCGAACTGGCCAGGGCGTGTACCCGTCTTTTGGGCGAGCGGGCGCAGAGCGCGCTCTTGGAGCTTCGGGAGGATGTGCCTGAGGATTTGCCGGCCGTGATGGTCGACAGGACGCGGATCAAGCAGATCCTGATCAATCTGCTGTCAAACTCCGTGAAGTTCACGGAGCCGGGCGGTACGGTCACGCTCGCCGCACGTCTGGATGATCAGGGGCGGATGCGTCTGTCGGTCGCCGATACCGGCGTCGGTATGGCCCCCGACCAACTCTCCCGCGCGTTCGAGCCGTTCACCCAGCTCGACAACGTCTATAGCCGGCGACAACAGGGCACCGGGCTTGGCCTGGCCCTTGTCCGCATGCTCACAGAGCTGCATGATGGAACGTTGGAGGTTGATACCGCGCCCGGCGTGGGGACAACCGCGACCTGTGTGCTGCCTGCCGAACGGGTGATCGTGGACCCGGGAAAACACGACGCCCAACGTCGCATGATCGGTTAAGCGCGGCCGCGACCGCTCTATTCTGACGTCCCATCTTCCGGGTGTTCGGGCGCACGCGGGCGGGCATGGCCAGCGGGCTGGTCGGCGAAGGCCATGGCGAGCGCCATGAACCAGCCGATCACGGTCCAGCCGGCGAAAATATTGACCAGCACGATCGGGCGCATGCGTCGGTGCTTGAAAAAGACCGCCACGCCGATGGGCAGCAGATAGCCCATCAGGGCGATCAAAAGCACGCTGTAGAACTCGACCACGGGCATCGCGGCAAATCTCCGATTGTTCCAAACGCGCGTTCAGCGCAGCAGCGCGCCGCCGTTGACCTCGATCACCTGTCCGGTGACGTAACCGGACAGCGTCTCGCTCGCGAGATACAGGAAACTCCCCGTCAGGTCTTCCGGGTCTCCCAGACGGCCCATCGGAATTTTGCCCTTGGCGTTTTCCAACTGCTGCGGGGTCGAGGCGACCTCGTGGAAGTGCGTATCGACCGTGCCGGGGCTGACCGCGTTCACGCGGATCCGGTCGCCGGCCAGTTCCTTGGCGAGCGCGCGGGTGAACGACACCACGAACCCCTTGGTCCCAGCGTAGACGGCGATGCCCCCGCTGCCCCCCGAGCGCGCGGCGATCGACACGGTGTTGATGATCGTCCCGCCACCGGCCGCGCGCAGGTGAGGGACGGCGGCCTGGCTGGCGACGAAGACCGAACGCTGGTTCAGGTCGACCAGGCTGTCGTAGTGCGCGTCGTCGATCTCTTCGATCGGCGTGCGGCCGTACGTGCCGCCGGCGTTATTGATCAGGACATCCAGCCCGCCCGCGGCTTCGGCAAAGTCGGCGACGATTCCGCGCATCGCTTCGGGGTCGCGTGCATCGGCCTGTAAGAGATGGGCGCGCCCACCGGCTGCCTCGATGTCGTGGACAACCGCCCGCGCGGGGTCGGCGCTTGCGTTGTAGTGCACGCCGACGTGGGCGCCCTGGGCGCCGAACGCCCGCGCCACCGCCGCGCCGATCCCGGTGCTGGCCCCGGTGATCAGCACCCGTTTGCCGTGCAGATCGTCGAGCGTCATGACCGTTCCTCCCGCCGTGTTTGCCCGGAGCCTAACCGAGGGGCGGCGGCCCTGTCAGGTTACCTGCGTGCGACGTGTTGGGATGATTGACAGTCTCACGAGGCGCGGCGTACTCTGCAGTTGAGAATGATGTGCAGTTACAGGATGCGAGGTCCAACGACCTTGCCTGTTTGCATGGGTGGGCTGGCGCTACAGCTGGCCCGGGACGAATGGCGAGAGTACCCGGCCCGTTGACCGGTCGCGGGTGGGGGCTTTCCGGGATGGAACGTGAGAAAGCCATGGCCGCAACGCTAGACGGAACCTACGAACAGCGGACAGATGAGAGTGATCGGCAGGCGGCTCGTCGCTTGTCTGCGCGCCGTGCCCGCCGGGAGCTCACCACGCGGCTTGCGGACCGTCGGGAAGGGGTTCGCGTGGCGACCGCGATGATCGGCGTGCTCGGGCTCGTAGTTCTCGCGGGGGCGGCTTTCCAGGCTGTCGCGGGGTAGGGCGATGAGCGGTCTTCTGACCAAGAACCCCTGTGTCGACGTCTGTGAGTTCAACAAGAAGAAAGTTTGCAAGGCCTGCGGCCGGACCAAGGCAGAGGAGAAGGGCTGGAAGAAGCTCACCCCGCAGGAGAAGCACGCAGTGTGGATGCGCATCCTGGACACGCACGCCAAACCGGACAGTAAGAAGGGCCGCAAGCTGATCGCCCGGCACGAGCATGCCAAGGCTCGCGCGAAGCCGCTGCCGGAGAACGAGCCCGCCTGACGCCTGCCAATCAGCTGCCGTAAAGGGCAGGCGATGCCATGTGCCGGTTCGCCGGTGCGTGGCATTTTGCTATGGGCAGGACCCTGCCGAGCCACGTATCGTGGACGTGTCATGTCCGACGCGTGTCCCTCGCCGCAGCGACCGCTAGATGCTCACGACTTGCTGTCGCTCGCCGTGCTGATGGCAGTGTACGATCAGCCGCTCGGCGGAGCGGCGGTGCGCGACCGGATGCAGCGGTTGGCGGCGCCTGGCTTCGACGCCGATTCGGCCTGGATCGACGACGCCATTGCGGGGCTGCACGCGGCTGGCTACCTCGATTCCGACGTCGACGAGGTTGGCCGGGAGGTATGGCGGATCAACGCGATGGGCCGCGACCTGGCGAGTGAGTTGGGCGGCCGGGCGCCCGGACAGGCGTGCGATGCCACGCGGACCTGTCTGCTGCTGCGGCTTTGCCTCGATGGCACGATGCCGGCCCATAATCGCCGGATCTTCGTCGCAAGCCTGCTATCCCGGAATGCTGGGAGCGGTGCGCAAGGATCGGAGAAATCGCCAGCAAACCGTTAAACTGATTAACTGAAAGCCATGCAATTGAGGCAGGGCTCGATGGCAGCGATTGCAGTTGTCGTGCAGCCCCCAACGGCGCACATATCGCGTGTCCGGTAGGGGGATAAATCCCCGACGCGGACAGAAGCTGACCGCAACCGTATAGCTTGGAGCCCGCGCGCCATGACCCCGTTCAACATGATCGGCGTTTCCTACGTCGCCGCGATCGCGCTCCTGACCTTGGGCGCCTTGGCTGTCTAGCATGAGAGCCATCGCTAAGCGTCGGACCGCTCGCGCAAAACCCCGGTCCCGGTAGCCCCGGGTCCGGGGTTTCGTCGTTTTAAGCGGTCTGTCAGCCACCTCCCTGGTCCCTGGGGATGGTCTCTCCAGCCGATACCCGGTTTTATCGCTGTCCGCAGGGCGTGGGCTGCATCGTTGCGGTGTGACCGGTCCATGCAGCCAGCGCGTTGGGTGTGCGGGAACTTTCCGCTCGGTCGTGCGTAAGTCCTGTTAATGGACCCTCGGCTGCGCCGTTATTGTCGGCCGAAAAGCGCCGTTTGGCGCGCGTTTCCCGTCCTGTCGAAAGCCGCTTGGTGTGTCTCGATGTTGACTCCAGCGGTCTGATACGACATAACGACATAAGGATATCGTTATGTAGTTAGCGCGTGGCCCCAGGGCGGGCCGCCGGAACCCGTACCGAGAGAGGGGCAGCCGAGCCGATGGACGATCTGCTGCAAGGTTTGCGCGCCGTGGCCGAGCCGACGCGCCTGCGCATCCTGGGGCTGTGCGCACATGCCGAGCTGACGGTGAGCGACCTGACCCAGATCCTGGGGCAGTCGCAGCCGCGGGTGTCGCGCCACCTGAAGCTGATGGTGGAGGCGCGGCTGCTGGAGCGGTTCCGGGAAGGGCAGTGGGCCTTCTACCGGATCGCCCAGGACGGCCCCGCTTCCAAGCTGTCGAACCTGCTGGTCGACCTGCTGCCCGACGGCGACGAGGCGCATGCCCGCGATCTGGAGCGCCTGGAGGCGGTCAAGCGTCAGCGGGCGGAGGTCGCGGACGCTTATTTCCGTAAGAACGCGCGGCAGTGGGACGAACTGCGGAAACTTTACGTCGACGATACCGAGGTCGAGGCCGCGCTGCGGCGTCTGGTGCCGCAGGACGAGGTCGGTCGATTGCTCGATATCGGAACCGGAACGGGGCGGATGCTCGAGGTCTTCGCGGACCGCTACAAGCGCGCGGTTGGCATCGATCGCTCGCGCGAGATGCTGGCGGTGGCGCGGGCGAACCTGGAACGTTCGGGCCTGCGCGACTGCCAGATCCGGCAGGGCGACATGTACGCCCTGCCCACGCCCGGGGAGTCGTTCGACACTATTACGGTGCACATGGTGCTGCACTATGCCGACGATCCTGTCGGCGCGCTTGCCGAAGCGGCGCGTGCGTTGCGCCCCGGCGGCCGGCTGATCGTGGTCGACTTCGCCCCGCACCATGAGGAGTACCTGCGCGAACAGCACGCGCACCGCCGCCTCGGCTTCGCCGATGACGAATTGGAACGTTGGTTCCGCGCGGTGGGGTTGGTGCCTGGCGAGCCGGTCCGGCTGCCCGGACGCTCGCTGACCGTGTGCCTGTGGAGCGGGCGCCGGCCGGCCAACGACGCCGCCAACGACACGACTTCAGACACCAGCCGTATCACGGCTCGAGCAGGGAGCGCCTGAGATCATGAGCAAGCTTCAAGACGGCGACATCAAGGTCAGTTTCGAGTTTTTCCCGCCGGCTGACGACAAGGGCGAGGCCCGACTGTGGGATACGGTCGAAAAGCTGGCGCCGCTAGAGCCGGATTTCTTGTCGGTGACCTATGGGGCCGGCGGATCGACCCAGGACCGGACCGAGCGGATCGTCGCCGACATCCTGCAGAAGACCACCCAGACTCCGACCGCGCACCTGACCTGCGTCGGTCAGAGCAAGGAGGAGATTCTGGAGAAGGCGGACCGCTGGTGGGAGATGGGCGTGCGCAACGTGCTTGCGTTGCGCGGCGACCCGCCGAAGGGCGAGACCGAGTGGCAGCCCCACCCGGGCGGCTTCCAGCACGCCGCCGAACTGGTCGCGGCGTTGAAGGAGGTCGCGCCGTTCAGCATCGCGGTCGGCGCCTATCCGGAGGTGCACCCGAACAGCCCCTCCGAGCAGGCCGATACCGAGAACCTGAAGCGCAAGGTTGATGCCGGCGCGGACAGGATCGTCACGCAGTATTTCTTCGAGACGTCCGATTTCCTGCGTTTCCGCGACCGCTGCGCCAAGGCCGGGATCGACGTGCCGTTGATCCCCGGCATCATGCCGATCTTCAACTTCGGCAAGGTGAAGCGCTTCTCGCACGGCTGCGGTGCGAAGATTCCGCAGTGGCTGGAGGACACCTTCGCCGGGCTGGACGACGATCCCGAGACCCGGCAGCTGGTCGCCGCTTCCGTTGCGGCCGACCAGTGCAACCGCCTCGTCAGCGAGGACGTCCACCACTTCCATTTCTACACGCTCAACCGACCCGAGCTGACCTATGCCGTCTGCCGTCGGCTGGGCGTCAAGCCGCGCCTTAAGGAGGCCGCATAAACCATGAGCGACTTCCTCGAAGCCATCCGCAACCGTGTGCTGCTGTGCGACGGCGGCATGGGGACCGCGGTGCAGTCGCTCGACCTCGAACTGGAACGCGACTTCCGCGGGGCCGAGAACTGTACGGAAATTCTCAACCTGAGCCGTCCGGACGCGGTGCAGACGATTCACCGCGGCTTCCTGGAATCGGGCTCGGACCTCATTCAGACCAACTCATTCGGCGGCTCCTCGATCACCCTGGCGGAGTTCGATCTCCAGGACCAAGCGCTGGAGATCAACCGCAAGGCCGCTGAGCTGGCCTGGGCGACCGTTGAGGAATTCAATGGCGATGGGCGTGAGCGCTTCGTCCTCGGCTCGATCGGGCCTGGTACCAAGCTGCCCACCCTGAATCACATCGACTACGATAGCCTTGAGAAGGGCTTCGGCGATCAGGCCGAGGGGCTGATCGGCGGTGGTGTTTCGGCGATCCTGATCGAGACCTGCCAGGACCCGTTGCAGGTCAAGGCTGCCGTCAACGGCGCCCGCAATGCGATGCGCAAGCTCAAGCGCGACGTGCCGATCATGGTGCAGGTCACGGTCGAGACCACCGGCACCATGCTGGTCGGCACCGACATCGCCGCGGCTGGTACGATCCTGGACTCGCTCGATGTCGACACGATGGGCATGAACTGCGCCACCGGGCCGCAGGAGATGGCCGAGCACCTGCAGTGGATCTGCGAGAACTGGCCGAAGGAGATTTCGGTCCAGCCGAACGCCGGCCTGCCGGAACTGAAGGACGGCCAGACCGTCTATCCCCTGACCGCGGGCGAGCTGTCGGACTGGCTGCGCCGTTTCGTCGCCGAGGACGGGGTCAACGTGATCGGCGGCTGCTGCGGCACCACCGGCGAGCACCTGCGCGCGCTCGACAAGATGCTGCGCGAGGTCGCTCAGGAGCAGGGCGACAAGGATGCCATCCGGCCCAAGCCGGCCGACCGCCAGGTCGAGTGGGAGCCGGCGATGGCCAGCCTGTACACGCAGGTACCGCTGCGTCAGGAGAACACCGTCCTGACGATCGGCGAGCGCTGCAACGCCAATGGCTCCAAGCGCTTCCGCGAGGCGCAGGACAACTACGACTGGGACACCTGCATCGACATCGGCAAGGAGCAGCAGCGCGAGGGCAGTCACGCGCTCGACGTCTGCACCGCCTTCGTCGGCCGTGACGAGGTCTCGGACATGTCGGAGGTGATCAGTCGGCTGCGCGGCCAGGTCACGCCGCCGATCGTGTTCGATTCCACCGAGCTCAAGGTCCTCGATGCGGGGATGAAGCTCTATGGCGGCAAGGGCGCGATCAACTCGATCAACTTCGAGGATGGCGAGGAGCCGCCCTCCGAGCGGTTGAAGCTGGCCAAGAAGTACGGCGCCAGCGTGATCGCGCTGACGATCGACGAAGACGGCATGGCCAAGGAGGTCGACAAGAAGATCGAGATCGCCAAGCGCCTGCGCGATTTCGCGGCCGATCACGGCCTGCCGGAAAGCGATCTGATCTTCGACCCCCTGACCTTCACGATCTGCACCGGTAACGACGAGGACCGCGACCACGGCATCAACACGCTGGACGCGATCGAGCGGATCCGGGCGGAGATTCCCAATGCGCAGGTGATCCTGGGCCTGTCGAATATCTCCTTCGGCCTGAACCCGGTCGCCCGTCACGTGCTGAACTCGGTGTTCCTGCACGAGGCCGAGCAGCGCGGTCTGACCGGTGCGATCCTGCACATCTCCAAGATCAAGCCGTTGCATTCGATCCCGGAGGAGGAAGCCAACGCGGCGCTCGACCTGATCTATAACCGCCGCACCGAGAACCACGATCCCCTGCACGCTTTCATCGAGCTGTTCAAGGGCCGCGAAGGCGAGGCGCAGGAGAGCAAGGCGCGCTCCGAGAATGTTGACGAGCGGCTGGCCCAGCGGATCGTCGACGGCGACCGCAACGGCCTGGAAGAGGACCTCGACGAGGCGCTGCAGAGCTACGAGCCGCTGGACATCATCAACAACCACCTGCTTAACGGCATGAAGGAGGTCGGTGAGCTGTTCGGCGCGGGCAAGATGCAGCTGCCGTTCGTCCTGCAGGCCGCGGAGACGATGAAGCAGGCGGTCTCCCATCTCGAGCCGCACATGGAAAAGCAGGAAGGCTCGGAGAAGGGCACGATCGTGCTCGCCACGGTGAAGGGCGACGTCCACGACATCGGTAAGAACCTGGTGGACATCATCCTGACCAATAACGGCTACAAGGTCGTGAACCTCGGCATTAAGCAGCCGCTCAACGACATCATGAAGGCGGTCGAGGAGCACGATGCCGACGCCGTCGGGATGTCCGGCCTGCTGGTCAAATCGACCGTGATCATGCGCGAGAACCTGGAGGAGATGTCCCGCCAGGGCTTCAATGTTCCGGTGATCCTGGGCGGCGCTGCCCTGACCCGGCAGTACGTCGAGGAAGACTGCGCCCAGGCCTACGAGAGCGGTGCGGTCGCTTATGCCCGCGATGCCTTCGACGGCCTGACCCTGATGGACAAGGTCAAGAAGGGCACGATCGGCCAGCAAGCCGAGGCGGAGCAGGCAACCGGGACCGACGGGGCCTCCGCGGGCTCGAGCTCTGGCCAGGGCCAGCAGGGCAAGTCCGGTGGCGAGAAAGGCAACAAGGGCAAGAAGCGCCGCGAGCGCGAAGCCCAGGCGGCCAACGATGCCTACGCCACGATGGACCCGGAGGAACTGCGTCAGCGCCGGATCGAGTTGGCCGGCGAGGAAGCGCCGCCGGAGCCGCCGTTCTGGGGGCCGACCGTGCTCGCCCGCGTGCCCGCACGGACCGTATTGCCCTACCTGAACGAACGGATGCTCTACCAGTTCCAGTGGGGCTACCGGAAGCAGGGCCGTAAGCTCAACGAATACATGAAATGGGCCAAGACCGAGCTGCGGCCGATCATGAAGCGGATGATGGACATCTGCGAACAGCAGGACATCCTGCTGCCGCAAGCGGTCTACGGCTACTGGAAGGCCGCGGGCGAGGGCAACGACCTGGTTCTGTTCGAGCCCGACGGCGAGACCGAGGCGCACCGCTTCAAGTTGCCCCGGCAGCCCAGCAAGGACCGCAAGTGCATCGCCGACTATGTCCGCGACATCTCCGAGGGTCCGGAGAACCGTGACGTGATTGGTCTGCAGGTGGTCACGATGGGCCAGAAGGTCTCCGAGGTCGCCCGGCAGTGGTTCGACGAGGACCGCTACCAGGACTACCTCTACCTGCACGGCCTGGGCGTCGAGATGGCCGAGGCGATGGCGGAGTACGTGCACAAGCGCATCCGCGCGGAGTGCGGCTTCGCCAGCGAGGACGCCAAGGACATCGATAAGCTGATGCACCAGCACTATCGGGGGAGCCGCTACTCCTTCGGCTACCCGGCGTGCCCGGACCTGAAGAGCCAGGAGCCGCTCCTGGAACTTCTAGGCGCGGACAAGATCGGCGTGGAGATGTCCGACGAGGACCAGCTGCACCCGGAGCAGAGCACGAGCGCGCTCGTGCTGCTGAACAAGCACGCCAAGTACTTCTCGATCTGACGTAAAAGCCGGGCGCTTCGTGGCCTTCGGGCTACGGGGCGCCCGGGCGACGTCGGCAACGGGAAGACGGGCGGGTTTGGCGACAGACGACGGCGAACGTCCCGGACGCTGTTTCGCCATTGCGGGCGGCAGGCCGCCGCTTTCCAGCTCTTGGCCGGGTTTTGTGCGGCGCCCGGCTTTGAGGCGGCCTTGTCGCTCCCCCGGCGTCCGGGCGTAGCCCGAGGGGTTCGCGCCAGAACCCGTCGGGTCGGGTGCGAGCGGGTTCGCACCCCAGCCTCCAGCCTCACGCGCCCCGCGCGTCCGCACAATAAGGACGGCGGGGCACTTTTTTACTTAATACGGGGTGGCGCGGCCGGGACGGGCGCGTTCACTTCTCTAGTTCGGAGGCCTTGGCCAACAGTTCGCGGCCTGCTTCCGTCAGGTGGAACTGGTTGTCCCCGGGCGCGACGGTGGCCCAGCCCGCCTCGCAGCATTCACGGGCATGTTGGGGATCGATCTCGCAGTGTGTTCCCCGCTTCAGGTGCGCGATTGCACGCAAAGTGGCCAGATGTCGTTGTTCGGGCGCGCTTGGCCGCATAGGACCCTCCTGGCTGTTCCCACCAGACCCCGGCACTATAGAATATAACCTGGGTTAAAGAAGTCCCAAGTGCGCCCAGATCGCTTTTTTGTTGTATCGCGCCCGAGCGCGTTGCCCGCTTTAGGTCCGCTCGCGTGTCGCCGAGAAGGTGATGTCCGGCCAGTCCTCCTGGATACGGCCGAGGTCCCAGAAGTTGCGGGCCATGTAGACCGGGGCTTCGTCGCGGTCCAGGGCGGTCGCGGAGCGGTTGCGGTCCAGGAAGCGCTTCAGCTTGTCGGCGTCGTCGCAACTGACCCAGCGGGCGGTGTCGAACGGCGCCGGCTCGAAGTGGGCCTTGACGTTGTATTCGCTCTGGATGCGCTGCTCCAGCACGTCGAGCTGCAGTTGCCCCACCACGCCGACGATGTAGGAACTGTCGATCACCGGGCGGAACACCTGGGTCACGCCTTCCTCGGCCAAGTCCTCCAAGGCGCGGTTCAGGTGCTTGGCGCGCATTGGGTCGTCCAGGCGCACGCGGCGCAGGATCTCGGGCGCGAAGTTGGGGATGCCGGTGAACTTGGTGTCGCCGCTTTCGACCAGCGTGTCGCCCACGCGCAGCGTGCCGTGGTTGGGCACGCCGATCACGTCGCCGGGCCAGGCTTCCTCGGCAAGGTCGCGGTCCTGGGCGAAGAACATGATCGGGTTGTGCACCGCCATGGTCTTGCCGGTGCGTGCCTGTTTCAGCTTCATGCCCCGCTTGAAGTGGCCGGAAACCAAGCGGACGTAGGCGATCCGGTCGCGGTGGTTGGGGTCCATGTTGGCCTGGACCTTGAAGACGAAGCCGCTGACCTTCTCGCTCGCCGGTTCGACCGGCTTGGGCTCCGCCGGCTGGGTGCGCGGGGAGGGGGCGATCTTGCCCAGGTTGGCCAGCAGTTCCTCGACGCCGAACTCCTTTAACGCGGAGCCGAAGAAGACCGGCGTCAGGTGCCCCTCGCGATAGGCCTGCAGGTCGAACGGCGGGCAGGCCTCCTGCGCCAGCTCCGCTTCCTCGGCAAGCTGCGCGGCTTGCTCGTCGGCCACGTACTGGCCGAGGTCGGACGGTTCCGCCTGGATCGGCTCGGGATGTTCGCCCTGTTTGGCATAGGGCAGGAAGCGCCGGCCGGCGAGGTCATAGACGCCGGAAAGGATGCCGCCCATGCCCACCGGCCAGCTCATCGGCGCGGTGTCGAGAGCGAGCGTCTCCTGGATTTCGTCCAGGATCTCGAAGGGGTCGCGGCCCTCCCGGTCGATCTTGTTGACGAAAGTGACGATCGGCACGTCGCGCAGCCGGCAGACCTCGAACAGCTTGCGGGTCTGGCTCTCGATGCCGCGCGCGGCGTCGATCACCATGATCGCGCTGTCGACGGCCGTCAGCGTGCGGTAGGTGTCTTCCGAAAAGTCCTCGTGGCCTGGCGTGTCGAGCAGGTTGTAGGTCACGCCGTCGTACTCGAAGGTCATCACCGAGGTGGTGACCGAGATGCCGCGCTGCTGCTCGATCTGCATCCAGTCGGAGCGGGTGCGTCGGCGCTCGCCGCGGGCCTTCACCTGGCCGGCCATGTGGATCGCGCCGCCCAGGAGCAGCAGCTTTTCGGTCAGGGTGGTCTTGCCGGCGTCCGGGTGGGAAATGATGGCGAATGTCCGCCGGTTCGCCGCGGCGCGGCCGACCGGCGTATCCGGCGCGCTGCTGGCATCCACGGGGACGTTCGGCGCTGCGTCGGCCAAGGGGCTCTCCTGTCGTCGTCTCGTCTTTCGGGCTGGCCCTGATATGGGACGGGGAGCGGGTAGGGCGCAAGCTTGGGGCGCGGTGGGGTGGCTGAGTGAAGCGACGATGGGCCTTACGTCCCCTCTCCTCCCGTGGGCGGAGAGGGGATAAGTTGGGCGACCGATTCGCCCTCTACCGCGCGGTCAAGCCGCCGTCGGCGGGGAAGACGGCGCCGGTGACGAAGCTGGCGGCGGGGGAGCAGAGGTAGAGGGCGAGGCCGGCCATTTCGCCGGGCTGGGCGAGGCGCTGCATCGGGTGCATGCCCTCGATCATCGCCTGGCCTTCGGGGGTGGCGCAGGTGGTCGCGCGGATCAGCGGAGTGTCGACGCCGCCGGGCGCGATCGCGTTCACGCGTATACCCTGAGTGGCGTAATCGATCGCGGCCGTGCGGGTCAGTCCCAGAATCGCATGCTTGCTTGCGGTATAGGTCGGACAGGTCGGGAAGCCGACGAGTCCGGCGGAAGAGGAGATGTTGACGATCGCCCCGCCGTCGCCGCCGGCGTCGATCGTGCGCAGCATCGCTGGGATCTCGTGCTGCAGGCACCAGACCACGCTGTCCAGGTTGTTTGCCATCGCGGCCCTGTAGGCGTCGCGGTCGAGCTCGTGCAGTGGGCCGGTTGGACCCAGGATGCCGGCGGCGTTGACGGCCGCGTCCAGTCGGCCGAACGCGCTTTCGACCGCTTCGACGGCGCCCTGCGCCTGGTCCGGGTCGCTCAGTTCCGCGTCCACGAAGGTTGCGGTGGCGCCGGCGTCGGCCAGCGCGTCGGCCGCCTTGTTGCCGTTATCGCTGTCGCGGTCGACCACAGCGACCTTGGCGCCCGCGGCGGCCAGCGCCTGCGCGCAGGCCCAGCCGATGCCGCTGGCTCCGCCGGTCACCAGCGCAGCCTTTCCCGTCATGTCGAACATTCGTTCTGTCCCCTGAGAACTTGGTTGTTGGAGTGGCTCTATAAGAGGCCGGCCAGAACCATACGATCTTGTCGTGTTGGCCGGCAGATGGGCTAGACTTGCGCAGTTAGCACACGCGCGAGTGGACCTGCGAGCCTATGGACGAACCGGAGATCGATACGGCGTACTTCCGCAAGTTGCTGGAACAGCGCAAGGCGGAGCTGGAAAAGGTGTCTGAGAGCGGCACCGAAGCCCGGAAGACGGTCGAACTCGACCAGACGACCCAAGGGCGTCTGAGCCGAATTGACGCAATCCAGGGGCAGGAGATGTCCAAGGCCGCCGAGCGTCGGCGACAGCTGGAGCTGACTCGAATCCAGGCTGCCTTCAAGCGTCTGGAGGAAGGCGAGTACGGCGCCTGCGTCACGTGCGGCGAGGAGATCGGCCGCAAGCGCCTTGAGGTCGATCCGGCGACGCCGACCTGCATCGACTGCGCCGAAAGCGCCGCACGATGACGGGCGGGTCGGGTGACACGCGGCGCGAGCACGACCTCGTTCAGGAGGTTCCGGGACCGGAGACGCGCTTCGCCGACCTGCCGACCCGGCACGCGCGCGACGATTCCCGTGGCTATACCCAGGCGCTGATCGAAAGCCAGCACGATCTGCGCCGCTTGCAACTGGCCCAGCTCGCCCATCGCTCGCGTGGGGTGGTGGTGATGGAAGGCTGGGACGCGTCCGGCAAGGGCGGGATCATCCGCCGGATGGCTGCTGTGCTGGAGCCGCGCGCGGCGCGCTTCCACCCGATCGGTCCCCCGACAGCTGAATGGCAGAACAAGCACTGGCTGGCGCGCTTCTGGCCGCTGTTGCCCGATCCCGGCGCGATGGCGGTGTTCGACCGGTCCTGGTACGGGCGCGTTCTGGTTGAACGGGTCGAGGGCCTGACGCCGGAAGTCGACTGGCGACGCGGCTTCGAGGAAATTCGACAGTTCGAGGAGATGCTGTTGAATGACGGCGTAAGGCTGGTGAAGATCTTCCTGAACGTCTCGCCGCGCGTGCAACTGCACCGCTTCCAGAAGCGGCTGGACGATCCGGTGAAGCGCTGGAAGCTGGGCGTGGCAGACCTGCGCAACTGGGAACTGCGCGCGCCTTACGAGGCGGCCATCGAGGAAATGCTTCAGCGCACCTCGACGACACGTGCGCCCTGGCACGTCATTCCGGCCGACGACAAGAAATACGCCCGGGTGCGGGCGATGCAGCTGATCTTTGAGGGCCTGTCCGACGGCTTGGAGATGACGCCACCACGCCTGGACCCGGAAGTTGCCGGAATGGCCGAAAGCCGCCTGGGCCTGCACGTGCCCGAGGAGGTGCAGACGGACGCGAAACCCGCATGACCTTGCCCAGCGGCTATTGGCACGAGCTGACCACCGAAGACTTCGGCGAGGTCGACCCGGAGCGCACTGTCGCGCTGCTGCCGGTCAGTGCGATCGAACAGCACGGCCCGCACTTGCCGCTCTACACCGACGCCTGCATCGCCGAGGGGATCGTGGCGGAGACGCTCCGCCAGCTGGACGACGACGCCTCTCTCTTGGTGCTGCCCGCCCTGCCGGTCGGAGACAGTGGCGAGCATTCGGCCTATCCGGGAACGCTTGCGCTGTCGTCTGAGACGCTGATCCCTGTGTGGCGCGAGCTGGGGGCAAGTGTCGCGGCGGCCGGCGTGCGCAAGCTGATTTTCCTGAATACCCACGGCGGTCAACCGCAGATCGCCGACATCGTCGCGCTCGACCTGCGCCGTGCGCACGGCATGCTGGCGGTCAAGGCGAATTATTTCGCTTTCGGCGTCCCGCATGACCTGTTCGACGACGAGGAGCTTGACCACGGCATTCACGGCGGCGCGGTCGAAACGTCGATGATGCTGTACCTGCGCCCCGATCTGGTGCGCACCGAAGCGCTGGACAACTTCGAGCCGCTGTCGCTGCAGATGGCCGCCGATTATCGCCATCTGGGTCCCGAAGGCCCGATCGCCTTCGGCTGGACCGCGCAGGACATGAACCCGGCCGGCGTGGTCGGCGACGCCACCCAGGCGCAGGCGGAGAAGGGCAAGCGGATGGTCCGGCACGTAGGCCGCTGCCTGTCGGAACTGGTGGAGGAGGTCGCGCGCTTCCCGCTCGCCAACCTGCGCGATGGACCGCTGGACGGTGCCGGCGGGAGCTGGTCGTGACCAGCAGTCGTTCGCAGGAACGTGCCTGGCCCGCGTTGCTGGATGCCGCCGCCAACGCCCGCGCCGGGCGGCCGCACCAGGTGATCGCCCCCGGCCGCACGAGCGCCGCGCAGGAGCTGGTGTCCCTGCACCAGCCGCTGATCGACCGAATGGCTGACGGGCCGCTGACGATCGGCCAGCTGGGGCAGAGCTTGGACGGGCGGATCGCGACCACCGGTGGTGATAGCTACTACGTCACCGGCGAGGCGAATCGCACCCATCTGCACCGCTTGCGCGCGCTGGTCGACGCGGTGGTCGTCGGCGCGGGGACGGTGCTGCACGACGATCCGCAGCTGACCGTACGGGCCTGCGCCGGGGACAACCCGATGCGTATCGTGATCGATAGCCGCGGCCAGCTGACCGCCGACCACCGTCTGTTTCAGGACCGGCAGGCGCCGACCTTGGTCTATCGCGGCGCCAACGTCGACGTCCCTATGGGCGCGGCCGAGGTCGCGGCGCTCGATGCCGGCCCGGATGGCTACGATCCGGCCGCGCTCCTGGCCGATCTGCATGCGCGTGGCCTGCATCACGTTCTGATCGAGGGCGGTGGCGTCACCGTCTCCCGCTTCCTGGCGGCGGAGCTTCTCGACCGGCTGCACATCTGTGTTGCGCCGTTGATCATCGGCTCGGGCCGCGCTGCGGTCAGTTTGCCGGAAATCGCCCGTCTGTCGGAGGCCCGGCGGCCGCCCATGCGGACCTTCGCGATGTCCCCCGATACCCTGTTCGACTGCGATCTGCGGGGCTAGGCCGCAGGCTGTAGTTCTGACGGTGCCGGTTTCTTGCGGTTGCGAAGCCCCGTTGCGCAGCGCACATGTACCCCTGGACGCTAGAGGCAACCGCGATCAAAGGAGGACTCTCCGATCATGGTGGCAACCACGCGTATTCCAGGCACCGATTTGCAGCCGACGCGCATCGGTCTTGGCACTTGGGCGATCGGCGGCTGGATGTGGGGCGGTACCGACGAGGGACAGTCGGTGCGTACCGTGCAAAGTGCTGTCGACCGGGGCATCAGCCTGGTCGATACCGCACCGGTCTATGGCATGGGCACCAGCGAGCGTTTCGTCGGCGAGGCGCTGCGGGAGCGCCGTCGGCGCGAACAGGTGGTGCTGGCGACCAAGTGCGGGCTGAACTGGTCGGGCACGCAGCCCTACCGCGATGCCCGGCCCGAGCGCATCCGCCAAGAGATCGACGACAGCTTGCAGCGCCTGCAGACCGATGTGATCGACATCGAGCAGGTGCATTGGCCCGATCCGAACGTGCCGGTGGAAGAGACCGCCGGCGCGCTCAAGGATGCGCTGCAGGCCGGCAAAATCCGCGCGATCGGCGTCTCCAACTTCTCGCCCGAGCAGTTGGATCGCTTCCGCAAGGAGGCACCGCTCAGCGTCGTGCAGCCGCCCTACAACCTGTTCGAGCGCGGCATCGAGAATGACGTTTTGCCGTACGTGCGCGAGCAGGGGCTGACGACCCTGACCTACGGCGCTTTGTGCCGTGGGCTGCTGAGCGGCAAGATGACGGCGGATCAGACGTTCGAGGGCGACGATCTGCGCAATGCGGACCCGAAGTTCCAGGCCGCGCGGTTCCCGCAGTATGTCGAGGCGGTCAACAAGCTGGACGCCTTCGCCCAGGAGCGGTTCGGCAAGCGGGCGATCCACCTGGCGCTCGCCTGGGTGCTGGCGCAGCCGGGTGTGGGCGTCGCGCTGTGGGGCGCACGCCGGCCGGATCAGCTGGATGCCCTGGCCGATGTTGACGACATCACACTCACTCAGGACGACCTGAGCGAAATCGATCGCATCGTGGCCGACACCGTGACCGATCCGGTTGGTCCGGAGTTCATGGCACCCCCGGCCCGCGATGAGAAAGCTGCCTAAGAGAGACGGAAACAGTCCGTGCCCCTCTGCCCTGGCGGGTAGAGGGGCAATGTCTGCTGGTGCCGCGGAGCACCGCCGCGACAGGCCACCGAGCATTAACCCGGTGGCAGTGCCAGCACGTCCAGATGGCCAACGGTGACCTGGCCCTGACCGCTCTCCAGCAGGTCGATCCGCCGTTCCAGCCAGGCGCGGATCGCCTCGGCGCGGTGGGGCGCCGTCTCGCTTGCCGCGGCGGCCCAGCCGGCGTGCAAGTGCTGCTGCAGGGCCTGATCGCTTGGGCCCAGGCGCCAGGGGGTTTGCGCGGTCTCGAGCTCGAAGCCGGCGGCTTCCAGTTCCGCCGCCGCGACAGCACCGCCGTCGGGCCCCAGCGCGGTGCCGAAGGTCTTCTCGCCGCGTTGGTGTTGATTGACCAAGCGCATCACCTCCTCGTCGCCCGCGACCTGTGGCTGCCAGGCGATATGGCCGTCGTAGCTGAGCGCGATCAGCGCCGCCGCGCCGATCTCCCACAGCCGCTGGGCGAATGCCTGTAGCCAATCCCGAGACACCAGATCGAGCAGGGCAGAGGCGGTGACCAGATCGGCCCGTGCGACCGGCAAGGGGTCGGCCTGAAGGTTCGCTTGCCGGGGGGCGATGTCGAGGGTGAAGGGCGCTTCCGCCCGGCCCGTGATCTCAAGGCCCTCGTTCTGATCGACGACGGTATAGCCGCGCGCCTGCGCCCAGCTACGGGTGCGGGCGGGCACGTCGCTCAGCAAGGCGGTATCGGCATCCAGCAGGGTCCAATGCTGCTGGACGCCGCGCGAGTCTGTCAGGCGCGGGGCCAGATGGCGCAGATTGCTGCCGGTACCCGCTCCCAGATCCGTGATTTCCAGGCGCTCGCGCCCGCGCAGATGTTGAGTCAGTAGCCGTTCCAACGGGCGGGCGCGGGATTCGGAATCGACCGGCTCGCGCAGGTCCAGCCAATTGGCCTCGAACGCGTCCCCCACCATCAGGGGCCGACCTGTTCCAGATCGCTCGCCAATTGACGTGCGCTGTCGGCCCAGCTTGGCAGGCGCTCGCGGGCCTCCCGGGCGCCCTCGGCCAACTGGGCGAACAGCTCCGGTGCGCCCAGCACCCGGTCCAGCGCGGCCGCCAGCCCTTCGATATCGCCCGGTGGGGCAAGCAAGCCTGCGCCTTCCGGCAGGGTGTCGGGCACCGCGCCGCCGGCGGTGGCGACCACCGGCAGGCCGCGCGCGACCGCTTCGGTCAGGACCATGCCGTAGCCCTCGTAGTGCGACGCGAGCACGAACAGATCGCAGGTATGATAGGCCGCATCCAGCGCGCGGCCCGACAGCTCGCCGCGAAAGATGACGCGCGAAGTCAGGCCGAGCTCCGCTACCAGCCGACGCATCTGCTGGGCGTGGCGGGTGTCCATCGTCTCGCTGCCGACGAGGTCGAGTGTCCAGGGCCGTGCGGTCAGGAGCGACAGCGCGTTCAGCAACACGTCATGGCCCTTGCGCGGCGTCACGGAGGCGACGCACAGCAGCGCCGGCGCGGCACGCCCGCTGCCCTCCGCCAGTTCGTGCGATTCCACCCCCGGCGGGATCACGCTCATGCGCTCCTGCGTGACGTCGTAGTCGACCAACCCTTGCGCCGTGAACGCGCTGGTCGCGATCACGTGGTGGACGTGACTGAGCGCCGTGTGCTCGCTTTCGAACAGACGCCTGGACTCGCCGGCGTCGAGGCCGGTCTCTTCCGCCAGCGGGTGGTGCACCAGCGCGATCAGCCGCAAACGTTCGCTTTCCCGCTCCGCAAGGCGCGGCAGCACGCCGAGCGCCAGCCCGTCGATGATCACCCGCGCGCCGTCGGGCAAACGCGCCAATAGGTGCTCGGCAGCGTCGACGGCCTGAAAGCCGGGATAGGGCCAACCGTCGGGCAGGCTGTGCAATTCGACCGTCAGCCCCAGCTTGCGCAGCTCTTCCACCATTCGGCGGTCGTAGATGAAGCCGCCGGTATGGGTGTCCGGGTTGCCTGGGACGACGAAGTGGAGATCGGCCATCGGCGCTGCTTCCTCCGGCCTAGCCCAACGTGGCCGGGAGAGGACCCTCGTAACTGGCCCAGGCGATGTCGGATTCCCCCAGCGTGACCTTCAGCGCGACCAGGCCGCCTTGCTCGGGGCCGAGCGCACCGTGCTCGATCCTTGAGGCAAGACGGTCGTAGATCGTTTTGGCCAGGAACTCGGTCGTCGTGTTCTGGCCTTCGAACTCGCTGGCCTCGTCGAGGTTGCGCATGTGCAGGCCGCCGACGACCTCGTTCAGCAGGTCGCTTGCCGCGGCGATGTCGACGGCGAGCCCGTCACGGTCCAGGGTCGGGCAGCGGAACTCGCAATCCACGACGTAGGTGGCGCCATGCAGGTTGCGCGCAGGGCCAAAGGTCTCGCCCCGGAAGGAGTGGGCGATCATGAAGCGGTCGCGCACGGTGACTGAAAACATGCTTTTCCGTTCGTCCCGTCTATCAGGCGTGAGCGGCGGGGACTGGCGTCACGCGGGGTAGGCGATCCGGTGGCACAGCGTGCCCGCCGGTGGGTCCCCTGCCAAGGTTTGCATGGTTCGCGGCAGCTCGTCGAACCGGCTTTCCCCGCTGACCAGATGGCCGAACATGGGATCGCGGAGCAGTTCAAGTGCTTTCGTCAGACGCTGCTTGTGTGTCCAGCGCGCCCGGCGGGCGGACGATACCGCGCCTACCTGGGACGACTGTAGCGTCAATCGCTGGGAATGGAATGCGCCGCCAAGTGGGGCTGGCACGTCGCCGGCCCCGTACCAGGACAGCTCCAGCAGCGTTGCCTCGAACCCGGCGAGAGCGATCGCGGTGCCGAGCCCCGCGCCCGTGCCCGTGGCGTGGACCACCAGGTCGCAACCGCCCGTGGCGTTGTCCGGGGTGGCGAACGGCACGTCCAGCACGCGCGCCGTCGTCTCCTTTTTCGGATCGACGTCGATCAATTGTACCTGCGTGCCTGGGATGCGCGCGGCGAGCGCCGCGACCAGGCAGCCGACGACGCCGGCGCCGACGACCGCGATCCGGTCGCCCACGCGCGGGGCGCCGTCCCATAGCGCGTTCAGCGCCGTCTCCGCGTTCGCGCCCAGCACTGCGCGTTTGGTGCTCAGGTCGTCGGGCAATGGGATCACGGCATCGGCCGGGACGACGTAGCGGTCCTGATGCGGATAGAGGCAGAACACCACCTGGCCTTGCAGGGCCGCCGGGCCCTGCTCGACCAGTCCGACACTGGCGTAGCCGTACTTGACCGGAAATGGGAAATCGCCGGCCTGGAAGGGGCAGCGCATGCGCGTGCGTTCGCTCTCCGGGACGTGGCCGGCAAATACCAGCGCCTCGCTGCCACGACTGATGCCGCTGTAGAGGGCGCGAACCAGCACCTCGTCGTCGCCCGGCGGCGGCAGCGTCTCGCCGCGCAATTCGCCCTGCATTTTGGCGGTGGTCCAGAAGGCCTGCGCCTGGGTCATGGGAGTGGTCGCGCTCCGGTCGGTACGGCGGAAAAAGCCCGCGCGAAGGTAAGCTCGGTCACGACCTTGTCAATCGACGCAGCCCGCCCGAGCTCTGTAGCGTCGCAGTGTGCGGGTGCGGCCTCTGGCCACGGACCGCTGCGCCACAACCAAAGAACGCTCACGCCAGGGAAGCCTCACGTCAAAAGGGATCGAAACAGATGACCTTCCGCCGTTTCGCCGCCGTGCTTGCGATTGCCGCAGTCGCCGGTCTGGTTGCGCTGCAGCCCGCCAAGGCAGAGCCGCGCCAGTACCAGGTGGACCCTGAGCACTTCGCCATCGTCTTCATGGTCCATCACCTGGGCCTCGCTGACACGGTCGGTATGTTCCGTGAAGCCAGTGGTTCCTTCACCTACGACGCGGAAGCCCAGACCCTCTCCGACGTCGAGATCACGGTGCAGACCGACAGCGTGTTCACCAATCATGAGGCGCGCGACAACCACCTACGCGGCACCGACTTTCTGAACGTCCAGGAGTATCCGACGATGACCTTCACGGCCGATGAGGCGGAGGTCACCGGCGAGAACAGCGGCAAGATCCATGGCGAGCTCACGCTGCTGGGTGAGACGCACCCGCTCACCCTCGATGTCACGTACGAAGGCGGCCGGACCTATCCCTTCGGGGATGGACACTACGCCATCGGCATCTCCGCCCGTGGCACGGTGCAGCGCAGCGAATACGGCATGACCTACGCCGTCGACAACGGCCTGGTCGGCGACGAAATCGAGCTGATCATCGAGTTCGAGGGCATCCGCCAGCCGAAGGAGGAGTAGGGCGCGCGTCCCGGGAGGTCGCGCGGCAATCCAGCAGTCGGTGCGGCGCGTATAGGGGGCATGACCGACCCCCGTCCGATCTCGCCCAGGTCCCCCGCCGGCGGCATGCTAAAGCGCCCGAGGCCATAGGGCATGGGCGGCACGCTGCGCGTCGTCCTGGGCGACCAGCTCTCGCGCGGACTGGCGAGCTTGCAGGACCTTGATCCCGACGCCGACACGGTGCTGCTGGCCGAGGTGATGGCGGAGGCGACCTACGTTCGCCATCACCCGAAGAAGATCGCGCTGATCTTCTCGGCCATGCGCCACTTCGCCCAGCAGTTGGAAGGCGAGGGGATCGCGGTCGCCTACACCAAGCTCGATGATCCCGACAACGCGGGCGATCTGACCGGCGAGGTCGTCCGTGCGGTGACGCGTGTCGCGCCCGAGCGCGTGATCGCGGTTTCGGCGCAGGAACACCGTCTGGCGCAGGAGATGCAGGGCTGGTCGGAGGTTTGCGGCGTACCGGTCGAGTTGCGCGCCGACGACCGCTTCTTCTGTTCCACCGATGGGTTCGAACAGTGGGCGCGCGGACGCAAGTCGCTGCGCATGGAGTTCTTTTATCGGGAGATGCGCCGGGCGACCGGTTTTCTGATCGAGGCCGATGGCCAGCCGACCGGCGGGCGATGGAACTACGATCAGGACAACCGCAAGGCTGCGCCGGACGCGCTTGGCACGCCGGATCGACGGCGTTTCCAGCCGGATGCGATCACGCGCGAGGTGGTCGATCTGGTGCGCGCGCGCTTCGGCCACCATTTCGGGGCGGTCGATGGCTTCGACTACGCGGTCACGGCCGAGCAGGCGGAGCAGGCGTTCGAGGCGTTCGTGCGCGACAAGCTGCCCAGCTTCGGTGACTATCAGGATGCCATGAAGGTCGGCCAGCCGCTGCTGTTCCATGCCCAAATCGGCGCGTACCTGAACTGCGGCTTGCTCGACCCCTATGCGGTTTGCGCGCGGGCGGAAAAGGCGTACCGCGACGGCCACGCGCCGCTCAACGCGGTCGAGGGATTCATCCGCCAGATCCTGGGCTGGCGCGAGTTCGTTCGCGGCATCTACTGGCTGAAGATGCCGGGCTACGCGCAGGAGAACCGGCTGAACGCCACACGGCCGTTGCCGCGCTTTTTCTGGACCGGCAAGACCGATATGCGCTGTATCCACGAGGTGGTCGAGCAGACCCGTACGGAGGCCTACGCCCACCATATCCAGCGGCTGATGGTCACGGGCGTGTTCGCGCTTGTGGCCGGACTCGATCCGCGTGCGGTGAACTACTGGTATCTGGTGGTGTACGCCGATGCCTATGAATGGGTGGAGTTGCCGAACGTCACCGGCATGGCGCTATATGCCGACGGTGGGGTCTTGGGCAGCAAGCCCTACGCCGCGAGCGGTAAGTATATCGACCGGATGTCGGACTACTGCCGGCATTGCCGCTACGACGTGAAGCAACAGACGGGCCCTGATGCTTGTCCGTTCAATGCGCTCTACTGGGACTTCATCGACCGCAACCGCGACAAGCTGGAGGGCAACCCGCGCATGAGCATGCCCTACGCGACGCTGAAGAAGATGCAGCCCGAGAAGCTGCAGGCCCTGCGTCAGCAGGCGGAGACGTTCCTGAATTCAATCGATTACGCCGAGGAGGGCGAATGGTAGCCCCGCACCCATCCCAGGGGATCGCCTGGATCACCGGCGCGTCCAGCGGCATCGGCCGCGGGCTCGCCATGCAGCTGGCCAGCGAAGGCTGGCAGGTCTGCGCCTCCGCCAGACGCCAGGGCGAGCTGGACAAGATGGCCGAGGAGGCCCGCGACATGGCGGGCGCGGTCGTGCCCGTTCCGCTCGACGTGACCGACGCAAAGGCTGTGCGCGAGGCGGTCGAAGACATCGAGCGCGAGTACGGTGCGATCGCGCTCACGGTGCTGACCGCCGGTACGCACCAGCCGATCAGCGCGCGGGCGTTCGACGCCGGTGCGGTGCAGAAACTCCTGAACCTGAATGTGATGGGTCAGGCCTATCCGCTGGAAGCGCTGTTGCCCCGCCTGATCGACCGTGGGGCCGGGCGGATCGCCGTGGTTGCCTCGGTCGCCGGCTACCGGGGGCTGCCGACGGCGGCCGGCTACGGCGCCAGCAAGGCGGGCGTGATCAACATGTGCGAGTCGCTGCGCCCCGAGTTAGCCGGGACCGGAGTGACCTTGCAGCTGGTGAATCCGGGCTTCGTGCGCACGCCGCTCACCGACCAGAACGACTTCAACATGCCCATGCTGATGGAGTTGGAGGATGCCGTCGCCTCGTTCCGCCGGCAGTTGGACAGCGACAAGTTCGAGATCGTGTTTCCCTGGCGGTTCGCCATGATCATGAAGCTGCTGCGGATTCTGCCCTACGCTGTCTTGTTCAAGCTGACCGCCCGCATGGTGCCCAAGCACCAGGGCGCCGAGTAAGGAGGCCGTCCGATGATCGACCGCGCGAACGAAGGGTACACGACCGCCAGCGGAGAGGACCTTCGGCTGGCGTTGGCACGCTATGTCGACCTGTGCGGCAACCTGGAGCGCGCGAGGGTCAAGGAACTACGCGAGTTGTGTAGTCCCGACGTGCACTTCCGCGATCCCTTCAACGACGTGCGCGGGGTCGAGCTGTTCGAGAAGTGCATGGACAAGATGTTCGAGGACGTCGGCGAGCCGCGCTTCGACGTCCACGATCATGTGTTCAGCCAGCAGCGTAACGAGGTCGCCTACCTGCGCTGGACCTTTCACTGCCGTTTGCCGGTGCGCGGGCCCTTGCAGGTCGAAGGCATGACGGAAGTCCACTTCGACCACAAGGCGCTGGTGAGCGCCCACCTGGACCACTGGGACAGTGGCCGTCAGCTGTACGAAAAGTTGCCCGGCATCGGCTTCCTGCTGCGCCGCGTGCGCCGCAAGCTGGCGATTCCGGAAGCACGGTAAAGCACGGCCCCGGGGACCGTCAGCGCTCCTTCCCGTTGCGTGACCCTAGGGGCGCCGGAAGGTCGTCTTGAGAGATGGCTGGCTGACAGGAACAGCCCGTTTATTCTGCCGCCTGCTGTCCGCCGCTCTGGGCGGCGGTGCGTTGGAAGCTGATGATCAGGGTGCCGATCTGGACCCCCCATTTGGTGACGATCGCGCGGTCGATCACCATGTCGTCGCTCTGTCGGAACATCCAGTCGTCGAAATCGAGAGCGACCGATTTGCCGTTGATCGGAACCTTCATCCGGTAGCGCAGGTTGACTGCGTTGCCGGCGGCTTCGATTTCCGCCGCGCCCACCAGATCGTCGGTGTCGGCTTGGTAATATCCGTTGTCCAGCTTGCGGATATGCCAGGTGCGGGCTTCCTGGCTGCCGTCGTCGTAGACGAAGGACTCGGTCAGTGCGAGCTTGTTCTCCACGGGGTCCCAAGTGCCATGCGTGTCGGCGACGAACTGCTTGCGAACCTTGCCGAAGCGGTCCTGGAACAGGCCCCAGGCCTTGCCCTTGCCGGCGAAAAAGTCCTCCAGCGCAAACGCCGGTTCGTTGCTCGCGAAATCTTCCGGTTTCATAGCTTTCCCTCGTCGCCGCAGCGCTGCTCCGATGCCGGGGTCGGCGTGAAGAGCGCGCTCGATGCCCTAGGACTTAATACGGATGGAAAGCGCCGCGGATTTCGTAACGAGGCGGTGGCTTATGCTTTTACCAGGGCCAGCTGACGTAGGTCGATGCGGCCGGTGCGGAAGCCTGCCTCGCAGTAGGCGAGGTAATAGCGCCACATCCGACGGAAACGGTCGTCGAACCCGAGCGCAGCGATGCGCGGCCAGGACTCCTCGAAAGCGTGGCGCCAGCGCTTGAGCGTTTCCGCGTAGTGCAGGCCGTAGCACTCCTCCCCGGCATGGGCGAGGCCGGCCTGTTGCACCTTTTCCTTCATCACGGCTGGCGCGGGCAGCATGCCGCCGGGGAAGATGTAGCGCTGGATGAAGTCCGCGCTGCGGCGGTAGTTGTCCCACTGCGTGTCGTCGATCGTGATCGCTTGTAGGGCGGCTCGGCCGCCGGCGGTCAGCAGTTCGCGCAGGCGGGTGAAGTAGGTCGGCCACCAGTTTTCGCCGACCGCCTCGATCATCTCGATCGAGACGATGCGGTCGTACTGCCCCTCCAGGTCGCGGTAGTCGATCAACCGGACCTCGGCCCGGTCGTCCAGACCGGCGGCGGCAAGGCGCTTGGTCGTGTAGTCGCGCTGCGCCTGGGAGATCGTGATCGCGGTGACCCGGCAGCCGATCTCCCGCGCGGCGAATTCGGCGAAGCCGCCCCAGCCACAGCCGATCTCCAGCACGTGATGTTCCGGGCGGATTTCGGCCATCTGCGCCATCCGGCGGTACTTCTCGGTCTGCGCCGTCGCCAGGTCGGCGTCGGGCCGCGGGAACACGGCTGCGGAGTAGGTCATCGTGTGATCCAGCCACAGCCCGTAGAACGCGTTGCCCAGATCGTAGTGCGCGGCGATGTTCTTGCGCGCGCCGCGGCGGGTGTTCGGCCGCATCAGGTGCGTGATCCGCGACAGCGCGCGGCTGGTCGTCTGGCCGCGCAGGGTTGCGCCCAGCGCGGCGTCGTTGCGCGCGGCGAGTTCCATCACCGAGACCAGGTCGTCGGTTTCGCAATCGCCGTCCAGATAGGCTTCCGCGAAGCCGAGCGCGCCGCCGAACAGCATCTTCCGGGCGAACCGTGGGTGCCGGATGGTCAGACGGGCGTGTGGACCCGGTTGGCTGCCGTGGGTGACGATTTCCCGGCCGTCGGGCAGGGTCAGGTCCAGCCGGCCGACCGATAGCCGACGGGCTAGCGTCTCGATCACGCGCAGGCCGGCACGCCCACGCCCAGGGAAGGGAACGCTCGGAAGTCCGGTGCGCTCGCTGGTACTCATTCGGCGGCCTCACGTGTGGGATAGACGATCGTCACCGGCTGTTCGGGTGGGGCAGGCGACGTGTGAAAGCCGGCGCCACGGCGCCACAGCTTCAGCGCCTGCCAGTGGATCGCCCCGATCACCTTGAACGTCATCAATGGATGCGCCCCGAGGGCGCGCAGCAGGTTGGCGTCGGTGAGCGGTATCCGTCGGCCGACCTGGCTTGCGACCAGGATCTCTCCCGCCTCGACATGCTGGCGGATCACGGTCGCCTGCTTGTCGCCGGGTTCGCTGACGCGGAAATCGTAGCCGCCTTCCATTGGCATGAAGGGCGAAACGTGGAAGTCCTTGCGGCAGGCCTGGTGCAGCGCGTGGCCTGGACGATGCCCGTCCGGTACCGGGATCAGATAGTGGTGATGCTGGCCGAAGGTGTTGGAAACCTCGTAATCCACCGCCATCAGGCGGCCGTTGCGGTGGTAGCAGAACCACACGGTGAGCGGGTTGAAGGCGTAGCCCCATAGCCGCGGATAGGCCAGCAGGCGCACCGATCCCCCCTCCAGATCGATCCCGGCCTCGGCCAGCCGGGCGTCGATCCAGGGGCGCAGGGGCGAACCATCACGCGGCCCGTGGTCCTTCTGGTGGAAGGAGAAGACGTTGAAGCGGTCGAGCGAGAAAAGCCGTAGCCGCCGAGCCAACGTCGGAAGTTCCTCCAGGTCCGCCAGCAGCGTCACGACCTTGTAGTCGAAGCGGTGACGGAACGGCATCAGGCGCTTGTGCATGACCCCGGCGAAGTAGAGCGCCGAGGCTTGTGTGCGCGCAGGGGGAGGGGGCGTTGTTGCGGTCATCGGGCGCCTCGTGCGTCTGGCCTATTCTGCCGCGGCCTGTGGCGTCGGCTGGGCGCCGTCTGCGCAACGCGCCGCCGGGCTTGCCGGCGTGACATCCTCGCTCCAGGGAGGCGGAGCCCCGAGCGCCGACGCCACGGCAAGCCCGGCTTCCAGGCCGTCCTCGTGAAAGCCGTAGCCACAATAGCTGCCGCAGAACCAAGTGTGGTAGGCGCCCTGAATATAGGGCAGGCGTCCCTGTGCGGCGATGGCCGGGCCGTCGAAGACCGGGTGGGTGTAGGCCATCTCCGCGTGTACCGTGTCGGGCGCCGGTGCCGTCAGCGGGTTGAGCGAGACGAACAGGTTCCGACCCGGCAGGTTCT
This sequence comes from Rhodovibrio salinarum DSM 9154, assembly GCF_000515255.1. Lineage (NCBI taxonomy): Bacteria > Pseudomonadati > Pseudomonadota > Alphaproteobacteria > Rhodospirillales > Rhodovibrionaceae > Rhodovibrio > Rhodovibrio salinarum. Next base: position 3,042,938 of record NZ_KI911559.1, on the reverse strand, counting down.
GCAGCCGGTTCATCCAGTAGGTCACGGAGACCTTGGCGCTGGCATCCTGTGTTCCGTCGCCGATGTAGTTCCAGGACGACCAGACAGCCCGGCGGCGCGGCATCAGGGTCGGGTCGCTGTGCAGATATGTCTGGTTGGCCTCGTACGTGAACGCGCCCAGCGTTTGCCGCTCGGCATCGCTGGCATCGTCGCCGAGGATGCGCAGGGCTTGGTCGCCGTGGGTGGCCAGCACGACCTGATCGAAATGGTGCGGGCCTGCGTCGGTGAACAGCGTCACACCGTCGCGACTCCGCCTGAGTGCACGAACCGGGGCGTTCGTATGGAAGCGCTCGTGACCGACGGCGTCCGCGATGCGTTGGACGTATTCCCGACTGCCGCCGGCCACCGTGCGCCACTGCGGCCGGCCGCGGATCAGCATCAGACCGTGGTTGTCCAGGAACTGAACGAAGCTGCGCACCGGAAAGCGCATGACCGCGTCGACCGGGCAGGACCAGATCGCGGCGGCCATCGGCAGCAGATGGTTGTAGGTGAAGTTGTCGCCGTAGCCGTTGTCCTGCAGATAGTCGCCCAGCGCCTGCATCGCCGCTGGATCCTCGGGGTCAAGCGCCAGCAGGGCCGGGGCCTCCTTGTAGAAGCGCAGGATCTGCCGGACCATCGCCCAGTAGGACGGTTTCAGGACGTTCGACGGCTGCGCCACCAGGCCGATCGGGCTGCCCGCATATTCCAGCCGTCCCTGGTCGAGCGAGACGGCGAACGACATGTCGGATCCCTCGGTCGGAGCGCCGATCTGGTCGAACAGACGGATCAGGTACGGGTAGTTGCGCGGATTATAGACGATGAAGCCGGTATCCACGGCTGTCGTCGTACCGTCCGGCCAGGCGACGTCCAAGGTGTTGGCGTGTCCGCCCAAGCGCGCCTCGGCCTCGAAAACAGTGACGTCGTGACGGCGTGAAAGAGCCCAGGCCGCACCGAGACCGGCGACCCCGCTTCCGACGACGGCGATACGCATTCCCACTCCAACCAGGATAACACAGCTCGACTAAGGACCCTGCCCCCACACTGCGTGGTCTGACGCCTTGGAAGGGCGCCAATTTACGCTTGTGCCTTCAATACGCGCGCCAAACAAGGCTGGATCACGTGTGTGCGGACGCGCGGTACGTGCTGTCGGCCCAGCCGCTCACGAAAATGTGTGCGGTGCGTCAAAAATCCGTCCCGGCCACTGATCCGTCCGCCAACCGGCCGCGTAGCTAGGAGAGAAAGCGACGAATGGATGAACGTGCATGCATCTGGAAAGGGCCAGTGACGGTCACCGGGTTCGCGGGGTGGAGCCGTCTTGGGTTGTGGCGTCGGCAAGTGGGCTCGTACAAAAAGGTATGGACCCTGAGTACGCCGACGAGATCGCGGGCGAGCTGACGCCCGCCCAGGCCGCCGACCTGTTGGACGCGCTCGCCGCTGGGCCCGACCGGCAGGCGTTTCGGCGTCTGTTTGCGCACTTCGCCCCCAGGGTGAAGTCCTACCTCCGTCGCCTCGGCGCGGAAGACCAGCTGTCGGAAGAGCTGGCGCAGGAGGTGATGCTGACGGTGTGGCGTCGTGCGCAGCTGTACGACCGCCATCAGGCTGGGGCCAGTACCTGGATTTTCACGATCGCGCGGAACAAGCGGATCGATGCGATCCGCCGCGACAAGCGGCCGGAACTGGACCCCGAGGATCCCGCGATCGTCCCGGAAGCCGAGACGCCGGCCGACCAGCAGGTCGAGGCCAGCCAGCGTCAGGCCCTGCTGCGCTCGGCGGTGCAGCGTCTGCCGGAGGCGCAGGCGACGTTGCTTCGTTTGTCGTACTTCGAGGAAAAGTCGCACAGCGCGATTGCCGAAGAGCTCGATTTGCCGTTGGGCACCGTCAAATCGCGCCTACGTCTCGCGCTTTCACGACTGAAGACGTTGCTGGAGGACGCAACTTAATGGCGCAGCATCTTGCACCCGACGACCTGCTGCAGGAGTACGCGGCCGGCAACCTGTCGGAGCCGTTGTCCCTGCTGGTCGCAACCCATGTCGTATTGTCGCCGCAAAGTCGTCGGACCCTGCGTTTCTACGAGGACGTTGGCGGCGCCCTGCTGGAGGAAAGCGAGCCTGTGCCCCTGGCTGACGACGCGTTCGAGGCTGTCATGGCGCGCATCGAGGCCGATGCGCCGGTGGTCGCCGATGGCGGGACGGCCAGGGCGCCGGCCGATGATGCGGAGCGGACCCGCGCGGCCCTGCCGGAGGGGGTGCGTATCGCTGCCGATGTACCTGCGCCGCTGCGGGACTACCTGGCTGGGGCGGCGGGGACGTCGGCCTGGCGCCAGCGCGGCGGCAGTGTCGCGGAACTCGACCTGCTGCCGGACGTTCCAGGTTATAAGACGCGGCTGCTGCGGATCGCAGCCGGCGCCGGCATTCCCCAGCACACGCACGATGGGGCTGAATATACGCTGGTGCTGGAAGGCAGCTTCACCGACGCGACCGGTCGCTACGCGCGGGGCGACGTTGCGGTCGCGGATGACGAGGTCACCCACCAGCCGGTGGCCGGTAAGGAATGTGATTGCATCTGCCTGGCGGTCACGGACGCACCGCTCAAGATGACCGGGCCGTTCGGGCGCATTTTGAACTACTTCGTGGATATGTGATCATCTTTGGGGTCCAAATGATCTAGGGGAGGCGGAGCCGCGTAAATAAGAACAGAGCCGTATAAGGCGAACGCTAGGCGGGCACGACGGGCTGATCTTCAACGGCAGGATGGAAGCTATGGTGTCCAGCGAGAGTATTGACAGCCAAGCCGCCACGCAGCGCTTTATCCGCGAGGCGATGAAAGCTCCCTTGCTGTCCCGCGAACGCGAGACCGATCTCGCCAAACGCTGGACCGAGGACCGCGACGAAGAGGCTCTCCACGAACTGGTGAGCGCCCACCACAGACTGGTGGTGTCACAAGCGACGGCCTACCGCGGCTATGGCCTGAACATGTCCGACCTGCTGCAAGAGGGCAACTTGGGTCTGATGCAGGCGGCCGCCCGGTTCGATCACGAGCGCGAGGTACGCTTCTCCACCTACGCGGTGTGGTGGATTCGCGCGGCCATTCAGGACTTTGTCCTGCGCAACTGGTCGATGGTGCGCCTGGGCACCACCACGCAGGAAAAGTCCTTGTTCTTCAATTTGCGCCGGTTGCGCGCGAAGATCGCCAGTGCCGATGGCAAGGTCAGCGACGTCGATGCGCGCGACAGGATCGCCAGTGAGCTGAAGGTACAACTCAGCCAGGTCGAGAACATGGAAGCTCGTCTGGCGGGACCGGACCAGTCGGCGAACGCGCCGCTGGGCGAGGATGGGTCTTCGGAGTGGCAGGACCTGTTGGTCGACGACGGCCCCTCGCCGGAAGACATGGTGCAGAAGTCGCGTGACAACGCGGTCCGCGGCAAGTGGCTGAAGGCCGCGCTCACCGCCTTGCCGGCGCGCGAGCAACACATCATCCGCGAACGCCACCTCAAGGAACAATCGACTACCCTCGCCGAACTGGGCGAGGAACTCGGCATCTCCAAGGAGCGGGTGCGTCAGATCGAGCACCGCGCCCTGCAGGAGTTGCGCAAGCGGGTGCTGAGCAGCGCCGACATGCCGGTGGACACAACCACTGGCGCCTAGTGGCGGTGTCCACGGGCACGGGGTCGCTGGCTCTGCCAGAACGCACCGACGCACTTCCGTTTTGCGACTGCGACGGCCCCCGGGGTTGCACCCCCGGGGGCCTTTTCATGTGCACCGGTCAGTGTCGGTGCAATGGTTTTTGAGGTACATCAAGGACAGCGACCCAGCGCTGTGGTCGGGTTCACACATGAGCACGATCACCGACGTCCCGACCCCCGCCGCCACCGTTGCGCCCACCGACAATGTCCAGCTCGCCACCACCGAGCTGCTGGAGAAGTATGATGGGCGCGTGCCGCGTTACACCAGCTATCCCACGGCGCCGCACTTCAGCGATAGGGTGACGCCTGGGGTCTACGCCCATTGGCTGCGTGACCTGCCCGAGGGTGCGCCGCTGTCGCTCTACCTGCACGTGCCGTTCTGCGACAGCCTGTGCTGGTTCTGCGGCTGCAATACGACCGTGGTGAACCGGCCGGAGCCGGTCGCACGCTACGTCGACCTGCTGTTGCAGGAAATCGACATGGTCGCGCGCACGATCGGGGACCGCAGGGCGGTGTCGCAGATCCACCTGGGCGGCGGCAGTCCGACGATCCTGAACGCCGAGCAGGTCCATCGCGTGTTCACGCGCCTGCGCCACAACTTCGATCTGCGTTCGGATGCCGAAGTCGCCGTCGAGATCGACCCGCGTGGGCTGTCGGAAGAGGTGATCGCGGCCTTCGCCGAGGCGGGCCTGTCCCGGGCGTCGATCGGCGTCCAGGATATCAATCCGAAGGTCCAGGACGCGATCAACCGTATCCAGTCGCACGAGACGACCACGCGGTGCGTTGAGCTGCTGCGCAAGCACGGGGTCAACAAGCTGAACCTCGACCTGATGTATGGCCTGCCGTACCAGGGGATCGACGATCTGCATGAGACGGTGCGCCAGAATCTGGAGTTGTCGCCGGATCGCGTGGCGGTGTTCGGCTATGCCCACGTGCCGTGGATGAAGAAGCATCAGAAGCTGATCCCGGAAGATGCCCTGCCGGGCACCGAGGAGCGCTGGCAGCAGTATCGCGAGGCTGCCGGCTGGCTGGTCGGCGCCGGCTATTGGCCGATCGGCCTGGATCACTTCGCCAAGCCGACGGACTCGATGGCCCAGGCGCTGCGCGAGGGCTGGCTGCATCGTAACTTCCAGGGCTACACGACCGACCAGGCCCCCGCACTGCTCGGCCTGGGGGCCTCGGCGATCGGCAAGACGCCGCAGGGGTACACGCAGAACCACCGCGACGTTCCGAACTATGCGGCGGCGATCAAGGATAGTCAGTTGCCCACGGTCAAAGGCGTGGCGATCGGGACCGACGATGCGATGCGCTCGGACGCGATTGAACAGGTGATGTGCTTCATGACCGTCGACGTGGGCGAGGTTGCGGAACGGCACGGTGCCGATCCGAGCGTGTTCGACAACGCGATCGAGCAGCTGCGTGAGATGGAGCAGGATGGTTTGCTGCGGATCACCGGTGGCCGCGTCACCGTGCTCGAAAGCGGGCGGCCGCTGTTGCGTACCGTGTCCAGTGTGTTCGACGCCTACCTCGAGTCTACCCAGCAGCGCCGTCACGCCAGCGCTGTATAAGGTGCGCCGCGCTTTATCCTGTCCCTCCGCCAGGTGAAGGAGGGACGGGATGAGGTGGTTGCCGCCGTCGTTGCCTGGAACACAAACGCCAGCTTGTCCCGGCGCGTCCACTGTCCTAGGCTCGCCTCTCAGACATTGCCGGCGGTTCCCGGGCGGCCCTCGCTCGGGATCAAGAGGGAACGGGGTGCGGCGTGCGTCGCCAAGGCCCCGGCTGTCCCCGCAACTGTAAGCGCTATCGGGCGCTCTGCCGTGTAGGCCACTGGCCGTCGTATCAGACGACGCAGCCGGGAAGGCGGGCAGGGCACGCGGCTCCGCGACGACGGGGCCGCAGGGCGCGAGCCAGGAGACCTGCCGCCGGCCCCAGACCGCGCCAACGCGGACGCCGCCCGGGCGGGGAAACCGGCGGTGCATGGCATGCCCTGGCCATCTCGTATTCAGGGCGGTGCCGTGCGCGTCCGCGCTGGCCTGAGCAGGGGCACAGGAAGCTCGGGCCGTCACATGATCTTGATCCCACAGGCAGGCGCATGAGCGCCCCCGCGACCCTGGTGCTGGGCGGTCAGCGCTCCGGCAAGAGCCGCTATGCGGAATCCCTCGTGGAGTCGCAGCCGGGCGCGTGCGTCTATCTCGCCACCGCCGAGCCGCATGACGGCGAGATGGCCCGCCGCATCGCCGAGCATCAAGCCCGCCGCGGCGAGCGCTGGTCGACCGTGGAGGCGCCGCTGGATCTGCCGGGCGCGCTGGCCTCGGCTGCCGCGCCGGGACGCACCGTGCTGGTCGACTGCCTGACCCTGTGGCTGTCCAATCTGCTGGGCCACGACCGCGACGTCGCGGTCGAGCGTGCACGCCTGTGCGACACGCTGGCGGCGCTGGCCGGTCCGGCGGTGCTGGTCTCCAATGAGGTTGGCCAGGGCGTGATCCCCGAGAACAAGCTGGCGCGCGCCTTCGTCGATCAGGCCGGGCGGCTGCACCAGGCCGTCGCGGCCGTGGCCGGACGTGTCGTCTTCGTCACCGCCGGCCTGCCGCAAACCCTGAAAGACATCCCGCACACCTGACTCCACCCCTCACGAACGGGCCCTTTGCCATGACCGCACCCGACGACAGCAGCACGTCTCCCGCCGCGCCGAGCGCGGACACGCAGACCACCAAGATCCCGACCACCGTGATCACCGGCTTCCTGGGCGCCGGCAAGACCTCGATGATCCGGCACATGTTGGAGAACGCCGGCGGCAAACGCCTGGCGTTGGTGATCAACGAATTCGGCGACCTGGGAGTCGACGGCGAGATCCTGAAGGGCTGCGGCATCGAGGGCTGCGGCGACGACGACGTCCTGGAACTCGCCAATGGCTGCATCTGCTGCACGGTCGCCGACGACTTCCTGCCGACCATGGAAAAGCTGGTGAACCGGGCGGAGAAGCCGGATCACATCGTGATCGAGACCAGCGGCCTCGCGCTGCCCAAGCCGCTGGTGCAGGCGTTCGGCTGGCCGGAAGTGCGCACCCGCGCGACCGTCGACGGCGTGATCGCGGTGATCGACGCGCCGGCGGTGGCCGATGGGCTGTTCACCTCCCGCCCCGACCAAGTACAGGCGTTGCGCGAGAGCGATCCCGCCCTCGACCACGAAAGTCCACTGGAGGAGGTGTTCGAGGATCAGATCAACTGCGCGGACATCGTGGTCCTGAACAAGACCGATCTGCTCTCCGCCGATGCGCTGGACAGGGTGGTCACCGACCTCAAGGCGAAGCTGCGTCCGGGCACCAAGCTGCTGCGCGCCGCCCATGGGGCGGTCGATCCGGAAGTCATGCTGGGCCTCGGCTCGGGCGTCGAGGACGACCTGGCCGGTCGTCCCTCGCACCACGACGACGAGGAAGAGCACGACCACGACGATTTCGAGACCTTCGCCATCGACTTCGACGAGCCCAAGAGCCCGCAGGAGATCATCGGTCGCATCCAACCCGCGGTCGAGCGCCATGGCGTTCTGCGCGTGAAGGGTTTTGCCAGCGTCGCCGGCAAGCCGATGCGCCTGGTGATCCAGGGCGTGGGTGGCCGGCTGCAGCACTACTACGACCGCGAACTGCGGGCCGACGAGCCGCGCGGCGGCCGCCTGGTCGTGATCGGCGAAACCGGCCTCGACCGCCAGGCGATCGAGACGGCGGTGAAGGGCTAACGGCCCGGGCCGCCAAACGAGGACGACGGGTACCGAGATGCATCTTCTGAAGGCCACGCCGGGTGGCGTGCAGGACGGGCAGGAAGCGGTCGACCTGGGTCAGGACCCGGGCGAGATCGTCGTGCTGTCCGCCGCTGATACCGAGCTCGCCAATCTGGCGCAGGCGCGCCAGGATCTGGGCGACGCCTATCCCGAGCTGCGGCTGGCGAACCTGATGCAGCTCGGCCACAACATGTCCGTCGATCTCTACCTGGAGCAGACGTGTTCCAGCGCGAAGCTGATCGTCGTGCGCCTGCTGGGCGGGGCCAACTACTGGCCCTACGGCGTCGAGCAGCTGCAGATGCTGGCGGAGACGCGCGGCATCCAGCTCGCCCTGCTGCCGGGCGACGATCAGCCGGACGCAGATCTGGCGCAGCGCTCCACAGTGGATGAGGACGCCTACCACCGCCTGTGGCAGTACTGCGTGCACGGCGGACCGGCGAACGCGCGCGCCTTCCTCGGCTACGCCGCGGAACTCGCCGGGCACGCCGGCTTCGACTGGGCGGAGCCGGCACCGCTGCTGCGCGCCGGTCTGTACTGGCCAGGGTGCGAGGCGCCGAGCCTGGACGACCTGCGCGCCGACTGGCTGGCGGACGCGCCGGTGGCGGCGATCGTGTTCTACCGTGCCCATGTGCAGGCGGCGAACTTGGCCCCGGTGGATGCGTTGATCCGGGAACTGCAAGCCGCCGGCGTCAACGCGCTGCCGCTCTTCTGCGCCAGCCTGAAGGAGCAGGTCAGCGCCGACACCGTCCGCCACCTGCTGACGCAGGCCGGCGCCGGCGTGGTGCTCAACGCCACCGGCTTTGCCGTCTCCAAGCCGGGGGCCGAACGCAGCGAGACGCCGTTCGACGCGATCGACGCGCCGGTGCTGCAGGTCGTCTTCTCCGGCGGCACCGAGCAGGCCTGGCGCGCGGGGACCAACGGTCTGGGCGCGCGCGACATCGCGATGAACGTGGCCCTGCCGGAAGTCGATGGCCGCATCCTGTCGCGGGCCGTCTCATTCAAGGCGGAGGCGCGCTTCGATCCCAAGACCCAGACCAGCGTTGTGGCCTATCAGCCGGTCGACAGCCGTGTACGCTTTGCCGCAAGATTGGCCGCCAACTGGCTGAAGCTGCGGCATAAATCGCCGCAAGACCGGCGTGTGGCAGTGATCCTGGCGAACTACCCGAACCGTGACGCGCGGATGGGCAACGGCGTCGGCCTGGATACGCCGGCGGGCACAGTGAATCTGCTGCGGGCGATGGCGGAGACGGGCTATCAGACCGGAGATATCCCCGAAAGCGGCAACGCGCTGATCGAGACGATCGCCGCCGGGCCGACCAACGCCGCACACGACGGCCGGGAGATCCGGGAGACGCTGGACCTTAGCACCTACCGTGCCTTCTTCGACCGGTTGCCGCAGAAGGTACGCGAGGAGGTGACGGAGCGCTGGGGCGCCCCCGAGAGCGACCCCTTCTTCTTGGGCGACCAGGACGCCTTTGCGCTGCCGGCTTACGTTCAAGGCAACACGGCGATCTGCCTGCAACCGGCGCGCGGCTACAACGTCGATCCCGAACAGACCTATCACGACCCGGACCTGGTGCCGCCGCACGGCTACTTCGCCTTCTACGCCTGGCTGCGCGAGGCCTTCGGCGCGGACGCGGCGATCCACATGGGTAAGCACGGCAACCTGGAATGGCTGCCGGGCAAGGCGCTGGCGCTGGACGAGAGCTGCTATCCCGAGGCCACGCTCGGCCCGCTGCCGCACCTCTACCCCTTCATCGTCAACGATCCGGGCGAGGGCACGCAGGCCAAGCGCCGCGCGCAGGCCGCGATCGTCGACCACCTGACCCCGCCGCTGACCCGCGCCGAAAGCTATGGCCCGTTGGCCGAGCTGGAGCGCCTGGCCGACGAGTACTACGAGGCCGCCGGCGTCGACCCGCGCCGGCTGGAATTGCTGGGTCGGGAGATCCTGGACCTGTCCGCGCGGATCGGGCTGGACCAGGACTGCGGGATCGAGCGCGGCGATGATACCGAAACGGCTTTAGGTAAGCTCGACAACTACCTCTGTGCGCTCAAGGAAATGCAGATCCGCGACGGGCTGCATGTGTTCGGTCAGGCGCCCGAGGGCCGGCTGCAGACCGATCTGCTGGTCGCGCTCACCCGCCTGCCGCGCGGCCAGGGCGACGGCGGCGATGCCAGCCTGATCCGCGCGCTCGCCGCCGACCTCGACTTGGATGAAGCGTTCGACCCGTTGGATTGCACCTTCGGCGATCCCTGGGACGGCCCGCGCCCGAATGTACTCGCCGATCTGGGCGAGGGCAGTTGGCGCACGACCGGCGACACGGTGGAGCGGCTGGAAAATCTGGCGCAGGCGCTGGTCGCCGGCGCGCGCCCGGCCGACGCTGCCTGGACGCGCACGCAGGCCGTGCTGGACACGCTCGCGAAGACCGTGCGCCCGGCGGTCGCCGACTGCGGCCCGCGCGAGCTCGCTGGCGTGCTGACCGGCCTCAACGGACGGTTCGTCGAGCCGGGGCCGTCGGGTGCACCGACGCGCGGGCGCTTGGACGTGCTGCCCACCGGGCGGAACTTCTATTCGGTCGACACCCGCGTGGTGCCGACGCCGGCCGCCTGGCAGCTCGGCTGGAAATCCGCCACGCGCCTGTTGGAGCGCCACCGCCAGGAGGAGGGCATGTGGCCGAAGTCGCTGGCGGTCAGCGCCTGGGGCACCGCCAACATGCGCACCGGCGGCGACGACCTGGCGCAGGTGTTGGCGCTGATGGGCGTGCAGCCGACTTGGGACACCGCCAGCCGCCGGGTCACCGGCTATGAGATCCTACCGCTTTCCGTGCTCGGTCGGCCGCGGGTCGACGTCACCCTGCGCGTCTCCGGTTTCTTCCGTGACGCCTTCCCGCATCAGATCGATCTGATCGACAGCGCCGCCCGCGCGGTTGCCGATTTGGACGAGCCGGCGGACCAGAACCCGCTCGCTGCTAAGGTAAAGGCCGATACACAAGCCCTTGAGAATGAAGGTATAGACGCCGATACGGCCCGGACCCGCGCCGGCCATCGGGTGTTTGGGTCCAAGCCGGGGGCGTACGGCGCCGGTCTGCAAGCGCTGATCGACGAGAAGGGCTGGGAAGAGACCGGCGATCTGGCGCGCGCCTACCTCGCCTGGGGCGGCTACGCCTATGGCGGCGGGAGCCAGGGCACGGCGGAGCATGCGCTGTTCGCCGAGCGCCTGGGGTCGGTCGAGGGCGTGGTGCACAACCAGGACAACCGCGAGCACGACCTGCTCGACAGCGACGACTACTACCAGTTCGAAGGCGGCCTGACCGCAACCGTCCGGCACCTGTCGGGTAGCCAGCCGAAGGTCTGGCACAACGACCATTCCCGCCCCGAAAGCCCGCAGATCCGCTCCCTGGAGGAAGAGGTCGCCCGGGTTGTGCGGGCCCGGGTCGTGAACCCGAAGTGGATCGCCGGCGTGATGCGCCACGGCTACAAGGGCGCGTTCGAGATGTCGGCGACGGTGGACTATCTGTTCGCCTTCGCCGCGACCGCGCATGCGGTCAAGGACCACCACTTCGACGCGGTCTACGAGGCCTATCTCGCCGACGACGCGGTCCGGGCGTTCCTGCACGAGAACAATCCCGAGGCCCTGACCGACATCGCCGACCGCCTGCTGGAAGCCCAGGACCGCAACCTGTGGCAGCCCAGGGGCAACACCACCCGGCCGTCGCTGCAAGCGATCAAGGCCGGCCAAAGCCCGGAGGACGTGGCATGAGCCAGGACGGGATGAGTGACGATCCCTACGCCCGCGACAACGAGAAGGCGCGCAAGCGTAAAGAGGCCCGCGACAAGATGCTGGCCGAGAAGACGATCGAGAAGGGCCTGACGATCGTCCACACCGGCAAGGGCAAGGGCAAGTCAACCGCCGCCTTTGGGCTGGTGTTCCGCGCCATCGGCAACGGCATGCGCGTGGGCGTCATCCAGTTCGTCAAGGGCAAGTGGGAGACCGGCGAGCGCTTCGCGTTGGAGAAGTTCCCCGACCAGGTGGAGATCTACCGCATGGGCGAGGGCTTCTCCTGGGAAACGCAGGACCGTGGCCGCGACATCCAGGCCGCCCGCGCCGCCTGGGACAAGGCCAAGGAGATGATCGAGGCCTGCCGCACCGAGCTGCCGCCGTTCGACATGCTGCTCCTGGACGAGCTCAACATCCCGCTGCGCTACGACAACCTACCGATCGACGAGGTGGTCGAGACGCTCAAGAACAAGCCGCACGACCTGCACGTCATCATCACCGGCCGCAACGCCAAGGACGAGCTGGTCGAGGTGGCCGACCTCGTCACCGACATGACCATGGTCAAGCACCCCTTCCGCGCGGGCGTGAAGGCGCAGAAGGGGATCGAGTTTTAAGGTGACGGGGGGCCAAATCACGGCGTGTGTCCCATGACCGCGCCCGCTCTCATGTTCCAGGGCACGGGCTCGGACGTCGGCAAGTCGGTGCTGGTGGCGGGGCTGGCGCGCGCTTTCGCCAACCGGGGCCTGCGCGTGCGCCCCTTCAAGCCGCAGAACATGTCGAACAACGCCGCCGTCACCCCGGGCGGTGGCGAGATCGGGCGGGCGCAGGCGCTGCAGGCGCGCGCGGCGCGCTGCGACCTCTCGACCGACCTGAATCCGGTGCTTTTGAAGCCGCAGACGGACGTCGGCGCGCAGATCGTCGTGCACGGCCAGGTGCGCGGCAACGCCGGCGCGCGCGAATACCAGCGCAGCAAGGGCGACCTGCTGCCGGACGTGCTCAAGAGCTACACTCGGCTGCGCGGGACGGCCGACCTCGTGCTGGTCGAGGGCGCGGGCAGCGCCAGCGAGGTCAACCTGCGCGCCGGCGACATCGCCAACATGGGCTTCGCCGAGGCGGCGCGCTGCCCGGTGGTGCTGATCGGCGACATCGACCGCGGCGGTGTGATCGCCAGCCTGGTCGGGACCTGGGCGCTGCTGCCGGAGGCCGAGCGGCCGCTGATCGCGGGCTACCTGATCAATAAGTTCCGTGGCGATACCTCGCTGTTCGATGGCGGTATCCGGGTGATCGGCGATCACACTGGCCTACGCTCCTTCGGCATCGTCACCTTCTTCCCCGAGGCGGCGAAGCTGCCGGCGGAGGATGCGCTCAGCCTGGAGAACCGGCGGGCGGAGACGCGCGGCAGTGCCGCGATCAAGGTCGCGGTGCCGATGCTCTCGCGCATCGCCAACTTCGACGATCTCGATCCGCTGTCGGCGGAGCCGGACGTCGAGGTCACGTTCGTCCCGCGCGGCCGGGCGCTGCCGGGTGACGCCGACCTCGTGGTGCTGCCGGGTTCCAAGGCGACGCTGGCCGATCTGAAGGTGATGCGGGAGCAGGGCTGGGACGTCGACTTGACCGCGCATCGCCGACGCGGCGGCTGGATCCTGGGGCTGTGCGGCGGCTACCAGATGCTGGGGCGCACGCTGGCCGACCCGCACGGCACCGAAGGGCCGGCCGACGCGGCCGAGGGGCTGGGCTGGCTTGAGGTCGATACTGAACTCGCCGGCGACAAGCGGCTGGTCGCGGCCGAGGGGCGCTGCCGGCTGACGAACGCGGCGGTGCAGGGCTATGAGATGCACATCGGTCGGACGAGTGGCCCTGGGTTGGAGCGGCCGTTGCTGGACCTAAACGGGCGGTCTGACGGCGCGGTGTCCGAGGACGGCCGGGTGCTTGGCAGCTACTTGCACGGCCTGTTCGCAAGCGACGCTTTCCGCCACGCCTTCCTCGCCCGTCTGAAGGATCGGCATGCAAGCGGCCTCGCCTACGAGGCGGAGGTCGAGGCGACGCTGGACAAGCTCGCCGCCCATCTGGAGGACTGCCTGGACCTCGACGCCCTGCTGGAGGCCGCACGCCATGCAGGGTAGGGGAATTAGGGGCGTTGGCCCCCGTCGGGCGTGCGTCGACACGCCCCACGGTTGCCGCCTACAAGAAGAACGCCCCTGCGCCGATCAGACCGGCGATCACCACGCCGCTGGCGACATAGAGGTCCAGCACCTGCTTCAGATCGCGCACCGTAAGCTCGGCGCGGCCGTCGCCCATCCAGGCGTCGTCGACCTTTTCGCGGCCGTACATCCGCGGGCCCGCCAGCGCCAGGCCGAGGGTGCCGGCGAGCGCGGCTTCCGGCCAGCCGGCGTTGGGCGAGCGGTGCTTTGGCGCGTCGCGCCAGGCGACCGTGAGCGCGCGCCACGGCTTGGAGCCACCGATGAACACCGAGGCGAGCGCGATCACCAGCACCGACAGGCGGGCGAACGGCCAGTTCGCCGCGTCGTCGATCCGCGCGGCCCAGCGGCCGAAGTCGGTGTAGCGTTCGTTTTTATGGCCGATCATCGAGTCCAGCGTGTTGATCGCCTTGTAGGCGAACAGGCCCGGCAGGCCGAACAGGGCGAACCAGCCAATCGGCGCCACGACGCCGTCGGAGAAGTTTTCGGCGGCACTCTCCGCGGCGGCGCGGGCGACGCCATGTTCGTCGAGCGTGTTCGGGTTGCGGCCGACGATATCGGCGACCGCGCCCCGGCCCTGGGCCAGACCCTTGTCCAGTTCGACCGTGACGGTTTTGACCGCCTCGTAAAGCCCGCGGAAGGCGAGCAGGCTGGACGCGATCGCGGCTTCCGCGACCCAGCCGAACGGGAAGGTCAGCAGACGCGTCAGTGCGAAACCGACGAGTGCGCAGACCAGGATCACGAACAGCGACAGCAGGCCACCCTTCAGCCGGCGGCTGCGCGGCGGGTCGGCTGCGCGGTTCAGCCGCGCTTCCGCCCAGCCGATTGCCTTGCCGACCACCACGACCGGGTGCCAGACGCGCTTGTACAGCCAGGCGGGGTCGCCGACCGCGGCGTCCAGCGCGAAGGCGAGCAGCAGCACGGTGAACAGGGCGAATGGGCCGGGATGGCCGGAGAGCCAGGGAATCAACATGGCGGGAGGCTTAGCAGGCCCACGCCGACGATCAACCGCTTTGCGCGATCCATGGCCCGCAGGCTAGGGTCCCGCGCAAATTTGGAGGAGGAAATAAAGCGATGAACGAGCAGACGGCGATCATGGTCTGCGGCCACGGCAGCCGGGACGAGGCCGCGATTCGGGAGTTCCAGTCGGTCTGGCAGGGTATTCACGCCCGCATGCCGGAGTACGACATCGAAAGCGGATTCCTGGAATTCGCCAACCCCGTGATCAACGACGGACTCGACAAGCTGCGCCAGCGCGGCGCCAAGCACGTGCTGGCGGTGCCGGGCATGCTGTTCGCCGCCGGCCACGCCAAGAACGATATCCCGAGCGTGCTCTCGACCTACGAGGCGCGCCATCCGGAGATGAAGATCACCTACGCCCGCGATCTGGGCGTCGATCCCAAGCTGATCCGCGCCAGCGGCGAACGGATCGAGGAGGTGATCGGCCACCTCTCCCGCGAGGAACGGCAGCAGACCCTGCTGATGTTCGTCGGCCGGGGCGCCAGCGACCCGGACGCCAACGCCAACGTCGCCAAGTGCATGCGCCTGGTCTGGGAAGGCCTGGGCTTCGGCTGGGGCGAGGTGTCCTACTCCGGCGTCACCTTCCCGGGCGTGAAGGTCGGGATGGAGCACGCCGCCAAGCTCGGCTTCAAGCGGATCGTGGTTTTCCCTTACTTCCTGTTCACAGGCGTGCTGGTGCGCCGGATCTACGCCCATGCCGACTTGGTCGCCGAGCAGCACCCGGAGATCGAGGTGATCAAGGCGCCCTATCTGGCCGACCATCCGCTGGTGCTCGACGCTTTCGCCGACCGGGTGCAGGAGATGCTGACCGGCGGCAACGACATGAACTGCAAGCTGTGCAAGTACCGCGACACCATCCTCGGCTTCGAGGACGAGGTCGGCCTGCCGCAGGAAAGCCACCACCACCATGTCGAGGGCATCGGCACCGGCGAGGCGGCCAGCAACGGACACGACCATGGTCACGATCACGGGCACAGCCATGATCACGGGCATGGCCACGATCATGACCATCATCATCACCATGAACACGCCCACGGCGAGGCGACGCACAGCCATGCCCACGCGCATGCCGAGGCACACGCCGGCCATGGTCATGCGCATAGTCATGGCCACGGGCACAGCCATGGACACGGTCATGGCCACGGCCACGATCACCACCATCATCCCTACCCGCAGAAGGACCACCCGCTGGGTCCGCAGGCGGTGAAGGGTCTACAGGTGGATTCCACCCACGCCACCTTCTCCGAACGCACCGGTCCGCGGGCCGGCGGCACCCCGGACGAGCCCGGTACCCGCCAGAGCTGAGGCTCGCAGCGCGCTCTTCCTCTGCAATCCGACGAGACCTCACGTGGACTACCTCCGCGATCCCAAGGCGATCTATGCCGAGTCCTTCCGCCAGGTGCGCGCGGCGAGCGATCTGTCGCGCGTGCCAGCAGGGCTGGAATCCGTAGCCCTGCGGCTGGTGCACGCCTGCGGCATGCCGGAGGTGCTGGACGACCTCGTCTGGTCGGACGACCTGGCGGCAAGCGCCCGGCAGGCGCTTGCGGACGGCGCACCGGTGCTGGCGGACTGCCGAATGGTCGCGGAAGGCGTGATCCGCAGCCGCCTGCCGGCCGACAACGCGGTGATCTGCACCTTGCAGGATGCGCGCGTACCCGCATTGGCACGCGAGCTGGAGACCACCCGCTCGGCCGCCGCGGTCGAGCTGTGGCGGGACCGGCTGGCGGGCGCGGTGGTGGCGGTCGGCAATGCGCCGACCGCGCTGTTCCACCTCTTGGAGTTGCTGCAAGACGGCGGGCCGAAGCCGGCGGCGATCCTGGGCTTTCCGGTCGGCTTCGTCGGCGCTGCGGAGAGCAAGGAGGCGCTCGCCAGCGGCGCTCACGGCGTGCCCTACCTGGCGCTGCAGGGCCGCAAGGGCGGGTCCGCGCTCGCCGCCGCGGCCGTCAACGCGCTCGCTTCGGAGAGCCTGTCATGAACGAACACCTGATCGAGGTGGTCGGGATCGGCGAAGACGGCTGGGACGGCCTGTCCCCGGCCGCGCGCCAGCTCGTCGAGGGGGCCGACCTGCTGGTCGGCGGCGACCGGCACTTGGAACTGGTCCCGGACACGGGCGCAGAGCGGCTGGCCTGGCCCAAGCCGCTCGCCGAGGCGTTCGAGACGCTCGACCGGCGCAGCGCGGAAGGGACGGTGGTCGTGCTCGCCACCGGCAACCCGCTGTGGTACGGGGTCGCCAACATGCTGGTCCGGCGCTTCGGCGCCGAGCGGGTGCGGGTGCGCCCCAACGCCAGCGCCTTCGACCTGGCCTGCGCGCGGCTTGGCTGGTCGGAAGCGGATGTCGATACGCTCACCCTGCACGGTCGGCCGCCGGCGCTGATCCAGACCTTCATTCAGCCAGGCGCGCGTCTGCTGGTTTTGAGCGCAGGGCAAGAGACGCCGGGGCAGGTGGCGGAGATCCTGAGCCGGCGCGGCTTCGGCCCGTCCAAACTGGCGGTGATGGAACATCTGGGCGGCCCGCGTGAGCGGATCGTCGCCGGCACGGCCGAAAGCTGGGACCCGGGCGATCTCGCCGACCTCAACGTGCTCGCGGTGCACTGCCGGCCCGGTGCGGACGCGCAGGTGCTGAGCACCGTGCCCGGCCTGCCTGACGACGCCTATAGCCACGACGGTCAACTGACCAAGCGGGAGGTCCGCGCGGCCACGCTGGCCGCGCTGCAGCCGGGGCCGGAGCAGCACCTCTGGGACGTCGGCGCGGGCTGTGGTTCGGTCGGCATCGAATGGATGCGCGCGGCGCGTGGGGCGACGGCCGTGGCGGTCGAGCCGAAGACCGAGCGCGTCGGCATGATCGCGGACAACGCGCTGGCGCTGGGCGTGCCGGGCTTGCAGATCGTCGCCGGCCGCGCGCCCGAGGAACTCGCCGGTCTCGACGCGCCGGACGCGGTGTTCGTCGGCGGTGGGGTGCACAGCGGGGACATCCTGCCGGCCTGCTGGCAGGCGTTGAAGCCGGGCGGCCGTCTGGTCGCCAACGCGGTGACGCTGGCGGGGGAGGCGGCGCTCGTCGCCTGGCACGGCGAGCACGGCGGCGAGCTGACCCGCCTGCAAATCTCCCGCGCCGAGCCGATCGGCCCCCACCACGGCTGGCGCCCGCTAATGGCGGTGACGCAACTCAAGGCGGTCAAGCCGTGGGCGTGAGGGACGCCGCGATCCCGGTTCGGCCCCTTCGACACGAACGAGCAACTCTGGAGAACGCACGCACATGACCGGCCGCCTGGTCGGCCTCGGGATCGGTCCCGGGGACCCCGACCTGATCACCCTCAAGGCCTACCGCCTGCTGCGCGCGGCGGACGTGGTCGCCTATCCCGCGCCCGAGGAGGGCGAGAGCCTGGCGCGCAAGCTGGTCGCCCCGCATCTGCCGGGCGGGCAGACCGAAGTTCCGATCCGCATGCCGATCACGGTCGCGCGCTTTCCCGCGCAGGAGATCTACGATCAGGCGGCGGGCGAGCTGTCGGAGTACCTGGAGGCGGGTCGGACGGTCGCGGTGCTGTGCGAGGGTGACCCCTTCTTCTACGGCTCGTTCATGTACCTGTTCGGCCGGATGGCGGAGCGTCATCCGGTGGAGGTGGTGCCGGGTGTCTCGTCGCTGACCGCCTGTTCGGCGGTGCTCGGCGCGCCCTTGGCCGCGCGCAACGACGTGCTGTCGGTGATCCCCGCGCCCTTGGAGGTCGAGGAGTTGAAGCGTCAGCTTGGCCGCACCGACGCCGCGGCGGTGATCAAGCTGGGCCGGCATTTCGCCAAGGTGCGCCAGGTGCTGGACGAACTCGGCCTGACCCCGCATGCCCGCTACGTCGAGCGCGCGACGATGCAGGCGCAGCGCATCCTGCCGCTCGACCAGGTGGACGAGAGCGCGGTGCCCTACTTCTCGATGATCCTGCTGCACGCGCGTGGGGAGGCTTGGCGTGTCTGAACCGTTGAGTGAAAGCCGCCCCGCGATCCTGGCCCTGACCCGCCGGGGCCTCGCCACCGCCCGTTGGATCGCGGAGGGCCTGCCAGCGGCGGAGGTGCTGGGCCGCGCCGGCCGGGCGGACGATGCGGACCGGACCTTCACCGATACGGTCGCCACCCTGCGCGCGCTGTTCGCCGCTGGCCGGCCGGTCGTCGGCGTCTGTGCCGCCGGCATCCTGGTGCGTGCTCTGGGTCCCGTGCTGGGCGACAAGCGTACCGAGCCGCCAGTGCTGGCGGTCGGGGAGGACGGCGCCAGCGTCGTGCCGCTGTTGGGCGGCCATCGCGGCGCCAATGCGCTCGCGCGGCAGATCGCGGACTCGCTGGAGAGTCTGCCGGCGGTGACGACGGCAAGCGACCTCGCATTCGGCATCGCGCTGGACGAGCCACCGGCGGACTGGACGCTCGCCAACCCGGCGCGGGCCAAGGACGTCGCCGCCGGCCTGCTGGCGGGCGATCGCGTCCGCATCGATCCCGAGCTGGACTGGCTGCAGGCGCTGCCGCAGGCGGACGACGCGCCCTGGCATTTGCGGGCGAGTATCGAGACGCCCGGCGATGATCCACAGACGCTGGTCTATCACCCGCGCGTGCTGACGGTCGGCGTGGGCTGCGAGCGCGGCTGCGATCCCGATGAGCTGACCGAGCTGGTGCGCGCGACCCTGACCGAAGCCGGTCTGGCGGACACCGCCGTGGCGGCCGTGGTGTCGGTCGACCTCAAGATGGACGAGCCGGCGGTGCACGCCACCGCGACCGCGCTGGCCGTCCCCGCGCGCTTCTTCGACGCCGCGACACTGGAGGCCGAGACGCCCCGGCTGGCGACCCCGTCGGAAGCGGTCTATCGCGAGGTCGGCTGCCACGGCGTGGCGGAAGGGGCGGCGCTGGCCGCCGCCGGCGCGGACGGCCGGTTGTTGGTCGCCAAGCGCAAGAGCCGGCGCGCCACCTGCGCCATCGCCCGGGCGCCGTCGCCGCTCGACGCCGCCCGGATCGGGCGTCCGCGCGGCTCGATGACGCTGGTCGGCCTCGGCCCCGGCGACCCGCTGATGGGCACGGCGGAGGCCGCGCACGCGGTCGACCGGGCGAGCGACTTGGTCGGCTACAGTCTCTACCTCGACTTGCTGGGTGATCGGGCGGGCGGTAAGACGCGCCACGACTTCCAGCTCGGCGAGGAGGAGGCGCGGGCGGCGCACGCGCTCGACCTGGCGGCGCAGGGCAGGGACGTGGCGCTGATCTGCTCCGGCGATCCCGGCGTCTATGCGATGGCGAGCCCGCTGTTCGAGCTGCTGGAGCGGGAAAACCGCGCCGACTGGAACCGCGTGGCGGTGCGCGTGGTCCCGGGCATCTCGGCCCTGCAGGCGGCGGCCGCGCGGATCGGCGCGCCGATCGGCCACGACTTCTGCACCGTCTCCCTGTCCGACCTGCTGACCCCGTGGGACCAGATCCAGCGCCGGCTCAAGGCGGCGGCGGAAGGCGATTTCGTGGTCGCGCTCTATAACCCGGTTTCGCGCCGACGCACCTGGCAGTTGGGCGAGGCGCAGGCGATCCTGTCGGCGCACCGCCCAGGCGATACCCCGGTGGTGATCGCTCGCCAGCTTGGTCGGCCGGAAGAACAGGTGCGCGTGACCACGCTGGCCGAGTTGGACCCGGCCAAGATCGACATGCTGACCGTGCTCTTGATCGGCGCATCGACCAGTCGCGCGATCCCGCGCGGCGAGGGCGGGCAGTGGGTCTATACACCCCGCGGCTATGCCGCGAAGCACATCAAGAGCGAGTCGGGAGACGCTGCGTGACCGTGTATTTCATCGGCGCCGGACCGGGCGCCCCGGACCTGATCACCGTGCGCGGCCAGCGCCGCATCGAGCAGTGCCCGGTGTGCCTCTACGCCGGCTCCCTGGTCCCGGAAGAGGTGATCGCCTGCGCGCCCGATGGCGCGCACGTGCTCGACACCGCGTCCATGCACCTGAACGAGATCATGGCGGAGATCGAGGCCGCGCACGCCGACGGCAAGGACGTCGCGCGCGTGCACTCCGGCGATCCCTCGCTCTACGGCGCGATCGCCGAGCAGATCCGTCGGCTGGAGGCGGCCGGCATTCCTTACGAGATCGTCCCCGGCGTGCCAGCCTACACCGCCGCCGCCGCGTCGCTCGGCAAGGAGCTGACGCTACCCGACGTTTCGCAGACGGTGATCCTGACCCGCACGGCGATGAAATCCTCGCAGATGCCGAGTGGCGAAGAGCTGGAAACGCTGGGGCAGAGCGGTGCCACGCTGGCGATCCATCTGTCGGTGCGCAACCTGCGCTACGTCGAGGAGGCGTTGACCCCTTACTACGGCGCCGACTGCCCGGCGGCGGTGATCTACCGCGCTTCCTGGCCGGACGAGCAGGTCATTCGCGGCACCCTGTCCGATATTCGCGAGAAGGCGCGCGCCGCCAAGATCACCCGGACCGCACTGGTGATGGTTGGCCGGGTGCTGGGCGACAACGACTTCGCCGACAGCCATCTGTACGATCCCGACAGCGTCCACCTGCTGCGGCCGAAGCGCAAAAGCGGGTAGAGGGACGCGTTTAGGGGAGCTCCGGCATGGCCCTTGCCCCCGCGTCCCGATCTCACCGCCCGATCCGGGCCAGTACCCAGTCTCTTGCGTCGTTCACGCTCGCAACCGTTTCCCCTTCCGGTTCCGGCGGTCGGTCGATCATCACCACCGGCAGCCCGAGTGCCCGCGCGGCGGCGAGCTTGGCGTAGGCGCCGTCGCCGCCGCTGTTCTTGGTGACGACGACGTCGATGGCGTGCTTTTGCAGCAGGGCGCGGTCCTCGGCCTCCCGGAACGGGCCACGGCCGGTCACCAGGGTGGCGTGCGCAAGTTCCAGCGGCGCTTGGGGGGACTCCACCAGTCGGACCAGGAAGTGCTTGTCGCCGAGGTGCGAAAAGGCGGCGAGGTCGCTGCGGCCCGTGGCGAGGAAGACGTTGGCGCCATGACGTCCAAGCGCCGGCGCGGCTGTGGCGGGGGCGTCCACGTACTCCCAGCGGTCGCCCGTCATCGGCTGCCAGGCCGGGCGTTGCAGGCGCAGGCGCGCCACCCCGGCGGCCGCGCAGGCCGCGGCGGCGTTGCGTGTGATCTCGGCGGCGAACGGGTGGGTGGCGTCGACCAGCAGATCGATCTCGGCGGTCGCCAGGTAGGCGGCCAGGCCGTCAACCCCGCCGAAGCCGCCAACCCGCAGGCTTCCCGGCAGGTCGCGCCCGCCCGTGGTGCGCCCGGCGAGGGAACTGGTTACCTGCAGGCCCGGGACGCCATCCAGCCGCCGGGCGAGCGCCGCGGCTTCCGCCGTGCCGCCCAGGATCAATAGGTGCGTGGGGGTGGCCGTCTCAAGCGCCAAGCGACACCGCCTCGCTCGAGCCGAGTTGGGTGCCCTCTCGGTCGAAGATCAGGACCTCGACCTTGACCCGGTCGCCCGCCGTCTCCTGCGCCACCGCGGCCGCGCGCGCCGCAATCAGGTCCGCCAGCGGCAGGTCGTAGGCCCGTGCCACGGCGAGCACCTGGGCGCCTGTCTCGCAGCCGCGCGCCTGTGCGACTACCTCCGCGCCGGCGCCCATCTCGCCCAGCACTTCGGCCAGGAAGCCGGTATCGACCCGGCTCTTGCCCGAATGCAGATCGAGGTGGCCCTGCGCCAGCTTGGCCAGCTTGCCGAAGCCGCCGGCGATCGACAGCTTCGCCACCGGATGCTCGCGCAGGTATTTCAGCAAGCCGCCGGCGAAATCGCCCATGTCCAAAAGCGCGATCTCGTCCAGGCCGTAGAGCGCCTTGACCGCCGCCTCACTGGTCGAGCCGGTGGCGCCCGCGACGTGGGTCATGCCGGCCTCGCGCGCGACGTCGATGCCGCGGTGGATCGAGTGAATCCAGGAGGCGCAGGAGTAGGGGATTACCACCCCCGTCGTGCCGAGCACCGACAGCCCGCCGAGAATCCCCAGTCGCCCGTTCAGCGTCTCCTTGGCGATCTCCGTGCCGCCGGGAATGGCGATTTCCAGCCGGACGTCGCCGGCGTCGCCATGGGCCTGCGCAACTTCAGCCACGTGATCGGTCATCAGCTGTCGGGGCACCGGGTTCACCGCCGCCTCGCCGGGGGGAATCTGCAGGCCGCTGCGGGTCACGGTGCCGACGCCCTCGCCGGCGACGAAGACGACGCCGCTGCCGGGGGCGCCGCGGGTGACGGTGACGCGTACTAGGCAGCCGTGGGTGACGTCCGGGTCGTCGCCCGCGTCCTTGATCACGCCGGCGGTGGCGCTGTCCGCCTCCAGGCTGTGGATGGCGAGCGCGAAGGCCGGTTCCTGGCCCTTGGGCAGGTGGATCGTGACCGGGTCGGGGAAGTTGCCGGTCAGGAGCGCGCTATAGGCAGCTTTTGTCGCCGCGGTCGCGCAGGCGCCCGTGGTCCAGCCCCGTCTCAGCTCCCCGTCCGGTTTGCGTGCCATGGCGCAGAACTTAGCGGTCTCAGGGCGTGTCACCAAGCTACGATCAGAGCTTGTGACGTAGCCCCTAGCCCTGGTCTACAGCCGCGGTTACAGTGCGGACCATGCATGGACTTCCGATCGATTTGCCGCAGATGCAGCCGGGGTGGGTGTGGCTGGTCGGCTCCGGGCCGGGCGATGCCGCACTGATGACGCTGGCGGGTTACGGCGCCCTGCAGCAGGCCGACCACGTGATCTACGATGCGCTGGTCGATCAGAGAATCCTGGACATGGCCGGCGCGCACACCGTGCTTGAGTATGCGGGCAAGCGCGGCGGGCGGCCGTCGGCCAAGCAGGTCGACATCTCCTACCGGCTGGTTCAGCTGGCGCGCGAGAACAAGCGCGTGCTGCGGCTCAAGGGCGGTGACCCGTTCGTGTTCGGCCGCGGCGGGGAAGAAGCGCTGAGCCTGGTTCAGGCCGGCATCCAATTCCGGATCGTCCCTGGCATCTCGGCCGGGATCGGCGGGTTGGCCTATGCCGGTATCCCGGTCACGCATCGGGAGACCAATTCCGCTGTCACCTTCGTGACCGGCCACGGCACGACCGGTGAGGTACCGGACGGCATCGATTGGCACGCGCTGGCCAAGTCCTCCCCGGTGATCGTGGCCTACATGGCGATGAAACACCTACACCAGATCACCACGCGTCTCCTAGAGGGCGGGCGTCGGCCGGACGAGCCGGTCGCGGTGATCTGTCAGGCAAGTACCAGCAGCCAGCAGGTCTTGGAGACGACGGTCGCGCGCGCTCACGCGGACGTGCAGGAAAGCGGCCTGCAACCGCCTGCGGTGGTCGTGTTCGGCGAGGTGGTGCGCCTGCGCGCCGGACTCGACTGGCTGGGCGCGATGGCCGGTCGGGTGCTGGAAGGCGACCCGCTGGGAACCCGCAGTAAGTGGGAGACCGGGTGACGCGTGCCGTGGCGTCTCCGCCTGTGGATGAAACGCCGCCGGGCCTGCTGATCGCCGCACCGGCGTCCGGGAGCGGCAAGACCCTGGCGACTCTGGCCCTGTTGCGTGCCCTGAAGCGTCGCGGTACGCGCGTTGCTTCCCTCAAAGTCGGTCCTGACTATATCGACCCCGCGTTTCATACGGCGGCGAGTGGCCGGCCCTGCCTGAACTTCGATGGTTGGGCGATGCGCGCGGCAACGCGGGCAGAGGTGTTGCGCCGGCTGTCGCGGGATGCCGAGGTGCTGGTGGGCGAGGGGGTGATGGGCCTGTTCGACGGCGCGGCCGGCGGCGCCGGGTCGACCGCGGAAGCCGCGCGTCTGACTGGTTGGCCGGTGGTTCTGGTGGTCGATGCCAAGGGCATGGCCGCCTCCGCCGCTGCACTGCTCGAAGGCTTCGCGCGCCACGATCCCGGTGTCGACGTGGCGGGCGTGATCTTCAACCGTGTCGGCGGGGAAGGACACGCCGCTCTGTTGCGCGAGGCGGCCGCCCGGGCCGGTGTCGCGTGCCTGGGCTGCTTGCCGCGGGATGACCGGTTGGAGATGCCGTCCCGCCACCTGGGCCTGGTTCAGGCGGGCGAGCACGGCGATCTGGAAGCCCGGATCGAGTCGGCTGCCGACTGGCTGGCGCCATCGGTGGATTTGGACGCTTTGATCGCGATGGCCCGGCCGACCGAGCTCGCGCCCGGTCAGGCAGGACCGCCGCTGCCACCACTCGGCCAGCGAATCGCGGTCGCACGCGATGCGGCGTTCGCGTTCGCCTACGACGGGGTGCTGCAGGGGTGGCGGGACGCCGGGGCCGAGGTCGTGCCCTTTTCCCCGCTGGCGGACGCGGCGCCGGATCGACAAGCGGATGCGGTTTACCTACCGGGCGGGTATCCGGAGCTCTACGCGGACCGATTGGCCGGCGCCCAAAGGTTTCTGAATGGCCTGCGCGAAGCGGCTCGGCGCGGGGCCTGGGTGTTTGGGGAGTGCGGTGGATACATGGCGCTGGGCCGCCATCTCATTGACGCGGACGGGACGGCGCACGCGATGGCCGGGCTGCTGGACGTCGAGACCAGCTTCGCCGAGCCGCGCCTGCACCTCGGCTACCGCACGGTAAAGCTGATGGTGGAGACGCCGTTCGGTCCCGCTGGCACGCGCGTGCGCGGGCACGAGTTCCATTATGCCCGCACGCGGCATGAGACGGGCAGACCGCTTGCCAGGGTTGGCGACGCCTCGGGCCGCGACCGCGGGGCGACCGGCTTGGTCGCTGGCCAGGTGATGGGGTCGTTCCTGCACCTGATCGACCGCGCGCATGACAGCTCTGGACAGGATACTGCTGCGCCGCAGACTGCCGAAGTCGGCAGCACCGCTCCGGTTGCGGAAAAGGGAGGGGGCGGTCACCGGCAGGTAGAATGACCGGCCCGAGACTGCCGCACACGACATTTCTGTGTTTGGGGCCGCTGGTCCGGCTGCTCTAAATCTCGCCGTCGCGCAGTTTGCGTTGGGCTTCGGAGATGAAGGCGTCGGCGTGAATGTCCTCGGGAGCAACGCCGAGGTCGGTCAGGGCCTTGGTGGCGGCTTCGACCATCGGTGGCGGGCCGGCAAGATAGCTGACGGCGCCCGCGAGGTCGGGCGCATCGGCGATGAGGGCGTCGGTGACCAGAGCGATGCGCCGCTCGGTCCCGGCCTCCGGTTCGGAGAGGACGGGGACGAAGCGGAAATTCGGGTACTGGTCGACCAGCAAGCCCATCCGTTCTTCCAGGTAGACGTCGCGCTCCGCGCGGGCACCGAAATAGAGATGCACCGGCGCGTCATGGCCGTAGGCCAGCGCCTCTTCCACAATCGCTGCCATCTGGCCCAAACCGGAACCGCCGCCGATTGCGACGATCGGGTCCGGGCGATGGCTGCGCAGGTAGGTATGGCCGAACGGCCCGCGCACCGTGACGCGTTCGTTCTTGTTGAGCTGGGTCGCAACGTAGTGGCTGGGGCCGCCGCCGATGTTGCGGATGTGGAAAACCAGATCGCGGTCGCCGGGGCGGCTGGCGATCGAATAGTCGCGCGGATCGAAGCCCGGAAAGGCAACACGCGCGTACTGTCCTGCGGCATAGTCGAATGGCCCGCCGTCTTCCACGCGCAGCCGGACGATACGGGTGTCGTGGGTTGCGGCTTCCACTGCGTGCACGCGGCAGGTCGCCTCGCGAACCGGGAAATCCGGGGCGCTGGCATCGAGCTTGGTGTCGCGGACGGCGGGGTCGCGTTGCGTCATGTTGGGCAGGGCAGTGGTCGCCAGTTGTTGAATGAATGTGACGAAGGTAGGTTACGGGACGTTCGCCGACCATGGGCTGACAGGAACAACGGGGGCCGAACGAGAAAACGCCGCCCGGCAGCAGTATGCAGGGCGGCGCATGTGTGTCGTTGGTCGCCGGGTTGGCGCGGCTGTCAGACGGTGAAGCTTTCGCCGCAGCCGCAACGACCCTTTTCGTTCGGGTTGTTGAAGACGAAACCGCTTTCGATTTTGCCTTCCTGATAGTCGATCTCGGAGCCGAACAGGAACATGACCGACGCCGGGTCAATGAACAGCTTCACGCCCTTGTCGTCGATCTCGTCCTCGTTCTGGCGCTTTTCACTGGCGTACTCGAAGTAGTAGGCCAGCCCGGAGCAGCCGCGCGGCTTGACGCCGATGCGCAGCCCGCTAACCGGCTGATCGCTTTTGCCCATCAGGTCCCTGACCCGCTGTGCGGCGGCGTCGGTGAGGGAGATCATCGCGGGACCGGCCATGGCATGCCTTCCCTTCATCTAGCTGGTGCGCGCGGCGCCGATCGCCCGCGCGAAATCCTATTATAGCCCGAGTTTAACGCGTGCGGCGCTAGAATCCCAGAGCCAGACGCGCATCCTCGCTCATCAGATCCATCGACCACGGCGGATCCCAGGTCAGGGTCACCGACACCTTGCCGGTATTCGGCAGGTCGCTGACCGCTTGGGAGACCATCGGGGGCATCGATCCCGCCACCGGACAGGCCGGGGCCGTCAGGGTCATGACGACATCCACGTCGCCGGTTTCGTGAATCTTGAGGTCGTAGATCAGACCGAGATCGTAGATGTTGACCGGAATTTCCGGATCGAAGCATTCTTTCAGCTTCTCCACGATCTCATCCTCGGTCGCGGGCGTGACTCCGGCGGGTAGGGGCTCGCCGGCGGTCGAGTTGAGTCCCTCGGTTTCCGTGGGATCGATCGTGTCGTCGATGTTGTTCATATCGACGGTGTACATGGCGCCTTCTCCCAGCCGCCTGACCCCGCGGGCGTAGCGGCCTCTTGCCTTGTGCTCGTCGTCAGCCTGTCAGTCGCGCGCTCCCGACGTCCAGCCACTCACGGCTATTCGGTCGAGATCTCCTCGTTGCCGTGCACGGCGGCTTCCATCGTGTGCCATGCAAGCGTTGCGCACTTCACCCGGACCGGGAACTCGCGGACGCCTGCAAGCACTTGCAGACGCTCCACCGCGTCCTCGTCGATGCCTTCGGGAATCTCAGGGTCGTCCTTGGTGCACATGTCGTGGAAGGTGTGGAACAGCTTTTCCGCCTCCGCGACTGGTTTGCCCTTGAGAATCTCCGTCATCATCGAGGCGGAGGCGACCGAGATCGCGCAGCCCTTGCCCTTGAACGAGACTCCCTGGATTACGTTGTCGTCATCCACTTTCAGGTAAACCACCAGCGTGTCGCCACACATCGGGTTATGTCCCTGGGCGAGGTGGTTGTAGCCTTCCAACCCGCCGAAGTTCCGCGGCTTCTTGCCGTGGTCCAGGATCACGTCCTGATAGAGCTCGCGCAGCTCGTCCATCATCAGCCGAACAACTCCTTCACGACCTGCAGCGCGTCGGCCAGTTGGTCGACCTCCTGCTCGGTATTGTAGATGCCGAACGACGCGCGCACCGTCGCGCTCAGGCCGTAGCGCTCCATCAGCGGCTGCGCGCAGTGGTGCCCGGCGCGGACCGCCACGCCGGCGCGGTCGACGATCGTGCCAATGTCATGCGGGTGCGCTTGGTCCATGGTGAACGAGACGATCGCGGCCTTGGGCTCCGCGCGCCCGATGATGTTAAGGCCCTCGATAGCAGATAGGCGTTCTGTGGCGTACGCCAAGAGCTTGTGTTCGTGCGCCGCGACCGCGTCGAGGTCATGACCGGACAGCCAATCGACGGCCGCGCCGAGGCCGATCGCCTCGACGATCGCGGGCGTGCCCGCCTCGAAACCATGCGGCGGCTCTTTGAAGGTGCTCTTCTCGAAGGTGACCGAGTAGATCATCTCCCCGCCGCCCTGGTAGGGCGGCATCTTTTTCAGCAGATCCCAGCGCCCCCACAGCACACCGATCCCGGTCGGCCCGTACATCTTGTGGCCTGAGAAGGCGTAGAAATCCACGCCCAGTGCCTGCACGTCGACCTTCTGATGTGGCGGCGCCTGGCAGCCGTCGACCAGCACCGGAACGCCCTTGGCATGCGCGGCCGCCGTGATTTCCTGAAGGGGGACAATGGTCCCCAGCGCGTTCGAGATATGGGCGATCGCGACCAGGCCGGTGTTCTCGCCGATCAGCTCGGTGACTGCTTCCGCGCGCAGGGTGCCGTCGTCGTCGACCGGGGCCACGCGCAGCTTGATGCCCAGCTGGTCGCGTAGCATCTGCCAGGGAACGATATTGGCATGGTGCTCCAGCTCGGTGATCAGGACTTCCTGGCCCGGTTTCAGGAACGCCCGGCCGTAGGACGAGGCGACCAGATTGATCGCTTCCGTCGCGCCGCGGGTGAAGATCACCTCGTCGCTCTTCGGCGCGTTGATGAAGCGGGCAATGGTCTCGCGCGCGCCTTCGTAATGGTCGGTCGAGACTTGGGAGAGACGGTGCACGCCGCGGTGGACGTTGGCGTAGTAGCTCTCCATCGCCTCCGTCATCGCGTTGATGACCGGACGCGGCTTTTGGCTGGAAGCCGCGTTGTCCAGGTAGGCGAGTGGCTTGCCGTAGATTTCCTGATGCAGAATCGGAAAGTCCGCGCGCACGCGCTCGACGTCGAGCGTGTTGCGCGCGGACCCGGTATGTCCGCTGCCGGTGGAGCCGGCTGCGTTGGGATTTCCCTGCTGCGGTACGGCGGCGTCGGTTATGTCGCTCACGTGCGTCGTCCTTCAAGCGATACTGCCGTGCTCCCAAGCCCCAGCGTGGAGGCCGGGCGGCCCGGCGGGCGAGCGCTGTGGACACTCACGTCTCGCCCTCCGGGCTTACACGCGGCTTTACTGGTCCGAGCGGGCCAGCCAATCGGTGATCCGGTCGAGGAATGCTTGGCGCAGGTCCTCATTGGTCATCTCCTGGACCACCTCGGCGAGGAAGGACTCCACCATCATGCGCCGCGCAAGGGCATGGGGTATGCCACGCGAACGCAGATAGAACAGCGGATCCTTCTCAAGCTCGCCAGCGGTGCAACCGTGGCTGCAGACCACGTCGTCGGCGTAGATCTCCAGCTCCGGCTTGGTGTCGATCTCCGCCTGGTTGGACAGCAACAGGCAGCGCGACAGCTGGTTGCCGTCGGTGCGCTGAGCGTCCGGGTAGACGTGGAGCTTGCCGGCGAACACCGCACGGCCCTTGCCCTCGAGCGCGCCCTTGAAGATCTCGCGGCAGTGCGTGTCCGGCACCGCGTGCTCGATCAGCGTGGTGTTGTCGCAGTGCTGCTTGGCGCGCTGCAGGTAGGCGCCGTTGAGCCGTGCGTCGGCGAAGCTGCCTTCCAGCTTGATGTGCGGCTCGTTGCGGGTGAGCTGGCCGCCCGTGGTCAGCGTGAAGCTGTCGTAGAAGGCGTTTTCCTGCACCCGCGCGTGCAGCGTCGAGATGTGGAAGGCCGCATCGGTTTCGGCGTTCAGCTTGTAGTGATGCAGCTTGGCGCCCGGCTCGACACGGATCTCCGTGACGTGGTTGGCCAGCGTATTCGCCTCGCCGATGCCGACATGGTGCTCGACCAGGGTCGCCTCGCTGTTCTTGCCGGCGACGATCAGGTGGCGTGGGTGATAGGCCAGTGGCTCCGCGTCGGCGGCGGCCAGATAGACGACCTCGATCGGCTCCTCGACCTTGGCACCTTCCTCGATGTGCAGGACCAGCCCGTCTTCCATGAACGCGCTGTTCAGCTGGTAGAATGGCTGGTCGTCCTGGCCCTCGGCGATCTGGTCGATGTCTTCGGCCAGCAGGTTCGGCTCATGTTCGAGTGCCTGGGCGAAGGACAGCACCTTGGCGCCGTCGGGCAGGCGGTCCAGGTTGGACATTTCCGCCCGGAAACGGCCGTTGACGAACACCGCGCGGTGACCGGCCTGCTCGCCGATCAGGCTGGGCACGCGGTCGAGGCCGAGCGTGGCGGTCATCGTGGTCGCCGGGTGGAACACCTGGCGCTCCAGGGCGCGCAGGTTGGTGTACTTCCAGCTCTCCACCCGTGGCGTCGGGAAGCCCAACTCATCGAAGCGGGCCATCCCGCGTTCGCGCAGGTTGGTCAGCCACGGCAGGGCATTACCGGGTAGGCTGCCGGCGTTGGTGAGCGCCGTGTACTGCTGGTGGAACGGTTGGAGCGCGCTTTCGCTCATCGCGCAAAACCTTTCTTGGAACGCTGTAGGGAAGGGGAGACGCGCCGTGGCGGGCTGAGGCGGCGTTACGCCGCCTTGTCCTCGCCGAACTGCGCGTAGCCTTCCGATTCCAGCTGCTCCGCCAGGGTCTTGTCGCCGGATTTCACGATCTGGCCTTTGACCATGACGTGCACGTGGTCCGGGACGATGTAGTTCAGCAGGCGCTGGTAGTGAGTGATCACCAGCATCGACCGTTCGGGGCTGCGTAGACGGTTGACGCCGTCGGCCACCGTCTTCAGCGCGTCGATGTCGAGCCCGCTGTCGGTCTCGTCCAGCACCGCGAGCTTCGGCTCCAGCGCGGCCATCTGCAGCACCTCGGCCCGCTTCTTCTCACCGCCGGAGAAGCCGGTGTTGACCGAGCGGCGCATCATGTCCTCGGGGATGCCAAGCAGCTTGCAGCGCTCCCGCAGCTCCTTGGTGAACTTCATGGCGTCCATCTCGTCTTCGCCGCGCGACTTGCGGATCGAGTTAACCGCTTCCTTCAAGAATGTCGTCATGGTGACGCCCGGGATCTCGACCGGATATTGGAACGCCAGGAACAGCCCAACAGCCGCGCGCTCCTCCGGTTCCATCTCCAGGATCGACTGGCCGTTGAACAGGACGTCGCCGCCCGTGACCTCGTAGCCATCGCGCCCGGTGAGAACGTGGGCGAGGGTCGACTTGCCCGACCCGTTCGGACCCATGATCGCATGCACCTCGCCGGCGTCCATGGACAGGTTGAGGCCCTTGAGGATCTCGGTCCCGTCGATCTCGGCGCGCAGGTCCTTGATCTCCAGCATCGCCATCGTCGCGTGCTCCTTCGCAAAAACTCATGTGCCGCAGACAATCGTCCGCGTTGTGTTGTTGTTCGTCGCGGGTTGGCGGCGCCCCGGTAAACGCGCGGCGCCTGCAAACCTGACCTTTGGACTAGCCGACGCTGCCTTCCAGCGAGATGCCGACCAGCTTCTGCGCCTCGACCGCGAACTCCATCGGGAGCTGCTGCAGCACCTCGCGGCAGAACCCGTTGACCACGAGCGCGACGGCGTCCTCCTCGCTGATGCCGCGCTGACGGCAATAGAACAGCTGGTCCTCGCTGATCTTGGAGGTGGTTGCCTCGTGCTCGACCCGGGCGGAGTTATTCCGGCTCTCGATGTAGGGGACGGTGTGGGCGCCGCACTTGTCGCCGATCAGCAGGCTGTCGCACTGCGTGAAGTTGTGCGCGCCGTCGGCTTTCGGCGACACGCGCACCAGGCCGCGGTAGGTCTGGTCGGCCTTGCCGGCGGAGATGCCCTTGGAGACGATCCGGGACTTTGTGTTCTTGCCCAGGTGGATCATCTTGGTGCCGGTGTCGGCCTGCTGGTAGTTGTTGGTGATGGCGATCGAATAGAACTCGCCCACCGAATTGTCGCCCTGCAGGATGCAGGAGGGATACTTCCAGGTGACGGCCGAGCCGGTCTCCACCTGCGTCCAGGAAATCTTGGAGTTGTCGCCCCGGCAGGCGCCGCGCTTGGTGACGAAGTTGTAGATGCCGCCGACACCGTTCTCGTCGCCCGGGAACCAGTTCTGGACGGTGGAGTATTTGATCTCCGCGTTGTCCAGCGCGACCAGCTCGACCACGGCGGCGTGCAGCTGGTTTTCATCACGTTGCGGGGCGGTGCAGCCCTCCAGATAGGAGACGCTCGAACCCTCTTCCGCGACGATCAGCGTGCGCTCGAACTGGCCCGTGTTCTCCGCGTTGATGCGGAAGTAGGTCGACAACTCCATCGGGCACTTCACGCCCTTGGGGATGTAGACGAACGAGCCGTCGGTGAAGACCGCGCTGTTCAGCGTGGCGAAGAAGTTGTCGGAGTAGGGCACCACCGAACCCAGATACTGCTTAACCAGGTCTGGGTAGTTGTGGATGGCTTCCGACATGGAGCAGAAGATGATGCCCTGCTCCTCCAGTTTCGCCTTGTAGGTCGTCGCGACCGAGACGCTGTCGAACACGGCATCCACCGCGACGCCGGCCAGCATCTCCTGCTCTTGCAACGGGATACCCAGCTTCTCGTAAGTTTCGAGCAGCTTGGGGTCGACCTCGTCGAGCGACTGCGGCCGATCCTTATCCTGCTTCGGCGCCGCGTAGTAGTAGGCGTCCTGGAAGTCGATCGGCGGGATGCTGCACTTCTGCCAGGAGGGGTGCTTCATCGTCAGCCAATGGCGGTAGGCCTTCAGCCGCCATTCGAGCATCCACTCCGGCTCATCCTTCTTCTGCGAGATGAACCGGATGATGTCCTCGTTCAGGCCCTTCGGGGGACGCTCCTCGTCGATCTCCGTGACGAAGCCGTACTTGTACTTCTGCCCCGTGACCTCCTGGACCTGCTCGACCGTCTCGGCGGTAGCACCCATGGCTTGGTCTCCTGCTCTCTAGAGCTCTCGTTCTGGCCGCCCGTTGTCTGTGGCGTGTGCAAGCGCCCGGGACGCGGCCCTGGTTGTTCGTCGTGTGTGCGTGCGGTATCGATCGGTGCGATTGGCGTGTGTTGTTACGCCTCTGTTCGTTTGGCTGGATCAGTGGCGGGGCGGGTCATTTCGCGACCTGCGGTGCGGCAGTGCGGGCGAATGCCGGCATGCGCGCCTGCTGGTCCGCGATCAGGTCGGCCAGCGTGACCTGCGAGAGCGCCTGATGGATCACGTCGTTGACCCGGTCCCAGGTGCCGCGCATTGGGCACAGCGATTCGACCTCGCAGCCAGACCCGCCGTTGTCGACACAGGCGGTGAGCGCGATCGGGCCTTCCAATGCGCGGATGATCTCGGCCACCGAAATCTCTTCGGCGGTGCGGCTGAGCGCGTAGCCACCGCTGGCACCACGGTGGGACTCGACCAGTCCCTCGCGGGTCAGGACGTTCAGCACCTTCGCCACGGTGGGTAGGGGCACGGACGTGTCGCGGGCGATCTGCTGCGCGCTGCGCAGACCGGCGCCACTGGCGCTCATCTGCGACATCACGACGACCGCGTAGTCCGTCAGGCGGTTGAGCCGAAACATTCTGCCTCCTAATCCCGACCGATTTGGTCCGGTATCAGTAAGCTAAAAGATGTCGGTGGAAAATCAAGCCCAATGACCCTCGCACACGGCATCGGGCGATGATTTCGCATCCGGGCGTCTGCCACGCAAGGCGCTCGCCGCCCGACGCCGCATCTCAGGGCTCATGGTGGGTCAGCACGCGCTCGATGTCACCGGTCAGGTGCTTGCCGGGCAGCAGCTGGTTGAGTCCGATCCCGACCAGCGCCGACAGCGCCATGCCGGAGAGTTCAACCAGGTCGCCGATCGGCAGTACGGCACCGCCGATGCCAATCACCAGCACAACCGAGACGATCGCCAGGTTGCGCTTCTCGCCCAAATCGACGCGCCCCTCGATCATGGTGCGCAGGCCGCTGGCGGCGATGATCCCGAACAGCAGGATCGACACGCCGCCCATCACCGCTGTCGGGATGGTGTTCAGGAAGGCCGAGAAGTTGCCCAGGAAGGCGAGCGCGATGGCGAGCACCGCCGCGCCGGCGATCACGTAAATCGAAAAGACGCGGGTGATCGCCAGGACGCCGATGTTCTCGCCGTAGGTGGTGTTGGGCGGGCCGCCCAGGCAGGCGGCCAGCATGGTCGCTACGCCATCGCCCATCAGGGAGCGGTGCAACCCGGGCTGCTTGATCGTGTTGCGGCCGATCACCTTGGATAGGACGAACTGATCGCCGATGTGCTCGGCCACCGTCACGACCGCGACCGGGACGAGCAGGAAGAACACTTCCGGCGGGACGCTGGTCTCCTGCGTGACGAACGGGATCACGAAATCGGGCAGGCGCACCACGCTTGCGTCCATGACCGGGGCGAAGTCGACCAGCCCGACCACTGCCGCGATCGTATAGCCGCCCAGGATGCCGATCAGCACCGGCAGCATCGATAGGAAGCCTGACAGGAACACGGCCGCCAGGATGGTGATCGCGAGTGTCGCCATCGCGACGCCGAAGTGCAGCGACGAATAGTCGCCGCCGCCAGCTTGGTTGGTCGCCATGTCGACGGCGGTGGAGGCCAGCGACAACCCGATCACCATGATCACCGGCCCGACCACCACCGGTGGCAGCAGCTTGAGCAGCCAGTTGATCCCAAAGCCGCGGACGGCGGCCGCGACCGCGAGATAGACGAGTCCGGCGGCGAACGCGCCGACCATCGCGCCGGCCACGCCGGCGGCCTCGGCGCCCGCGGTGATCGGCGCGATGAACGCGAAGGAAGAGCCGAGGTAGGCCGGAATCTGCCCCTTGGTGATTACTAGATAGGCGAGCGTGCCGGCCCCGCTGGTGACCAGCGCCACCGCCGGATCCAGGCCGGTGAGCAGCGGCACCAGGATGGTGGCACCGAACATGGCGAACAGGTGTTGCAGGGACAGGGCCAGCCACTTGCCGGCCGCCGGGCGCTCATGCAGGCCGACCGCGGGCGTGACGGCCCCGCTCGCCGGGGGTTCGATCCGGTCGCTCATGAAGGGAGTTCCGCTGTCTTGAAACTGGGCGCGCAGGCTGCCGTGTGCCGCTGCGACAGGCCGCCCGGATGACGTTCGCGCGGGAACCTATGCGAACTCGCCGCTACGCGCCAACCGCATTCCTGCACGCGCGGCTTTTCCGCGCGCGTAGCACGCTCGACAGCACCTGCGCGTTTCGACTATCACCGGGCGCCAACAGCCCAGGCAGACGCCAGCGCGTTTCCGGTTGCGCGGGTCTGCCATCGTTTCCGCCCGTTACAAGCCTCGCCAGATCCCAAGGCCAGATCGCAAGGAAGGTTCGCGCCATGCCCGACATCGTAGCCGGCCGCGACATCACCGTCGTCGAGCATCCGCTGGTCCAGCACAAGCTGACGCAGATGCGTCGTAAGGAGACGCCCACGCCGGAGTTCCGCCGCCTGGCGCGCGAACTCTCGCTGCTGCTCGCTTACGAAGTGACGCGGGATATTCCGCTGGAGAACGTCGCGATCGAAACGCCGGTCTCCCCGATGAACGCGCCCGAGGTCGCGGGGCGCAAACTGTGCCTGGTGTCGATCCTGCGTGCGGGCAACGGCATCCTGGAGGGCATGCTGGACCTGATCCCGCACGCCCGGGTTGGCCATGTCGGCCTGTATCGCGATCCGGAGACGCTGCGCCCGGTCGAGTATTACTTCAAGGTGCCGGAACTGCTGGAGGACCGCCTGACGATCGTCTGCGATCCCATGCTGGCCACCGGTCACACCGCGGCTGCCGCGGTCACCAAGTTGAAGGAGCGGGGTGCGGCCAACATCAAGTTCCTGTGCCTGCTTGCGGCGCCCGAAGGGGTAGAGGTGCTCAGAACCGCCCACGACGATGTGCCGATCTATGCCGCCGCGCTCGACGAGCAGCTAAACGACGACGGCTTCATCGTTCCCGGCCTGGGCGACGCCGGCGACCGGATTTACGGCACGGCCTAGCCGGTCACGCCGCCCTGTCTGAGGGCCGGCGGCGTTCGGCGTGGAGCAGCGGCACGGCGAGCAGGCCGGCCAGGGCGCACATGCCGGCCATGGCGAGGAAGGCGTTGCCTCCGATCGTGTCGTACAGCCAGCCTGCGGCCAGCATGGTCGCGCCCATGGCGATGCCGCCGGTGGTGCCGGCGTAGATCCCCTGGGCGGTCGCTTGCAGGCCCGGCGGCGCGCGCCGGGTGATGTAGTGCATGGCGCCCAGGTGCGTCGCCGCGAAGGTGAGGGCATGCAACGCCTGGACCGCGCTTAGGGATATGGGGTCGGTGGTGCCCGCGAGCACGCTCCAACGCACGACTCCGGCCAATGCGGCCAGGCTCAGCAGGCCGATCGGCCCCACCCGGGCGACCAGTGCGGTGCCGCAGGCGAACAGCAGCACTTCCGCGATCACGCCTTCCGACCAAAGCCAGCCGACAGCTGTTGGCGACAACCCTGCCGCCTGCCAATGCACGGCGGAAAAACCGTAGTAGACCGCGTGGCTCGCCTGTAAGAGCGCGCCGATGGCGAGGAACAGCAGGAACCGCCCCTGGCCGAGCAGTGCCGACAGCGGCGCGCGGGCGCCACGCGCGCGCGACTGCAACCCCGGCGGCAGCAGGCGGCTGGCGATGGTCACCAACACCAGCCCCGCCATGACGCCGTACAGCACCGCCTCGCCGTCGAGCCGCGTTAAAAGGTCGCCCACGCCGAGCACGCCCAGAATGAAGGCGAGCGAGCCCCAGAGGCGTAGCCGGCCGTAATCGAAACCGCGCTGCGCGACCGCGGCCATCGTCTGGCTGTCCCCGATTGGAATCGTCGCATGAAAGGTCGGGAACAGCAGCAGGTGGACGAGCAGGACGGCCCAGAAACCCTGCACCTGCGTGAACAGCAGGGAGGCCAGCAGGGCGCTGAGCCCGAGGCTCGCCAGGACCGTGCGCCGCCGGCCCGTACGGTCGGCTAGCTGGCCGGCCAGCGGATTGATCACCGTCTTGGCCCAGGTGCCAAGCGCCAGCACCGTACCGATCTCTGCCCCGCTTAAGCCGCGACTCTCCAGAAACACCGGCCAGAACGGCAGGTAGACGCCCAACGTGAGGAACACCGCTCCATAGAACAGGGCGAAAGGCAGGGCTGCGTGCAAGCGCGCGGGGTCAGGACTTAGAGGGTGGGGCGCCATGATACGGGCACCATCGAGTGCGGCTGTCGCCGGGTCAACGCAGCGGTCTGCAGACACCTCGTCCATGGCAATTTAGAGCGTCTTTTAAGCAAAAGATTAACCTTTAACCCTTGTACTTTATGCGTGTTCGCCACGTCCGCCGCCGGCCTTGGCGGAAGAGGGCATCGGACTGTCGCGAGGAGACTTTCATGTTCAAGTTCGTGTCACGTGCGCTGGCAGGCATGCTGGCCCTTGCCGCCGGTTGCGCCGTGGCTGGGGCCATGGCCGCGCCGGCCCTGGCGGCCGGGGAGATTCCGCAACGCTACGTCGAGAAGGTCCGAACCTGGAGCCAGGACCCGACCGTGCTGATCACCTTGCGCGCCTGGAATGAGAAGCACGCCGATCTGGATCAAGACGACATCGACCGGATGGACCAGGACTGGCGCAAGCAGACCGCATCGGATCAGAAGCCATTGATCGCCGAACTGCTGGGCGCGCCGCTGTCGGCGATGCTTTTGCGTATCCAGGCGGATAGTGACGGGCGTCTGATCGAGACCTTCGTGATGGACAAGAACGGTCTCAACGTCGGGCAGAGCGCGGTGACCAGTGACTATTGGCAGGGCGACGAGGCGAAGTTTCAGGAGAGTTTCGGTCGCGGCCCGGGCGCGGTTCACTACGGTGAGGTTGAGGTCAAGGATACCGGGCGCCGGGCCCAGCAGGTCAGCCTGACCATCGTTGACCCCCGGACGGGCGAGCCGATCGGCGCGATCACGGCGGAGTTCGATCTCGACCTGATCGCCTCGACGCCCGAGAGCTAGACGGCGTGGACCGCAAACGGCTTTTCGTGCCTTCCATCTTCATCGTCGAGTGACCGGACTCCCAACTCATGTTCGCCCGTTTTCAGAACCTCAGCGTCTCCCGCAAGATCCAGATTTCCTTCGCGCTTTTGCTGGTGCTCAGCATCGGTGTGATGGGTTTCATCATGCTGAAGATTCAAGATGCCAGTGATGCCCAGCATGAAGCCGCGCAGACCAGCCAGATCATGACCGCGCTCGATCACGTCGAGGGCGCGGTGCGTGACCAGCAGAACGGCATCCGCGGTTTCCTGATCAGCGGCGATTCTGCGGCCCTGCGCAGCTATGGGACCGGCATGGTCGCCTATGGCCAGTGGATCGATAAGCTGCGTCAGAGCCTTGTCGGGACCGAGTATGTCGGCAAGGTCGAGGAGATGGACCGAGCGGTGAAGAGCTGGGTGAAAGACGTTGCATCGCCGCAGATCCGGTGGATGCAGCATCCCGACACCGTCCCGCGGGCGCGCGCCATGGAGGCGGTCGGCGCTGGGGCGGCCGACCTCGCTACCTTCGCCCGTATCGAAGAAGCGTTGCGCGACTGGGGCGCGGCCCGGATGGCCGAGCGCAGCGCCGCCCAGGACACGGCGTTCACGTGGGTCTATGCCGCGACGGGAGGGGCCACGCTGGCGTTGCTGGTGGCGTCGATTGTCTGTGGTGTCTCGCTCAGTCGCCTCATCGCGCGACCGTTGGGCCGCATGACCGCGGCCATGAGCAACCTTTCTCACGGCGACAAGGATACGCCGATTCCGGACACCGACCGGAAGGACGAGTTCGGCGGCATGGCCCAGGCGGTCCAGGTGTTTAAAGACTCGATGGAGCGCAGCGAAGAGTTGGCGCGCAAGACGGCCGAGGAGCAGGAGGCCCGCGCCCAACGCGCGCAACAGCTGGAGCAGTTGTCGAGCGACTTCGAGCAGGCGGTTACCGGTCTGGTCCAGCGTGTTTCCAGTTCCACCGAGCAGCTGGCCCAGACGGCAAGCTCCCTATCCAGCCTTGCCGAGGATACCAAGCGGCAGTCGACCGAGGCGGCCAGTGCCGCCGATCAGGCGTCGAACAACGTCGATGCGGTGGCCAGCGCGGCCGAGCAGCTGACCTCCTCGATCGAGGAGATCGCTCGCCAGATGGGGCAGTCGAACGAGATCGCCAGCAAAACCAGCACCGAGGCGTCCGAGGCCAACGAGGTGGTGCAGGCGCTCAACAGCCGTGCCCAGGAGATCAGTGACGTGGTCGGCCTGATCAACGACATCGCCGAGAAGACCAATCTGCTGGCGCTGAACGCCACCATCGAAGCGGCCCGCGCGGGCGAGGCGGGTAAGGGCTTCGCCGTGGTCGCGCAGGAGGTCAAGCAGCTGGCCAATCAGACCGCCAAGGCGACTGGGGAGATCGGCAGCCAGATCCAGTCGATGCAGTCAGCGACCGGCTCCGCGGTGGACGCGCTCAACCGGATCATCGACCGGGTCGGCGAAATCAACGAGATCACGACCGCTGTCGCTTCCGCTGTGGAGGAACAGCAGGCCGCCACCTCCGAGATTGCGCGCAACGTTGAGCAGGCGGCGACCGGCGCCAGCGAGGTCTCGCGCACCATCTCCCAGGTCAGCGATGCCGCCGCGACCAACGGCACCAGTGCCCAGGATGTCTCCAACGCCGGCAGCGAGCTGTCGCGTGAGACCGAGACCCTGCGTAAGGAACTCGACACCTTCCTCTCGGGCATCCGGGCAGCGTAACGCATCTGCCGTTGCCTGGCTGCCGGGGCGGCGGATGGCGCGCCCACGGTAGCCTGCAACCCGGTTGGCGTCGGTGGACGGGGCATCAACGCTCATCGGCACGGGCCGACGCGGGAGCGCTTGCTTCTCTCCCTAGCCGTCTTCCACGTCAGCGTGGAAGACGGCTGATGCGCGTTCAGCCCCTTAGACCGGCTTGACCAGCGCGTGACGCTTCTTGCCGGCGGAGACCTTGACCACGCCTTCCTCGCTCACGTCGGCCAGTGTGACGGTCTGGTTCTGGTCGGCGACCTTGGCGTCGTTAAGCCGCGCGCCGCCGCCCTTGATCAGCCGCCGGGCCTCGCCGCCACTCGACGCCATGCCGGCCTCACGCAGCAGCTCGAACAGCGCCACGCCGTCGCTCAGGCGGTCGCGCGCAACCTCGATGACCGGCAGGTCCTGGCCGAGCGCCTTTTCCTCGAACACCTGACGGGCGGTTTCGGCCGCGCTCTGGGCGGCGTCTGCGCCGCGGCACAGCTTGGTTGCCTCGTACGCCAGCACCTTCTTGGCTTCGTTGATCTCGGCCCCCGGGAGCGCCTCCAGTTCCTGGATGCGCGTCTCGTCCAGTTCGGTGAACAGGCGCAGGAAGCGGCCAACGTCCGCGTCCTCGGTGTTGCGCCAGTACTGGTAGTAATCGTAGTGGGAGCAGTCCGCTTCGTTGAGCCAGATCGCGCCCTGGGCGGTTTTGCCCATCTTGGCGCCTGAGGCGGTGGTCAGCAGCGGCGTGGTCATGCCGAACAGTTCCGTCCCGTCGACCCGACGGGCGAGTTCGACGCCGTTGACGATGTTGCCCCATTGATCCGAGCCGCCCATTTGCAGCCGGCAGCCTTGCTTCCGGTACAGTTCCAGGAAGTCGTAAGCCTGGAGCACCATGTAGTTGAATTCCAGGAAGGTGAGCGGCTGTTCGCGCTCCAGGCGCAGGCGGACGTTGTCGAACGACAGCATCCGGTTGACCGAGAAGTGCCGGCCGTAATCGCGCAGGAAGGCGATGTAGTTGATGTCGCGCAGCCAGTCGTCGTTGTTGACCATGACGGCGTCGGTCGGCCCGTCGCCGAAGGTCAGGAACTGCCGGAAGATCGACTTGATCCCGGCCATGTTTTCCTGGATCTGCGCGTCGGACAGCAGCTTGCGCTGCTCGTCCTTGCCCGAGGGATCGCCGATCTTGCTGGTGCCGCCACCCATCAGCACGATCGGCTTGTGCCCGCAGGTTTGCAGCCAGCGCAACGTCATGATCGACACCAGCGAGCCGACGTGCAGGCTGGGCGCGGTGCAGTCGAAGCCGATGTAGGCCGGCACCGGCGCCTTCTCCGCCATCACCTGGTCGAGCCCGTCCCAATCGGTCGTCTGATACAGGTAGCCCCGCGCCTGTGCGACCCTGAGGAAATCGGATTTGGGCGGCTGGCTCATGGCTTTGGTGTCCGTCATGTCTTGCTGGGTTGCGGGGGAGGTTGCAGCGCCGGGGCGCAGTTAGCACACTCGCCCGACCTTGCCAATTCGCCCGCGCCGCGCGCTGGATACGGTTCAGTCGGTCGGGCGCTCCCGAACGGAAAACGGCCTGCGTTTCATGTCCGATACAGCTCCGCGCCGCCTTGCGCTCGGCCTGATGAGCGGCACTTCGCGCGACGGCATCGACGCCGCGCTTCTGGAAACCGACGGGCAGATGTTTGTCCAGGCCGGGCCGTGGGAGTCGATCGCCTACCCCGACACCTTTCGCCAGCGCCTGGCCGACGCCATCGCGGGCACGGCGGACGTTGCGGATGTGGCGCGCGAATTGACCGACCGGCATGCACAGGCGGTCAGTACGTTGCTTGCCAAGGCTGGCGTGTCCGCCAGTGCGGTGCGCGTGATCGGTTTTCATGGCCACACGATCGGCCACGACCCGGCCCGCAGGTACACCCGGCAGATCGGCGATTGCGGCCGTCTGGCCCGGCTGACCGGGATCGACGTGGTCGGCGACTTCCGCCAGGCCGACGTCGCTGCGGGCGGTGAGGGCGCGCCGTTCGCACCGTACTATCACCGTGCCCGTGCCATGGAACTGGATCGTCCCGTGGCGGTGCTGAATTTGGGCGGGGTCGGTAACGTTACCTGGCTGGGCCGGCAGTTTGCCGACATCCTGGCGTTCGATACCGGCCCGGGTAACGCGCTGCTGGACGATCTGGTGGCTCAGCGCACGGGCCGTGGCTACGATCATGACGGGGCGCTGTCCGCTGCCGGCCGGGTTAACGACTCCGCGCTGGCGGCGATGCTGGCGCATCCCTTCTTCGATAAACGGCCGCCGAAATCGCTCGACCGCGATGACTTCACGGGCGAGTCCGTCGCTGGTCTGGCTGACGCGGATGCGGCGGCGACGCTCGCGGCCTTCACCGCGGAGAGTGTGGTGCGGGCCCGGGATCATCTGCCGGAAGCGCCGGTGCAGTGGTTGGTCACCGGCGGCGGTCGGCATAACCCGACCCTGATGCGCATGCTTGCCGAACGTCTGGGCGCACCGGTCGCGCCGGTGGAACGCGTCGGCTGGGATGGCGACGCTTTGGAAGCGCAGGCTTTCGCCTATCTCGCCTTGCGTGCGCTGCAAGGTCTGCCACTGTCCGGGCCGACCACCACCGGCGCGCCCCGGGAGATGCCCGGCGGCAAGCTCTACACGGCCCCGCCGACCGGCTAATCCGCCGGGTCGGTGGCCGTGCCGGCGAGTTCGGGGACGTTCTTCTGCAGATAGTCCGCGATATGCTCGTTGAGGATATCGAGCCGGTTGGTGAAGAAGTGGTTCGCCTGCTCGATGATCCGGTAGTCGACCGTGATATCGCGCTGCTGGCTTAGCTTGTTGACCAGCTTCTGTACCGATGCCTCCGGCACCACGTCATCGGAATCGCCTTGCAGGATGAGACCGGAGGACGGGCAGGGCGCCAGGAAGGTGAAGTCGAACATGTTGGCTGGCGGTGCGACGGAGATGAAGCCGCTGATCTCCGGTCGGCGCATCAGGAGCTGCATGCCGATCCAGGCGCCGAACGAGAAGCCCGCGATCCAGCAGCTCGACGAGCCGGGGTTGTAGGTCTGTAGCCAGTCGAGGGCGCTGGCCGCGTCCGATAGCTCGCCCTCGCCGCGGTCGAACTCGCCCTGGCTCCGGCCGACGCCTCGGAAGTTGAAGCGCAGGACGGAGAAACCCTGGCGGGCGAAGGTCTGATAGACGTGATAGATGAGCTTGTTGTTCATCGTGCCGCCATGCTGGGGATGCGGATGCATCATCAGCGCGATCGGCGGCTTTTCTCCACGGCCGTGCTGGTAGCGACCCTCCAGGCGGCCTTCGGGGCCGGGAAAGATAACGTCAGGCATCGAGCTCCCAATCCTGTGCCAAAACAGGCCCGTTCGGTTGCGGACCATCGCGCGGCAGGCGGCCGGGTGGCCGGCAAGCCCGCGCAGGGGGCGCGCTTGATCGCCCTGCTAGGGCGTATTATATCCCGCGAAACCCGTCGATTCCGGCGGACCGTGCCGCCGAGCCCGCGTGCAGACGGCGACTCCGGCGCAAGGGCGGGAAAACTAGCACGACGGTCGAAGTCATGTTCAAGTCTCTGCGCGACGAAGTCGACGGGATGATGGCGCGCGACCCAGCCGCGCGTTCCCGGCTGGAAGTGGTGCTGTGCTATCCCGGATTCCAGGTCCTGGTGACCTACCGTTTGGCGAATTGGTTGTGGCGGCACGGCTTTCGGCTGCCTGCACGGTTCGTCTCGCACGTCGGTCGGGTGCTTACCGGGATCGAGATTCATCCCGGTGCCAAGATCGGTCATAACCTCTTCATCGACCACGGCATGGGCGTGGTGATCGGGGAGACGTCGGAGATCGGCGACAATGTGACGCTGTACCATGGCGTCACCCTCGGCGGCGTTTCGCCCAGCGAAGATAGTGATTCTCAGCGCGAGCAAAAGCGTCACCCCACCTTGTGTGACGGCGTGATCGTTGGC
Source organism: Rhodovibrio salinarum DSM 9154 (assembly GCF_000515255.1). Classification (NCBI taxonomy): domain Bacteria; kingdom Pseudomonadati; phylum Pseudomonadota; class Alphaproteobacteria; order Rhodospirillales; family Rhodovibrionaceae; genus Rhodovibrio; species Rhodovibrio salinarum. Next base: position 2,999,249 of record NZ_KI911559.1, on the reverse strand, counting down.
TCCGGTGCCCAGGTGCTGGGTCCCGTCCGGATCGGCGCGAACGCCCGGATCGGCGCTAATGCGGTGGTTGCCAAGGACGTTGGCGCCTGCCAGACGATGGTCGGCATTCCAGCCAAGGCGGTGCAGGTGCGCGGCGCCCCGGCGGCGGAAGAGAAGTTCGTCGCCTATGGCACGCCCACGGGCGAGTTGCCGGATCCGGTCGCCCGGGCGATCGACGGGCTGCTGCAGGAGGTGCATGGTCTACGTGCCCGGGTGAACGAACTGGAAAGCCAGACAGAGGCGCAGCAGCAGCGCCTGTCCAGTGTCGAGAATCAGGGCGAGGAGACGAGCGGGCCGCACGACCAAGTCACCGGGAAGTGCTAGAGACCCCAGGCGACGTAGGTGTTATCTAGGGCTGTAAGCGGTGTCATGACGCGACAGGCCGCGAAGCTCTTACGCGATGGGTGGAGCGCGGGCGCGCGAGACGGAGTGCAAGAAAGATGAAGCTGAGTGCCAAGGGTCGTTATGCCGTGATGGCGATGTGCGACCTCGCCGGGCAGAGCGACGGCAAGCCGATCGCCTTGGCCGACGTCGCCGAACGTCAGGAAATCTCACTGTCTTACCTGGAGCAGCTGTTCGCCAAGCTGCGCCGGGCCGGCTTGGTGCGCAGCGTGCGCGGCCCCGGCGGGGGGTACATGTTGGCCCAGGGTGCCGACGATACCAAAATCGCCGACATTGTGATGGCGGTCGACGAGCCGATCCAGACCACCCGCTGCACTCCAGGGCAGCCGTTCGGGTGCCGCTCGAACAACGAGCGCTGCGTGACCCACCAGCTGTGGGAGGCGTTGGGCAACCAGATTTATCTGTTCCTGGCCTCCGTTTCGCTGGGCGACGTCATCGAGGGACGGATCGCCGCCAATCAGCTTGCCCAGCCGGAAGATGCCGAACCCCTGGTGGCGGCTCAGCAACAATAGCGCGCTAAGGCGCTGGTCCCATGCCGGTCTATCTAGACCATAACGCCACCGCGCCGGTGCGGCCGGAGGCGGTTCGGGCGATGACCGATGCCTTGAACCACGTCGGCAATGCGTCCTCCGTGCATCGCTTCGGCCGCGACGCCCGCCGCCGGGTTGAAGATGCGCGGGAAACCGTCGCCGCCCTGATCGGCGTTCAACCGGGCGACCTGGTATTCACCAGCGGCGGTACGGAAGCCAACAACACCGCTTTGCGTGGCCACGGTCGGACGCGCACCCTGGTCTCCGCCGGGGAGCACGAGGCCGTGTTGCAGGCTCGCCCGGACGCCGAGACGGTTCCGCTTAGATCAGATGGCACGGTCGACCTGGATGCGCTGGATGTCGCGCTTGCCGCGGACGACCGCCCGGCGCTCGTTTCCGTCATGCTCGCCAACAACGAGACCGGCGCGATCAATCCGGTGCAACAGGTGGTCGAGATCGCCCGGCGCCACGGGGCCCGGGTCCACTGCGACGCCGTGCAGGCGCCCGGTAAGATCGCCGTCGATGCCCGGGCCCTTGGCGTCGACCTGATCACCGTGTCGTCGCACAAGTTGGGCGGCCCGCAGGGCGCGGGCGCACTCGCGGTGCTGGACGGTCAGTCGGTCGCGCCCTTGCTGGCAGGCGGTGGTCAGGAGCGCAAGCAGCGCGCCGGCACCGAAAACGTTCCGGCGATTGCGGGCTTCGGCGCGGCGGCGGAAGCCGCCTTAGCGGATCTGGTCCGGATGACGGAGTGTGCTGCTTGGCGCGACCGGCTGGAGGCGGAGGCGCGCGCGCTGTGTCCACGGCTGCAGGTCCACGGCGCCGGGGCGGCGCGCCTGCCCAACACCAGTTGCCTGGGACTGCCCGGGGTGCGCGCGGAGACGCAGGTGATGGCCCTCGACCTCGCCGGCGTGGCGGTGTCGTCGGGCTCGGCCTGCTCGTCGGGGAAGGTGCACGCCAGTCACGTATTGCGGGCGATGGGCGTCTCGGAAGACGACGCTGACAGCGCGGTCCGCGTATCGCTTGGTTGGACCAGTACGGCGGATGACATCGACGTGTTCCTCGACGCCTGGGGTAAGCTTGTACGCAGGCACGGGTTGGCGGCGGACGCGGCTTAGCCTTATCGGTTCGGTTGGAATTCCCATCAAAGGTCTTAGCTGTAAGGCAGAGGGCGCACACAAGCGCTTGGCCGAGGGAAGGAGCGTGCAGCAGCATGGCGGAGGCGGAGCAGGCCCGGCCGATCTACCTGGACTATCAGGCGACCACGCCCGTCGATCCGCGTGTGGCGGAGGCGATGTGGCCCTTTTTCACGCAGGCGTTCGGCAACCCACATAGCGTCCATCACAGCTACGGGACCGAAGCGGAAGCCGCCGTCGAGCGGGCCCGCGGCGAGGTTGCGGCGCTGATCGGCGCGGAGGCACGCGAAATCATCTTCACCTCCGGCGCGACCGAGAGCAACAACACGGCGGTCAAGGGGGCGGCGCGCTTCCACGGTCCGATGGGCAAGCGCCACGTCGTCACCGTCGCGACCGAGCACAAATGCGTGCTGGAAAGTGCTAAGGCCTTGGGACGCGACGGGTTCGAGGTGGAGATTCTGCCGGTTGCGCCCGATGGCCGGGTGGACCTGGACCGGCTGGCCGCGGCGATCCGGGAAGACACCGCCGTGGTTTCCGTCATGGCGGCGAACAACGAGATCGGCGTGCTGCAGCCGATCTCCGAGATCGGGAAGCTTTGCCGCGCTAAGCGGGTCCTGTTCCACACCGACGCGGCCCAGGCGGCCGGCAAGGTCCCGGTCGACGTCAACGATATGAACATCGATCTGCTCAGCCTGTCGGGGCACAAGCTGTACGGGCCGAAGGGCATTGGGGCCCTCTACGTGCGCCGGCGCCCGCGGGCGCGAATATCGGCGCTAATGGACGGTGGCGGACAGGAACGCACGTTGCGCTCCGGCACGGTGCCAGCGCCGCTGGCCGTCGGCTTGGGCGCCGCCTGCCGGATCGCGCGGGCCGAGATGGCGGAGGAGGAGGCGTATCTGACGACCCTGCGCCAGCGTCTTTGGGACGGGTTGCAGGCCCACCTGCCGGATGCCTACGTCAATGGAAGCTGGGCGGCGCGGCTGCCCGGCAACCTGAACGTCACCGTGCCTGGGTTGGATGCGGAAACGCTGATCGCCGAGACGCCGGAGGTTGCGTACTCGACGGCGTCCGCCTGCTCCAGCACGTCGGTCGAGCCGTCCTATGTGCTGAGCGCGCTAGGCCTCAGTGACCAGGATGCGGCCGCGTCGATTCGCCTCGGCCTCGGCCGTATGACGACCGAGGCCGAGATCGATCAGGCCGTCGAGACGATCGGCTGCACGGCTGCCCGCCTGCGTGCTGAAGGTGCCGGGCGGCTGGCCGGGGCAGGCGCCGGGTAACCGCCCGGGGGCTGCGGCTTGTCCGAGAGATTAAGACGGGGGTATCGCACATGCGAAATCGCCCCTAGCAGACGGATGGGCTGGTCGGCTAGACAGCGCGATGACGGTAACCGTGGCGCTGGGCAGTTCGCGTGTGCCAGGCACTTACAACCGCACACCCCGACGACGAGAGAACGAGGTCGAATACAGCCATGCCGAAGATGACCTTCATCGAGAAGGACGGGAACCACAAGGAGGTCGATGCGCCCGTGGGCCTGTCGGTGCTGGAGATCGCGCACCGCAACGGCATCGACATGGAAGGCGCCTGCGAGGGAGCGCTTGCCTGTTCGACCTGCCACGTCATCGTGCATAAGAAGTGGTTCAAGAAGCTCGATGAACCGACCGAGGACGAAGAAGACATGCTCGACCTCGCCTTTGGCTTGACCAAGACCTCGCGTCTTGGTTGCCAGATCGTGATGAGCGAGGAACTCGACGGCTTGGTCGTCCAGTTGCCAGAGCAGGTGACCAACTGGATGGGTTGAACGTCCGTTCGATGGGGGGACTGCGCCGATGACCGACCTGCATGCCGACGCCCCGGGGCCGATCGCCGCTGGCAGTCTGGCTGCCGAGCTGCGCAAGGCCTGTGCAAGCAATTGGGACGCCTACGTCAATCACCCGTTTGTACGGCAGTTGGCGGCCGGAACGCTGGAGACGGCCAGTTACAAGCATTTCCTGATCCAGGATTATCTGTTCCTGCGCCATTTCGCCCGCGCCTGGATGCTGGTCGCTTACAAAGCCCCCGACCTGAACGAGATGCGCGCCGCCTCGCAAACGGTCGATGCGCTGATCAACCAGGAACTTCAGCTGCATGTCGAGACCTGCGCGGGCTGGGGCATCTCCGAGGCGGAGATGGCTGCGACGCCCGAGGCCCGCGCCAACTTGGCCTACACGCGGTTCGTTCTGGAGACCGGGCATTCGGGCGACTTGCTCGATTTGCTGGTCGCATTGGCGCCGTGCGTGGTCGGATATGGGGAAATCGGCGCGCGCTTGGCCGCCGACCCGGCGACGGTATGGGACGGCAACCCGTTCCGTGAATGGCTGGATCTCTATTCCGACGAAGAGTTTCAGGAGGTCGGCCGCGGCGCCTGCGCCCAGATTGATCGGGTCGCGCGGGCGCGGATCGGAAGCGACGTGACCGGCAGCCCACGTTGGTCCGAGCTCTGCCGTATCTTCGGTCAGGCGACCCGTCTGGAAATCGGCTTCTGGGATATGGGCCTGAACCGCGAAGACTGATCGGCACCTTATCCGAGACTGCGGCTTCCTGGTGTCTGTCGGTGGGGGCGGGCCGGGATGAATCCGGCGCGAACGGCAAGCGTGTTCTGGCGTGCGCGGCGCGATCTCATTATCTCCCAAACCTTCCTCTCCTTCGCTGTGAGCGAGTCTGCCGCGACCGATGCCCCGTTCTGAGCCAACGCCTCCGCCCGACTTTCGTGCGCGTCTGCCCGAGCCGAAGCGCAAGCTTTGGCTGGACGGGGCGCTCGCGCCCTATGCCCTGCGTCCCTGGTTCGACCGCGTGCTGCTGCGGTGGGTGTGCAAGACCTACTTCCCGCTGTCGCGCGGTTGGGCCGCAGCGCGCTGGGCCGACGGCGACGTCGATGCCTTGCGCGCGGAACTGGCGCGTTGCGGCGTGCACAAGGTTTCGGGCGCCCGTTTGGCGCGTCTGGCCAGCGCCTTGCCCAAGGCGGAGCGCGCCTATCAGGCGGCGATGCGCGGCTGGTACGCAGACTTCCACGCCCAGCACCGGCCGGCCGACGCGCATCTGGTTGCGAGCGAGCGCCAGCGCGAGCGCGCGGCGCAGCGGCTGATGGCGCAGCGGGCCCGGGTCGTGCCGGTCCACCGCCGCACCCGGTTGCCGGCGGCGGCCTTCGACATCCGCGACGCGGCGGCGGTCGAGGCCGCGCACGGGGGGCGGGCCGAAGGCCGCGTCCCCGCTTTCCCGGCACCGGCCCGTCCCGAGGCGCGGCGGACGCATGCCGTGCCGGGCCCGGACGGCGCGGTGAGTTGGGTCGACTGGCCGGCGCCGATGGCTGGCGTGCGCGACTTCCCCGTGGACGATCGGGTGCGCGCCCGGGTGGTCGAGCCGGAAGACCGGCCGGATGCGCCGACCTTGATCCACCTGCACGGCATCGGCATGGAACCGGAGATGCTGGTCGCCCAGCGTGAGCCGGTGCTGGAACTGGCACGTCGGCATGGCATCCGCGTCGTTCGGCCGGAGGGGCCGTGGCATGGCAGCCGGATGGCCCCCGGCTTCTGGGGTGGCGAGCCCGCGCTCGCGCATGCGCCGCTCGGCTGGCTCGATCTTGTGCAGGCCTGGGTGGGCGAGGTGGCGCAACTGATCGCCTGGGCCCGGGCCACCTCCAACGGACCGGTGGCGATCGGGGGGCTGTCGCTGGGGGCCCTCAACGCCCAGGTCGCCGCGACGGCGGCGCGCGCCTGGCCGGCGGAGATGCAGCCGGACGCGCTGTTTCTTTGCATGACCAGTGGCGACATGCTGCAGATCGGCTTCGAGGGCGCGATGGCGAAGGGGCTGGGCGCGCTCCAGGCCGTGCGTGCGGCCGGGTGGGATCACGACGCCCTGACGCGCTTCCGCCCGCTGCTGGAGCCGCAGGAGGCGCCCGTGATGCCGGCCTCGCGGATCGTGATGCATCTGGGCCGGCTGGACGCGGTGATGCCGGTCGATGGCGGCCGTGCGCTCGCCCGGCGCTGGGGCGTTCCGGAACGTAACCTGTTCGAGCCCTGGCGCGGCCATTTCACCGCGCCGCTCGCCTTGCACATCGACCCCGGCCCGCTGGACCGCCTCGCGATGATCCTGAACCGTCTGTAGGCGGCGGGGGACGTGGCCGAACCGGCTCAGTGGTGTTATATCGCCGGCCAAGCGATACCGACCAGATTGAGACGAGTGATCGAGGCATGACCGATCTCGGCTTCGACAAGCCGGCGAGCCAGACCCGCGTGGTCGTGGCGATGAGCGGTGGGGTGGACAGCTCGGTGACCGCCGCGTTGCTGGCGCGCGCGGGCTACGAGGTCGTGGGCGTTACCCTGCAGCTCTACGACCACGGCTCGGCCGTGGGCAAAAAGGGCGCCTGCTGCGCCGGCCAGGACATCTACGACGCCAAGCGCGTGGCCGACAAGCTAGGCGTGCCGCACTACACGCTGGGCTACGAGGACCGCTTCCGCGAAAGCGTGATCGACGAGTTCGCCGACAGCTACCTGAACGGCGAGACGCCGATTCCGTGCGTGCGCTGCAACCAGACGGTCAAGTTCCGCGACCTGCTGTCGACAGCCAAGGAACTGGACGCCGACGCGCTCGCAACCGGCCACTACGTCCGCCGCGTCATGGGAGCCGAGTGCGCGGAGCTGCACAGCGCCGTCGATGCCAGCCGGGACCAGAGCTATTTCCTGTTCGCCACCACCCAGGAGCAGCTCGACTTCCTGCGTTTCCCGTTGGGCGGCCAGCCGAAGGACGAGACGCGCCGGCTGGCCGAGGAACTGGGTCTCGCAATCGCGGACAAGCCGGACAGCCAGGACATCTGCTTCGTCCCCAACGGCGACTACGCCAGCGTGGTCGAGAAGCTGCGCCCCGGCGCCTGCGATCCGGGCGAGATCGTCGATCGCAGCGGTAACGTGCTGGGCCACCACGATGGCATCATCCACTTCACCGTGGGACAGCGTCGTGGCCTCAAGCTCGGCAACATGGGCGAGGCGATGTACGTCCTCGCGATCCAGCCGGAGACGAACCGTGTCGTCGCCGGGCCGAAGCGCGCGCTTGCCCGCGATCTGGTGCACGTGCGCGAGCTCAACTGGCTGGACGGCGACGCGCCGGAAGTCGGGCGCACGGTCACGGTCAAGCTGCGCTCCGCCATGCCGGCGCAACCGGCCACTGTCGCCGAGGTGGGGCAGGGCGGTTTGACCCTGCGCCTGGACGAGCCGCAGCATGGCGTTTCTCCGGGCCAAGCGGCGGTTTGCTACGACGGGACCCGGGTGTTGGGTGGCGGCTGGATCGATTCGGCGGAACTCACCGCCGAGAACGCGCCCGCCGACGTCACCCCCGACCGGGTGGCCGCGCCCGCCTGAGCGGCGGCGGCGACAGCGCTCTCCGCCTTGCCGATCCGTGCGCGCGGCGGATCGGTGTCGGGCGATGCTTGACAGGGCAAAGCCCGCCGCCCTATACGCCCATGCACGCGCTTGCGGGGCCATCCCGCAAGGCGAATCAGCCCCTTGGGGCGGGGTAGCTCAGCTGGTTAGAGCACGGGAATCATAATCCCGGTGTCGGGGGTTCAAGTCCCTCCCCCGCTACCAACAAAAACCCCCGTAAGCTAGGTGCTTACGGGGGTTTCGTTTGTCCAGATGACTGTTTCCCTGAGGGCTAGAAAAAAGGGCCCAAAACCCCGGAAAACGGCAACGCGCGGTGTGGGCGTTAAAGTGTGGGACGACCCCACGACCACAGCCGATCCGGCGCCAGGGCATGCGCGCCTAGGAGTCAGCGCGCCATCCACGCTTCCGCGGCATTGGCTGCGGCGTTGAGATTTCTGGCGCCTCGGTCGAGTGGGCAGCGGCCGTAGCTGTGGCGGTACTTGGAAACTTGAATCTGGTAGCGCTGCAGCTGGTAGTGGAGCGGTTCGCCCCTGAGTCCGAAAATGGACCTCAGCCGTCCCTGCATTGCCTTCTGGACACTCCTGGCTTCAATCCGGTGCTCGCAAGCCTGCAATGCGGCGGTGTAGCCGGCCATGTTGTCGATAAACGCGGCCAGGTGTCGATGCACCTCCCCCGCGCTTGCTGGTGGTGAGAGAAAAAGAAGCATTGCCAGTGTAATCGCCCCGCGAGTCGATCGTCGTATGCCGTCTGTCATCGGTACCATCCCCGCCTCTCCGTTGGTCCGGCGGGGACAGTTGGCCACAATCCTGGCGTGCGCTACTAAAACCGAGAGGTACCTTTTTGGTAGTAACGTTCGTTAGCATACGTCTGATCCATCGATGAATGGCCGTGTTCTGCCAAAACGTTGGTGGCGCCCCCGATCTCTCGCGTGGCGGGTGGTCGCCGGTTCGCGTCAATCTGCCGCGCGTGGCCTGAGCGACCCGGGCGTGCAGTTCGGTCGAGTCGTTTTGGATGTTCGACAAACCTTTTCGTGTCTGTCGAAGCCCAATGCCCTGCAACGGTCATAGGTCGCCGCTGGTCAGTGTGGCAGCGATCGGTAACCTTGGCGGCGATCGAAGCGGATGTCAGGGAGAGCGCCGAAATGCGTAAAGCGATCGCTGCTGCCGGAGTGCTGGGGCTGGCGGTTACCGTCGGGATGTTCAGCGTTCAGGCCTATGCCGACCGTCAGCTCGAGCAGGCGCTCGACGCGTGGCGGGCGCAACTGCCCGAAGGTACGGAACTGTCCTATGGCCGGATCGAGGCCGAGGGACGCGATGGTGCGGTATTGCACGCCGTGCGCTTCCAGACCGATCAGACGCCCGAGCCTGTCACCGTGCGCGCCAAGCGGCTGGAGATCGACGACGCCGCGTTCGAGGGGGACATGCTGCAGTCGGTTGGGCGGTTCGACTTTACAGAAGCGACCGTCGTCAGCGGCGGCAGCCGCATGACGATCGCGACCGGCAGGGGCCGGGATGTAACGCTCGCCGAGGACTATCGGGTGCGATCCGTCGGCCGGGCGCGCCTGAACGACCTCGACGTCGAGGATGCCCGTGGCACCTCCAGCGCCCAGAAGGTGACGCTGCGGGGGCTGGGCGAGGGTCGACTGGAGCGGCTGGAGGTGCAGGCGCTGGGGGTCGCGCAGCGCGCCCGGGGCGCGGATCGGGATGGGGCGGTACGCCGCGTGCTGGTCGACCGCATCCGCGTGCGCGATGCCGACATCGACGACCTGCAGCGCCTGCATGCCAAGACCGACGACCCGGGTCTGGAGGCGTTGGTGACGGCCGTACGCGGCGATGGTCTGCGCGCCTTGCAGTTCGACGGGCTGGAGATGATCGAGCAGGGCCGGCGGATCGCCGCCCTGGAGTCGATGGACCTGTCGGTGGAGACGCCGGCGGAGGGGCCGATCACGTTCAAGGTGGACTATCGCGATGGCTATTCCGACGTGACGCACCCCGACGCCGGCCTGTCGATGATGACGCTGGCCGCGCTTGGCTACCAGGAGGTGCGGGGCGATGGCGGCTTCACCCTGTCCTACCATCCCGAAGCGGGGACCTTCGCGATCGACCGGTGGGAAATGGACCTGCGCGATGTGGCGCAGTTGAACGTGACCGCACAGGTCGTCGGCATCCCGCTGGACGGCGATCTGGGCGCGCGGCTGGAGCAGGACCCGCAAGCGCTGCAGGGCGAGGCCGCGTTGCAGGCCTTAACCGTCCGGTTGGAGAACAAGGGGTTGGCGCGCCGGCTCGCCGAGCTGCGCGCGCAGCAGACCGACCAGTCCCCGGAGGCGGTGCGTCAACAGCAGGCGCAGAGTATCCGTCAAAGCTTACAGGAGATGCAGCTCCCCGACGCGCTGGGCGAGGCAATTGCCCGTTTCGTCGAGCAGGACGGCACGCTCACGCTCACGGCCGAGCCGAGTGAGCCTGTCACCTTCGAGCAGATCACACAGATGGCGATGGACGACCCGAAGCTGCTCAGCCAGAGCCTCAATCTGCAGGCCGTCCAGAGCGACTGACCGCTACCTCGACGGGCTGGGCACAGGGGTGATAAGCGCGCATGTGACGCGAGCGGCCTGAGCGCTGCCAGCGAACGGATCGCGCAAGGAGGGGATATGCACCCGGGCGAGGTTGTGGCCGTGCAGGCGGGGATGCTGCGCACCTCCGTCGATTTCAGGCTGCAGGACGAATTATTGGTGACGCTCTGGTTCACCAAGAACTGGAAGCTCAGCGACGCCGGTTTCATGGCGTTCACAGCCGATCAGAATCTGGCGCGCGGCGAGTATCTCTACCGGGGCGACGCCAGTGGGCTGGCGGCGCTCAGGGCGACGGCCGGGGCAGACGCTGCCGGCGGCAGGAAGCGCGATCTGTTGCACGCGATCGGCCTGCATCTGGGGTATGCGGCGGACAAGCAGGCGCTCTACGACCGCCTGGTCGAGATCGCCGGTGCTTCGCGTTGATCCGACCACGGGCTTGGCCGATTAGGTGGCTTCTTTTCCAACGCCGGTGCATGGGAGAGGTTTGACGTGTGCCGGTGTTGGCGGGACGATGGATGCTGGGCCGTAAAAGCAGCCGCGGGTGGCAGACAAGGTCAATAACGCTGGGAGGATGGGGTCGTGAAGTACGTGGTGCGCTTCGAGCTGGATGATGGGCGCATGGATGCCCGTGTGTTCGACGAGCCGGATCACGCCTACAGCTATTACTACCGTCTGGAAGGAGCTTGTCTGGCCGAGCGCACGGCGCGCTACAAGGGGGAGCCGGTGCGCCTGGAACGGGTCAAGCTGCTGAAGGTGGTGAGCGACGATGTCCGCCAAGCGCACACGCAGGGCCTGAGCGGGCAGGGCGAGGTGATCGACGACACCGAAACCGAGCTGGACCTGGACCAGGAACTGGAGCTGTAGCGGGCGCCTGCGAGGCCACGGTTGTTTCGAGCCTACGGCGATTGGACCTGTCTCCCCGCGCAGCCCGCTGTTCGGTGGAGGGGAAGGCGGTCCTCCGAAGACCTCGCGCCCAGAGTTCAGCCCGATTGTACTGGCAGACGCGCATGCCCACCTCACAAAGCGATGAACGCGTCTTTTGAGACACGCCCGCGGCGGGCCGGATGAGCGATCTGTTCTGGATCCTGCTGGGGATCACGCATGTCATCGCCGCCGCGCGTGTGACCAGCCATGCCTTGCTGACCAAGGAAGACAGCCGCGGCGCGGTCGCCTGGATCGGCATTGCCTGGCTGTCGCCGCTGATCGGCTCGGCCCTCTATGGCGCTTTCGGAATCAACCGGATCGCGCGCAAGGCGGGGCAGCTGTCCTACCTGTACCGCCCCGGCCGGCCTGCGCCTGAACCGGGCGCGGGGCCGGAGCTGGAAGTCCCGATCAACGTGGGCTGGATCGCGGAGGTTGGCCGGCGGGTGACCGGCCGGCGATTGACCGCCGGCAACCGGATTCGCCCGCTCGTCACCGGCGATCAGGCGGCCCAGGCTATGTTGGAGGCGCTCAACGGAGCGCGCGAGAGCGTCGCACTTGCTTCCTATATCTTCGAGGAGGACCGCACGGGCCGGGCCTTCGCCAACGCGCTTGCCGCGGCGCGGGACCGTGGCGTGCAGGTGCGCGTGCTGATCGATGGGGTCGGCGGCGGCTATCTGAAATACCCGATGGTCAAGCGCCTGCGGAAGATGGGCGTGCCGGTGGCCAGTTTCCTGCACTTCTGGCTGCCCTGGCAGATGTCTTTCCTGAATCTGCGCAACCACAAGAAGGTGCTGATCGTAGATGGCCGGCGCGCGTTCACCGGAGGGATGAACATCTCCGACGACACGATGGGCAGGCCCCCCTCGATCCGCGACGTCCACGCGGAGTTGACCGGTCCAGCCGTGCGTCACCTGATGGAGTCATTCGCCGACGACTGGCGCTTTACCACCGGCGAAAGCCTCTCGGACGCGCGGTGGTGGCCGGATCTGGATACGGAGACGGCCGGCACCGCCGCGGTTCGGGGAGTCACCAGCGGCCCGGACGAGGACATGGGCAGCCTGGAGACGCTGCTTGGTACGGCGGTCGTGGAGGCCCGCCGGCGTATCCGGATCGTGACCCCCTATTTCCTGCCTGACCGTCATCTGCAGATGGCGCTATCACTGGCCGTGCTGCGGCAGGTCGATGTCGAGATCGTAATCCCGGAACATACCAACAAGCGTCTGGTCGACTGGGCGGTGCGCGCCAACCTCGGGATGCTTGCAGGCGCCTCCTACACCGTCTTCCTGGCGCCCGAGCCGTTCGACCACAGCAAGCTGATGACGGTGGATGGCGCGCTGTGCTTGATCGGCAGCTCGAATTGGGATGTGCGCAGTCACCGTCTGAATTTCGAACTGGACCTTGAAACCTATGACACCAAGTTAACGGCCGAGATCGACGCGCTGATCGATGACAAGATCGCGCGCGCCCGTCGGCTCAACATGTCCGATCTGGCCAACCGGCCGAAATGGCAGCAGCTGCGCGATGCCGGCGCCCGCCTGTTCCTCCCCTATCTCTAGGGGACGCCATGTCGTACGATTTGTCTTGGAGGCGATGCGGGCCATTTAGCAGTCGTAAAACCTCTTCGCTATAGTGTCTCCGTCGGCCAGGCGGAGCGCCGTGGCCCCGGTGGCTTGGAGGCCCGATGCAGCGTCAGTATTATCGCACGATCTTTCTATCCGATTTCCACCTCGGCTCCCGTTTGGCGAAGGCAGACGAACTGCTGAGCTTCATTGCCGCCCACGACGCCGACACCTGGTACCTGGTTGGCGATATCTTTGATCTAAAGCGCTTGCGCCGTCGGTACTATTGGCCGCGCAGTCATGCCCGGGTGATCCGGGCGCTGCGGCAGAAGGCGCGGGACGGCGCGCGCTTGGTCTATCTGCCGGGCAACCACGATCCAGAACTGCACGCGCGCCTTGGCGTGCGCCGCTATTTGCCGGGCATTGAGGTTGTCCCGCATACGGTTCACGAGACCGCGCAGGGCCGCAAGCTCCTGGTGATCCACGGCGACCAGCAGGAGCCGCATCTGCCGCGGGCCAGCGCGAAGTACGTCGCCGGCTGCACCGCCTATATCCTGGGGGTCGGCGCGAGCGAACTGGTCGGGCGCGGGCGGCAGACCGTCGGGCTCGGCTACTGGTCGCTGTCGGCGGCGCTGAAGGACCGGTTGCTGCCCCACGTCGGCCTGATCGCACGCTACCGCGCGAACCTGCTGCAGGCGGCCCGGGCGCATGGCTGCGACGGGGTGGTCTGCGGCCACATCCACCACGCCGGCGCGGAGGTTGTCGACGGGCTGCTGTATGTCAATTGCGGCGACTGGGTGGATAGCTGTACGGCCGTGGTCGAAGACCCGTCTGGCGAGCTGTCACTGATTCGCTGGGCGGGGGTACCCGACACCGCGCCGGCGCCCCGGCGCACCTTCCGTCCGGAGCCGCTGCCGGCCTGGTGATCCGTTCGCCGCCTGTCGGATCTCTGCTTTCAGGCGGATAGTGGACCCAGCTGAGGTGGGGAAGGCGTCGGCCGGGAACGCTCTGACGTTCCCTGTCGAGGGGCCGGCGCTTCTGGCAGGACTGGGGTGTACGCGTGGCTGAGAGTCTGTAGGCTCGCAGCCCGGATTCCGTTCGATAGGGGAGCTTGAGATCACGATGAAAACCCGCGCCGCAGTCGCGTACGAGGCGGGCAAGCCGCTGGAGGTCACCGAGGTCGACCTGGAAGGCCCGAAAGCTAGCGAGGTGCTGGTCGAGATCAAGGCGACCGGCCTGTGCCACACCGACGCCTACACCCTGTCCGGTGCCGACCCGGAAGGGCAGTTCCCGTCGATTCTGGGCCACGAAGGTGCTGGCGTGGTGGTCGATGTCGGCCCCGAGGTGAAGCATCTGCAGAAGGGCGATCACGTCATCCCGCTCTACACCCCCGAATGCCGGGAGTGCGAATACTGCCTGAACCCCAAGACCAACCTGTGCCAGTCGATCCGCACGACGCAGGGTCAGGGGGTGATGCCGGACGGGACCTCGCGCTTCTCGATCGGTGGCAAGAAGCTGCATCACTTCATGGGCTGCTCGACCTTCTCCAACTACACCGTGCTGCCGGAGATCGCGTTAGCCCCGATCCGCAAGGACGCGCCGTTCGACAAGGTCTGCTACATCGGCTGCGGCGTCACCACCGGAATCGGCGCGGTGGTCAATACCGCGCAGGTCGAGCCGGGGTCGAACATCGTGGTGTTCGGCCTGGGCGGCATCGGCCTCAATGTGATCCAGGGCGCGCGCATGGTCGGCGCCAACAAGATCATCGGCGTTGACATGAACGACGAGAAGAAGGCCTGGGGCGAGCGCTTCGGGATGACCCACTTCGTCAACCCGAAGGAGGTCGGCGGCGATCTGGTGCAGCACCTGATCGAAATGACCGGTGGCGGCGCGGACTACAGCTTCGAGTGCGTCGGCAACGTCAAGCTGATGCGTCAGGCCCTGGAATGCGCCCACAAGGGCTGGGGCGAGAGCATCATCGTCGGCGTCGCCGCGGCCGGCGAGGAGATCGCCACCCGGCCGGTCCAGTTGGTCACCGGGCGCACCTGGAAGGGCACGGCTTTCGGCGGCGCGCGCGGACGTACCGATGTGCCCAAGATCGTCGACTGGTACATGGACGGGAAGATCGAGATCGACCCGATGATCACCCATACGCTGTCGCTGGACGAGATCAACCACGGCTTCGAGCTGATGCACGAAGGCAAGTCGATCCGCTCGGTCGTGGTCTACTAGCGACGTGACGTGACCTCAGGGCGCAGGCGGACGGCCGCGAACGATCGCCCGCCTGCGCCCCGTTCTCCTAACAACACCCGAAAGGGAAAAAGCGGATGACCGCCATCGAGACGGTGAGCGAGCAGGCGTGTTTCGGCGGCGTGCAGGGCTTTTACCGCCACCGCTCGGACGTGTGCGGCTGCGACATGACCTTCGCGGTCTACAGCCCGCCGCAGGCCAAGGCGGGCGCACGGCTGCCGGCGGTGACCTACCTGGCCGGCCTGACCTGTACCCCGGAGACCTTCACCATTAAGGCGGGCGCGCAGCGTGTCGCGGCGGAGCTTGGTCTGATCCTGGTGATGCCGGACACCAGCCCGCGCGGCGTTGACCTGCCGGGCGAGGACGAGGCTTACGACTTCGGCAGCGGGGCCGGCTTCTATCTGGACGCCACGCAGGAGCCGTGGGCCCACCACTACCAGATGGAAAGCTACGTCACGCGAGAGCTTCCCAATCTCGTGGCCGCGCATTTCCCGGTCGACGAGAACCGCCGGGGCGTGATGGGCCATTCGATGGGCGGGCATGGCGCGCTCACGCTGCATCTGAAGCACCCCCGCCTGTACCGCTCCTGCAGCGCGTTCGCGCCGATCGTGGCGCCGATGCAAGTGCCCTGGGGCGAGAAGGCGTTCGCGGGCTATCTGGGCGACGACCGGGACGCCTGGGCGCGACACGACGCCTGCGAGCTCCTGAAGCAGGGGGCGAGTGGCGCCGAGATCCTGATCGACCAGGGCGAGGCGGACCAGTTCCTGACCCGCGAACTGCAGCCCGAGCGCTTCGAGCAGGCGGCCGACGCCGCCGGCCAGCCCTACCGCCTGCGCCGGCAGCCCGGCTACGACCACAGCTACTACTTCATCCAGACCTTCGTCGAAGACCACTTGCGTCACCACGCGGCTGCGTTGGGCGCATAGACGGCGGCGGAGCTGCACAAGAAAAGGGCCCGGAGCCGAAGCTCCGGGCCCTTCGATCTATCGCGAAAACAAGACCGCTATTGCTGGAACACCACCGTTTTGTGGGCGTTCAGCATGACCCGGCGTTCCAGGTGCAGGCGTACCGCGCGCCCCAGAACGCGGCTTTCGATGTCCCGGCCGGTGGCGACGAAGTCGTCGACGCTCATGGCGTGGCTGACGCGCTCGGTCTCCTGATCGATGATCGGCCCTTCATCCAGGTCGGGGGTGACGTAATGGGCGGTTGCGCCGATCAGCTTGACCCCGCGCTCGTGCGCCTGGTGATAGGGCTTCGCGCCCTTGAAGGCGGGCAGGAAGGAGTGGTGGATGTTGATCACCTTGCCGTACAGCCGGCGGGACAGTTTGTCCGACAGCACCTGCATGTAGCGCGCGAGCACCACCAGATCGGCGCCGCTTTCCTGCACCAGACCCAGCAGCTTCTCTTCCTGCTCGGCCTTATTTTCCTTGTTCACCGGCCAGTAGTAGTAGGGAATCCCCTCCTGCTCGGCGAAGCGGCGGCTGTCCTCGTGGTTGGAGACGATCGCCACAACCTCGGCTTCCAGCCAGCCGACCTGGATCTGGTAGAGCAGGTAGCGCATCGCGTGGTCGAACTTGGAGACCATGACGATCACACGCGGTTTCTGCGCGGTCGTCGTGATGCTGGTGCGCATGTCGAAGCGCTCGATCGCCGGCTTCAGCGCCCGTTCGACGTCGTCGCGCTGAGTCCCCTTCTGGGTCTGCATCGCGATGCGCATGAAGAAGCGGTTGGTCGCGTGGTCCCAGAACTGGTTGCTTTCGGCGATGTTGGCGCCGATCCCGGCCAGTTCGGTCGTCACCGCCGAGACGATACCGGGACGATCTTCGCAGGACAGGGTGAGGATGTAATCGGACGGCATCGGATCTTATTCCCAGTCGCGCGGGTCGGGACAGCTTAGGGCGAGGCCCGGGGCACGCCGGCGCGAAAAGACGCCCCCGGATCGTGTGTCAAACGTGCAGTGTCCTGTCTGGGTGCGACATTGTAACCGCGACGTCTTCTGGCGCACAGGCGCCTTAACTCACTTTCGCTGCCGCGTTCATGGCCGGATGCCCGTTGGTCAAGTGGTGGGCGTTCACGACCTGCGTGTGAGCTGTGGGCCCGCGCCCAGGATGTCGTCCAGCCGGTAATCGGCGACCAGCGGGTCGTCCAGGTCGACCTGAACCCGCAGCCGGGCGAGGATGCTCGGTCTTGCGGCGATCTCGGTTCGGATCGCTGGGGTGTTGCCGACCTTGGAGGTACCGGTGATGGTCCCGTCGAAGACGTTGCCGGTCGGCGCGATCGAGGCGAGGCGGGTGCCTACCTCCGCCTCTCTCCGAGCGTACAGCCGGGCTAGGCGCGCGGACGTGCCGGTGCCGGTCGGGCAGCGCCAGATCACCCGTGGGTGGCCGTAGGCCGCGCAGCGCGCCGCGATCACGCCATCGTCGCGCGTCTCCGACGGACCCATGAAATGCAGGAAGGGCGGCGGCCCCAGGTCGCCTAGGGTGGGGTGGACGTCGGTGAAGCCGTCGCGCACCGCCTCCATGATCCGAAATGCGGTGTCGCTGAGCGTCGGTTCGTTGGCCCAGGTTAGCTCCAGGCCGAGGTCCTGCGCGTCCACCAGCACGTAGAAGCCGCCGGTGTACATCAGGTCGTAGCTGATCTCGCCCAGACCGGGGACCTGAACGTGGCGGTCGAGTGCGACGGCGAAGGCGTCGTCGCCGCCGGTGCGCATCCGCCTTACGCGCCCGTCGACGATCTCCGCCGTCAGGTCGACCGGGCCGCCGGGCGCCTCCAGGCGTACCGGTCGGCGGATCACGCCGTCCGCGTCGGGGCGCTCCCCCTCGGGCGGGGGGATCAGGCCGGCTTCGACCACCGCTGCGCCGGTGGCGAGCGAGTTGGACCCGGAATAGACCGGGTAGCCCATGACCTCCATGATCACGAAGCCGAGCGAACAGTCCGACCGCTTGGCCGGCACAAGCAGATCGACGCACATGTGCGCGGCGCCGTAGGGTTCGGAGATCAGCAGCCGGCGCAGGCCGTCGGCCTTCTTCTCCAGATGGCGCATCTGGTCGTGGACGCTGGCCCCTGGCACGGGCAGCACGCCGTCCAGGACCACACGGTGCACGTCGCCGCCGACCGAGACATCGATCACCTCGATCTCACGCAGACGGCTGGTGCCTGCCGGGTTGGCGCCAGCCGGATTTGTGGGGGCTGGCTTATCCACCATGCTTGGCGCCCACCTGCTCCCACTTGGAATCCGGCACCACGGCCATCTTGCCGACGTAGTTCTTGGAGACGAAGTCGTGCTGCGCCTCGCGTAGCTCGGAGAGCTTCCAGGTCTTGTGCAGGATTGACTTGATCTTGCCCGCCTCGATGTAGCGCACGACCCGGCGGAAGTCCTGTCGGCGCCCCTGGGAGGAGCCGTGCAGCTGCAGGTGCTTAAGGTAGAGCGTACGGGTGTCGAGCGGGACCACCGCACCGCCGATCGTGCCGGCGGTGGTGTAGCGGCCTTCCGGGCGCAGCAGGCGCAACAGGCCGTTGAACATATCGCCACCGACCAGGTCCGCTACGACGTCGATCTCGCGGCCGTCCATCGCCTGTTCGACCCGGTCGATAAACGCCTGCTCGTCGGTGCCATTGGGGCCCTGGAAGTCCTGGCGCGGGATCGTTGCCTCCGCGCCCAGGTCCTTGAGCACGTCCTCCTTGCCCTTGGAGGTGATGGCGTAGGGGATCGCCCCGCGTGCGCGGGCGAGTTGGATGATGCCGGAGCCGACGCCGCCGGCCGCGCCGGTGACCAGCACCGTCTCGCCGGCGGCAAGGCCGGCACGCTCCAGCATATGCTCGCCGGTCTGGTACGCGCAGGAAAAGGTGGCGAGTTCGGCGTCGTCCATTTCGGACTCGACCTTAATCGCGTTGCCGCTTTCCACCGTCATGTATTCGGCGAAACCACCGTCGCGGCCATGACCATAGTAGTCGATGTCGCGTAGGGAGTCGTCGCCTTCCGGGCGGTTGTAGATGCAGAAGTCGACCATGATCCGTTCGCCGATCCGGCTTTCCGGCACGCCGTCGCCGACCGCGACGATGGTGCCGACCGTGTCTGCGCCCTGGATGCGCGGGAACTGCAGCGTCGACTCTTCGCCTGCACGCGCTCGCCAGGTTGACACGGCGTTGGGATCGTCTTCCGCCCCGTAGGAGCCCTCGCGCACCTTGATGTCGGTATTGTTCATGCCGCAGGCGCTGACCTCGACCAGCACCTCACCCGCGGCCGGTTTGGGCACCGGCACGTCATGGCGCAGGTCCAGCTTCTCTGGCCCGCCGTGGCCGGTCAGCAGCATCGCCGTCATGGTCTCGGGAATGGACATCGTGGCCGGGCTCCCTGATCGAACGAAAACATGGGAGGAGGGATGGTGCGCGGACGCGCGGTTCGCCCGGTCGGCCATCCGTCCTGTCGCCGTATAGGAGGTGGCTAAGTCGCGTTCAAGCAACGCAGATGGCAGCCCCAAATCCGTCTGGCGCGGCCATGACCGATACAATGAGGGCTGTGGCGCGTTTCGACGATATCCATACCAGTCTCAGTGCAGGCTGCTGGTCGGCGGTTGCTGAACGTCGCGGAGCAGGGGCTGCAGATCGTTGAACCGGGTGTCGAAGCCAGGCTCCCAGGGCAGTAGGCCGTCCGCGTCTGGCCAGACCAGTTGAAGCGCGTCATAGCGCGTGTCGGTCCGGTCGCCGACAGCCTCGTAATACCAGTTGGCGAACCGCATCAGATCGCGTGCCTTCGCCTCCGGCGCCTCGACGAAACTGAGGCCGAGACCGTTGCTGAGTAGGTCGGTATAGCGTGCTTCGGTCTGCAGCGGCCCGTGCTGGCGGATACGTTCGCCTACCGCGTTCAGCAGCATGCCCGCGCTTTCGTGGCTGAGGCCGATCACGATCACTTCCGGGTGGTTCAGCGTGTCCCCGAAGCCGACCGTGTAGGCGTACTGTGGAAAGCCGTTGCGGCTGTCTTCGTTGACACCGGCGATATGCCAGCCGTGCTGTTCGACGTTGGAAAGGATGGCGCTGCGGATTTTTTCCAGATCCATGATGGCTCGCTTCTGCCTGGGAATGCGGACCACACATGGCACCGCCAGGCGAGCAAAGCAAATCGGCCCGCCCGCGAGGCGTGGAGGGGAGCGTGCCGATGTATTTTGTGCCGGAGTGCAGCGCGGTGCGCCGAATATCTTAGATGTACCTCTATCTTATAGCTTAAATCGCTAGTGCGAATGAGGGTGCCGCTACCGTAAGAACCAACATAGATTCAAGAAATCCTCAGGGAGGTATGCGCGAGGTACTTGCATGGAATACGAGGGTATGTAGAAAATACCACACACGTAAAATTGGGAGCCGGTCATGAAACATGTGATCGCAATGTTACTTCTGGCTGGCACGCTTGTCGGCGCGGTGGGGCCCGTGACGGTCTCCCTGGCTCAGTCCAGTCCCTGCACCAGCAATCCCAGCCGGTGCTAGACGCGGACAACTGATCCGCGCGTTTGCCCGATCTGTGCGCTTGCGAGGGGGGGCGGCCATGCAAGCCTCTGACGTCATGGCGATCGTGCTGGACAAAATTCCGACGGTGCAGGCGATTACGGCCTTTACCGTCGGGCTGCTGTTCATCGTGCTCAACCTGCGGACGCGTTTCAACGACATCGCCGGCGAACCGTTTCCCGAGGAGTTCCGAAGTTTCAAACTGAGCGATCTGACCTCGCTTCGGCGGTTTCAGCATGGCTTGGCCATCTATTTTCTGCTGCTGGCCCTGATCTACGTGCTGTTGCTGAGCCTCGGTCCCAACGTCCTCAACAAGCTGTTTGGCGTCACGGTGTCGGAAGACACCTTCCCGCTCTACCTCGCGCTCGCGCTTGCCGGGATCGTCCCGAACGTTCAACTGCTGGCCCACGCCGAAGAGTCGGTGCGTGGCCTGGCGCAGCGAATTGCCGGCGTCCCGTCGGATCATAGCTACATCCGTCGCAAGATCGCCGAGGCGAAGATCAAGAAGCCCGTTAAGGACGATCTGAAGGCATACTTGGGCGCGCAACTGCCGCTGGATGAGGCGCGGCAACTCATATCCGAACGGGAGCTCAAGGATCTGCTGAAATGCTGCCTGATCGTGCGTGCACTGGATCAGGTCACCAGCGAGCATCCCATGGTCAATCACGTGACCGTGCGGGTATCACACACCTTCGATGCCAAGCTTCAGGATGGCCGGCGCCGGGTGGAAGCGATCGCGGAGACGCTGCGCACGCATCTCGCCCAGGCATCGGACGAGGCGGCCGCACACGCCCCCAGCGTTCGTGGTGAGATCCGCGACGCCTACGATCTCCTGACCTATCTGCTGAGCTGCGCGATCGTTGCCGAGACTTCGGCCCGCCAGCGCGAGGTCAACGTGATTCTCGATGAGATGGGGTTCGTCGTGAACCGCAACATCCGTCGCTATGTACAGGACCGCGTGCTATCCGCGACGCTCCAGGGCAGCGTTGCGGTGTTCGTCGCCTCGGCGGCTGTCAACGTGCTGTTCGGCTTGGTTGCGCCGGCCCGGGCCGGTGAAGTCGTGCCGGTTATCCGCTGGATCACCTACGCGCTGAGCTTCGCGGTGCCGACCTATGTGATGCTCGCGGTCTATTGCTGGCGCCGGAACCACCAGCTCGCCCGGCGACGGTGGTTCATGACGGCGTCTGGCTACCGCCCGCGCATGTCCAAGCAGGTGGGCGCCGCCGGGGCTGCCGTGGTGTGCACAGCCGTGATAGCGCCGTTTGTCGATGCCGCAGCCTTGATCGCCGAGACCGAGCGGATCCGCAGCCTGGCCGCCCATTTCCCGGTCGACGATGCTTCCTACTGGGCGTATCTGCTGACCTATCTGATCACGCCGTTCCTGATTCTGGTGTTCTTCGCCAAGCTGATCGAGCGGGATCGGCAGGCGGAGTTCGATGCCGGGTTCGCTGTTGTCTACTTCGCCCCGCGGCGTGTGGTGACTGTCTCGGCGACTTACGCGCTGACGATCGCCGTGTTCAACGTCACGCTTGTCCTGATGACCTCCGAGAGCCTGCATGCCTGGCTGCTGGCGTTGCGCGTGGGTGGGCTGATGCACTTTTTCGCCCAGCCGCAGACGGTCAACGTCGCTTGGTTCCTGTGTGCCGTCGGCGCGGGTGCCTTCGTCTTTTTCCGCAGCTTCATCCGCAGCGGCTTGGACGTGAGCGACCCCGATCAATCGTCGACGCCGGCCCATGCTGGCCACCCGGTCACTGCCTGAGTCCGTCCGGTCGCGTGCCGCAGGCTTGCACGTCCGCGCGTCCCTGACCAATCCTGTCGGTTGGCGGTGCGCGACGATGCCCGCGAACGACGGCCATGACGCAGAACGGCCCCGGTGACCCTCCGAGCATGCGGGCGATGGTCCTGACACGCCCACACCATCCCCTCGTTGAGAGCATGCGGGTTGTGCCCGAGCACGCCTGCGGCGTCCATGTGTTGTTCGCCTAGAAAATGCAACTGAAGTTCGTTCTCAGAGGCACTTTTTTGAAAGGCGGTAGATGAAATTCATTCTCACCAATAAAGAAATAATGAAAACCGTTCTCAATTATAAAATATCGGCAGGAACTACTTGACCTCCGCATCCTCAGTGCCGATATTGAAGGTCGCCAATCAGAATTCGCGCCAACCAATTAACGGGGGTATCTTCCCATGCAGTGCAACAACTGCCGTTTCTTCCACGCCGCGCAGACCCAATGCCGTCGGTATGCCCCGCAGCCGACTGCGGATGCCAAGAACGCGCATTGGCCGATCGTGTCCGCGAACGACTGGTGCGGTGAATACCAGCCAGCAGACAAGGCGGCCGCGACGGCCTAACGACGACAAAGCACGAATCCTGCTTTGGCCGGGCGGAATGGCGACATTCCGCCCGGTTTTCTGTGTGTGTAGTGTTGCCGTCTTCAGACGCTTGGCGCGGTAAACATCCCGGGCGATGAGGGGACAGCGTCCGGGTCTCGTGACCCACTTTTAACAAATCAACCGCGTGCGCTGGCGGACGAGCCGGTTGCAGGTGTCCGGCTCGTCCGCCCAAGTGCGCTCGGCCTACACAGCTTCAGTTCGGGTAGGAGAACGCGAAGTTATAGGTGAGTAGCGCGCCGATGACATGCGCGTGCGTACCTGCATCTTCGGTGTATTTGTAGCCGGCATCGAGGGTCAGGCCATTTGCGAACGCATAGCCTGCGGAAACCTGCACCTGATCGTCGCTGAACGAGTCCTCGCCTTCTGGGTCGACGTGCCGATTGGTATAGGAAACAGCGGCATTCCATGGGCCGTAGAGCAGGGAAGCGCCGCCGGTTAGGTAGTTGCGGTTTTCCTGGACGCCGCCGAAGTCCTCGAAGTAAGCGTTTTCCACCATCGGTTCGAGCGTAATGGTGGGGGTCAGGGGGTAGCTGCCGTTGAGGCCCACGACGTAGCCGGTCTGGTCTTCCGGCGTTCCGCGGCCGCCTTCCTGGAACTGAACGCCCAGATGGTAGTTGACGGGCACTCCCGGCATGTTGCCGCCATCCAGGGTGGCGGACATGGACGACAGATCTTCCGTGTTGCTGGGGCCGCCATCGTCCAGATCGAGTTCGCCCCGGCTGGTAATGAGGGAATCGCTGAGCGCGGTGGTATCCGCGAAGAAGCCGTTCAGGGCGAGTCGGTGTTCGCCGAAATCGCCGGCCCCGAACCCGTCACCACCGAACTTGATGGCCCCACCGGCGCCGATGCGCTCGGTGATCTCGTAATCTTCAGCAAGGTCGGTACCGAAGATGCCGGGGGCGATATCCCAGGCGGTCCCGAAGGTCGGATTGAATTTACCGGCATAGGCGGCAAACCGTTCGGTTTCGTAGTTGACGAAGATTTCCTCCGCATAAAGGCCATGATCTTCAAGGAAGCGATCGTCACCTGCATCCGGGTCCTGAACCGGCTCGAAAACCAAGGAGCTTTCGATCGATAGCTCCTTTGTAAACCGAACGCTGATGCCGGGCTCGATCGTCGCGAAGAGATCGTTTATTTCCGCGTCTTCATCTTCTGATGAGGCGGTATAGTCGTTCTCCAGCTCCATCGGTATTTCAACGTCGACGCGTGGGAAGATCGTATCTTCTTCGGCATGGCCAGCTATTGGATAGACGCTGGCGGCGAGCAAGGCCGTGACGGCGGCTTTCGAAACTCTGAATGCAGGCATTGATATCTCCTCATACCTAGCGTGCCGGCGCATGAGTCCGGAGGGGATCCCGGTGCGATAGGAATGCAACTGCAACTCATTTGCAATAAGTAGGGCGTACTGCGGTGATCGGACGCAGCTGAGGATGGGGCTTTGGCGCCGGTCCTTCTCGTTCGATCCTCGCGCCCGTGGAGACCGTCGACACGACGGCGAGGGCAGAGCGCAGGGGCCCGTTCCCAAACCTAGGGGAGGCTGCCTGCCGATATAGCGTGTGGTGCTGCGGGTGTGCGGGGTCCGTTATCGCGTGCCGCGACAAGGTATCGCTGGCGGCGTATTGTTATTGCATATGAGGTGCAGTTGCATTTAAACACATCCGACACGGCACATCCGCTCAGGCTCGAACAGATCACGTCGAGTTCTGGCAAGCGTTCGTGCCGGTTAATACGTCCTTTGGGAGGTCAAATGCCGATTAAAAACACGCTGTTGGCTACTGCCATGTTGGTGGGGCTGGTTGCTGCTCCGGCCGCGGCCGAGACGATTGAGGTCAAGATGCTCAACAAGAGCGAAACGGGTGACTTCATGGCCTACGAGCCTGCGTCGGTCTCGATCGAGCCGGGGGATACGGTCCATTTCACGGTGGTCGACAAGGGCCACAATGCGCAGAGCGTTGACGGCATGATCCCTAAAGAAGCCGAGGGTTTCGGGGGCCAGATCAACGAAGAATTCGAGGTCACGTTCGAGGTCGAGGGGACTTACGTCTACAAGTGCCTGCCGCACGTCTATTCCGGGATGGTCGGCGTGGTGAAGGTCGGCGATGCCTCGAAGAACCTCGATGAGGTGCGCAAGAAGGTTTCGGATCTCCCCAATCTTGCGCGCAAGCGTCTGAAACCGCTGCTGGCCGCCGAAGGGTCGTAACCGCACGCCCAGCGCCTCTCGTGCTCAATCTTTCTGCGAGGGCGAGATACCGTCTCACAAACCACAGAGAGCCATCATCATGAAGCGACTTGCAGCCGCCGTCTTGTCCCTTGGTCTGCTCGCGGGTGGTCCCGCCCTGGCGGATAGCGATGGCCAAGTGCAGCACTATAAGGCCAAGCCGGCCCCGAACCTTGAGGTCGCGGTCAAGAATCTGCGCGAATACAATCAGAAACTCGACGAGCTTCTCTCCCAGGAGATGACCGTCGAGAATATGGAGAAGATCCACCAGCTTAGCTACACGCTGGAGAACGCCCTGCAGCGCGTGGACAAGGATCTGAAGAACATCGCCAGCGTCCTCGAGGGCATGCATCTTGCCAGCGAGAAGCGTAACGAAAAGGCGGTCAAGGACAACGCCGAGACTTACCTTGAGAACACGAACATGATCCTGGGACAGAACTAACGGAAAGCTGTCCGGAGAGAAGGATCTTGCCGTCGATCGGCGGCCTGTTGGGGCGGCCCGGATATGACCCGGGCCGCCCCAATTGATTCCAAACGACGGCCTATCTCTGTCTTAACGGGCTTCCGGTGCGCCGCGGCTGGGCTCCCGAGTGCCGTCAAGGTCCGCTCGATGCCGTCGCAAGACGATCATCCCGAGCAGCCCCGCCATGAGCACGACGGCCAGGGCGGTGGCGTACCAGGCGTGCACCAATGCCATTACCGCCGTCAGAGCGCAGAGCGTGCGGTCCAGCCACCGCTGTCCGGTCACGCGCTGGCCGCCGAACAGCATGGCGGAGGCGCCCACGAAGATGCAGCCACTGAGGGCGGCGTGCAGGATCGCCAGGGGACCGCCGTCGGCCAGCGTGCCGGGATACACGATGAAGAGGAAGGGGATCACGTAGGCGACGCTCGCCAGGCGCAAGGCCTCGCGGGCGACCTGACCCCAGGGCGCCCGCGCGATGCCGGCGGCGACGAACACCCCCACGCAGACGGGCGGCGTGATCACCGATAGGGTCGCGAAGTAGAACACGAACATGTGCGCCGTGATGTCCGCGACGCCAGCTTCGATCAGAGCGGGCGCCATCACCGCGGCGACCAGCACGTAGGCCGCCGTCGTGGGAATGCCCATGCCCATGATCAGGCAGACCACCGCCACGATCAGCGCCAACAGCAGGATATGGCCGCCAGCCACGCCGGCCACGGCGCTGGAGATCGCCACGCCAACACCGGTCAGGTTGATCATCGATACCAGAATCTGCGCCCCGGCGAGTAGCACGCCGATGATCACAAGACCGCGTCCGCCGTCGACCAGCCCACGTCCCAGTTGGTCGCCGACTTCGCGCAGCGGCCGGCGCGCAATCGCCGCGAACAGCAGGAACGCGACGGTCAGACCGGCGATGCCGTAGAACGCGGAGGTCTGGATGGAATGGCCGGTGAGCACGCCGAAGGTGAGACCGCCCACGGCTGCCAGTACCGGCACCAAACGGTGCGGCCGCACGACGTCGGCCCAGCTCGGCATCTCGGATTCCGGCACCAGACCGAGGTCCTGGCGCACGGCGGTCACATGGATAGTCAGGAACATCCCGGCGAAGAACAGGATTGCCGGCAATAGCGCGGCGACGACGATCACCGTGTAGCTAACGCCGAGAATCTCGGCCATCACGAAGGCGGCGGCGCCCAGGACCGGCGGGGTGATCTGACCGCCGGTCGAGGCCACCGCCTCGACGGCGCCGGACAGGGGGGCGGGATAGCGCAACCGCTTCATCATCGGGATGGTGAAGTTGCCGGTGGTCGCGGTGTTCGCAACGGCGCTGCCGCTCAGCATGCCGAACAGGGCCGAGGCGATCGCCGCGATCTTGGCGGCCCCGCCCGGGCTGCGACCGCCCAGGCGCATCGCCAGATCGATGAAGGTCTGCCCACCGCCAGTGTTGAGGATCAGGGTGCCGAAGACGACGAACGCGGCGATCGTGGTGGCGGCAACGCCAAGCAGCAATCCCCAGATGCCGAGATCCCCGAGAAACAGCGTCTCGGTCACGAACGCCGGACCGAAACCCCGGTGTCCCAGCACGCCGGGGAGGTGCTGCCCGAGGAGCGCGTAGCCCAGTCCGACCAGGACGAGGCAGGGAAAGATCAGCCCGATGGCGCGGCGCGAGAGCTCCAGAATGACCACGACCAGCAGCGCCGTCATGGCCATGTCGTAGGGCTGAGCCCAGGGCAGGGCGCCCATGATTCGTTCGTAGTTGAGAACGATGTAGCCGCAGGAGCCCACAGTCCCCAGCGCGGCGGCGACGTCGAGCGTGAGCCCGACCGGGCGCCACCGGCTGCCGGACCAGAGCGGGTAGAGCGTCAGACCAAGGCACACCGTGAGCGCCAGGAACACCGCCCGTTGTACAAGGCTTTCGTATGGCCCCAGCGCCGACGTATAGATCACGAAGGCGGCGAGCAGCGCAGCCAGCGCCACGGAGGCTTTGGTCCGAAGATCCTGCATGCGGATGGCTACTCAGGCCGGGCCTTGCTGGGGATATCGTAGCCGGCTTCCTCGTAGTAGCGGATCGCGCCGGGGTGCAGCGGCACGGTCGCCAGCGGCATCGTCATCTCACCGATGTCCTTGCCCTTCAGCGAAGCGAAGGCGCTGGCCTGCTGCGGCACGTGTTCGTTGATCGCCTTGGTGATCTGATAGGCGACCTCCGGGTCCAGATCGGTTCGCGCGACCACACCGACGCCGAACGCCCAAGTGTCGAACGCGCCGATGTCCGGGCCTGCGCCCTTCGGTACGCTCACCAGCGAAACGTCCGGCATCTCCTCACGCAGCGTTTCCTTCTGCGCGTCGCTCAGGCCGAGCACCTCGATGTCGGTGAAGGTCGCGATGTCCAGCGAGGATCCGTCAAGCTTGTCGCCAACGCCAGACTTGACGTAGCCGGCAAGCCGGCCGTCCTTGATCGAGGCCACGATGTCGGAGGTCGACCCGCGCACGTAGTCCGGCTGGATGCCCAGCGTTTCGAGCACGGCTTCCGAGGTCGCCTCGGTGGCGGAGCCGCGGATGCCCGGGTTGAAGCGCACGCCCTCAAGATCCGCAAGTCCGTCCAGCCCGGAGTCCTTCCGGACCACGACGTTCTGCGGCGCGACCGCGTAGACCCAGAGCAGACGGGTATCGACCGGCCGGCCCTCGAACTTATTGGTGCCGGCGTAGGCTTGGTAGCCGATGTTCGTGGTGACCAGGCCGAGGTCGACCTGACCGCGGGAAATGCGTCGCAGGTTGTCGACCGTGGCGCCCGTCTCGACGACGGAGGCGGAGACGCCGTCGACGTTCTCGTTGATCAGCTGGGTGGCGGCGACGAAGTAGCCATAGTGGCTGGACGAGGACGAGGTCGACCCAATCAGCAACTGCTGGTCGTCTTGGGCCTGTGCCGCCGCCCCGGTGAAGGCGATGGCGGCTGCCGCCGTGGCGGCGAGCATCGTGCGCTTCATGAATTACCTCCAGAATCGTTCTTGGTTGTACGATGTTCGTTTGGGACATCGATGGTTAAGGCAAGCACGCGGAACGATAGCGTCTTGCCATGGGTGTCCAGGTTCAGGCTGCGGTTCACGCCGCCTTCCAGGACATCGTCGAGCACGAAGTTCAGGGCCGCGAGATGCGGCAGTTCGTAACGCTGCACCTGCGACGGCCGGCGATCGGCGAAGGCCGTACGCACCCGTTCGGCCGTCACCTGCGCGCGCAGCAGCTCGTAGTTGGCGGGATCATAGGCGATCACGCTGACGTTGAGGCGGTTGCCCTTGTCGCCGGCGCGTCCGTGCGCCAAGCGGTGTAGTGCGATTTCAGGCATCGACCGTCTCCGCCCATTGTTGGGCTCCTTGCGTGATCACCTGGACCCCGGATTCGACCTCGCTTCGCGGCGCCGTCGCCGACCAGGTATTGACCCGTTGGCGCACCTGCGTCCGGGCGCCGCCGCCGGCTGCCGGGCCACAGCACAAAAGCGCCGTGACTTCGCGGACCGCACGCTCCGCCAGTTCCCGCGTCGGCGCCTCCACGGCGATCCGGGCGCGGACGTCCTCGGCCGCGGTATCGGGTGTGTTCGTGGAGCCATCTTCGGCGCCGAATACGCTGGTGACGCCGATCAGGTCGCCGCGCACACGCAAGCCTTCGGGCACCCGGGCTTTGAGGATGTCGATGGCCAACTGGGCGCGGGCGCGGGCATTGGGGCCGGCATAGGAAATCTCGCCTTCGCCGAGCCAGCCGCCTTCGACGCTTACCGTCACCTTGAGCCGGTCGGGCCGTGGGTGGCCGCAGGCGCCGCTTACGGCAATACGGTCCAGGCCCACCGGAGTAACATCCACCCCCGTGATGTCGAGTACCACGTCGGGGGTCAGGTAGGCGGCCGGGTCATGGATTTCGTAGAGCAGTTGCTCCTTCACGGTCGCCGGCGTCACCAGGCCGCCGGTGTCGGCTGGCTTGGTGATGACGATGCCGCCGTCCTCGGCAATCTCGGCGATCGGGAAGCCGATGTTGGCCGGGTCCGGGACGTCCTTCATCCCGGGATCGGCGAAATAGCCGCCGCTGACCTGCGACCCGCATTCCAGCAGGTGGCCGGCAAGCGTGCCGGCTGCGATCCGGTCGGTATCGCTCCAGGACCACCCGAAGTGTTGGACGGCAGGGCCGACCACCATGGCGGGGTCGGCGACGCGCCCGGTCACCACCACCTGGGCGCCTTCGCTGAGTGCCCGGGCGATCGGCTCGGCACCGAGGTACGCGTTGGCGCAGATCAGCGGGCGGTCATCCAGACCTTGGTCGATGCCCAACGCTTCCAGCGCACCGGCGCGCACCAAGTGGGTGACGTCGTCGCCCTCGACAACGGCGATCCGGGCATTGGAAAAGCCGGCCACATCGGCAAGGCGGGCGATCCGGCGGGCGGCCTCACGCGGGTTGGCAGCGCCGAAGTTGCCGACGATCGCGATCCCGCCGGCCAGGCAGTCGCCCAGAACCGGCTGCAGCATATCTTCCAGCAGCGGTTCATGGCCGGCGCGCAAATCCTGGCGCCGACGCAAGTGCGCCAGCGCGAGCGTGCGTTCGCCCAAGCATTCGAAAAACAGCACGGCCGGTTCGCGGCGATGCAGCATTTCCCGAACCACCGGGACCGCTGCGTCCGTACGGTCGCCGGAAAACCCAGCGCCGCATCCGACCAACAGGCGTTTTGCCATTGTTTTGGCCCTTTATGTCTCCCCATTGCTATCTCGACAGGCGGCTTCCGATTTGTAAAATTTGAACAACCAAAGGAATGATTTGCTATTCAAATGACCATCACGCATCGGCAGATGCAGGCTTTCGTCGCGGTTGCCGAAACGCGGTCCTTCCGCGCCGCTGGGGAGCGCATCAACCTGTCGCAGCCGGCGCTTAGTTTGGCGATCAAAAGCCTGGAAGAGCGTCTGGGCGGTCCGCTGATCGACCGGGACAGCCGCGCTTTCGAACTGACCCGCGAGGGCGCGGCCTTCTATCCCGCGGCCGCACGGCTGCTGGCGGACTGGGACGTCGCGGTCGAGGACGTACGCAGTCTGTTCGAGATGCAGCGGGGCCGAGTGACGCTGGGGGCCTTGCCAAGCCTCGCTGCCGGCAAGATGCCGGCTGTGCTCGCTGCCTATTCCGCCCGGTATCCGCGTATCGACGTGGAGATGTTCGACGTTATCGCCGATCGCATTCTGGCGCTGGTGCGCGAGGGGCGGGCCGACTTTGGCCTATCGGTACGGCCGCAGCGCGAGCCCGAGGTGGCGTTCGAACCGCTGTTCACCGAATCATTTGTGGTCGTGCACCCGCCGGAACATGCGGTTGCGGACACAGCGCAGGTCACCGCGCGGGACCTGATCCGGCATCCCTTCATCGCGCTCAGCCGGGCGTCGAGCGTGCGCAAGGCATTCGACCGGGCGGTGGCGGAGGCGGATCTCGGCGTACGCCCGGTGATCGAGGTGGAGCAGCTGTCCACGGCCGCGACCTTGGTGGCCCAGGGCCGCGGCTTGACGGCGGTGCCGGAGGCCTGCCTGCCGCTGATGCGGGTGCATGGCCTGCACGCGCGCCCGCTTATTGAGCCGCAGGTCGAACGCGAGATCGGTGTGCTGACCGCGCGCGGGCGGTCGCTGTCGGTCGCCGCCGCGTCGCTGCTGGAAGACACCCAGGCGGCGTTGCGCGGTTGAGCGAGGAGTTAGACAGGCTCCTCCGGACCCCGACGGTCTGCTTCCGGCAGCACCGAGCAGCGATTAAACATCCAGCGCGTCGTTGTCGACGAAGCGGGCGCGATCCTGGATGAAGGCGAAACGCCGTTCGGGCTTGCGGCCCATCAACTGCTCGACGCGGTTCTCGGTCTCTTCCTGTGCGGCTTCCAGGTCGAGCGTCTCGTCGTCGGTGATCGTGACCCGAAGCAGCGTGCGGTTCTTCGGGTCCATCGTGGTTTCCTTGAGCTGCGCCGGCGGCATCTCGCCCAGGCCCTTGAAGCGGCTGATTTCGACCTTCTCCGGCTTCTTGAACTCGGACTGCAGCAACTCGTCCTTGTGCGCGTCGTCGCGGGCGTAGCGCACCGTGCCGCCGGATGACAGGCGGTAGAGCGGCGGCTGCGCGAGGTACAGACGCCCGTCGGCGATCAGCTGCGGCATTTCCTTGTAGAAGAAGGTCATCAGCAGGCTGGCGATGTGGGCGCCGTCGACGTCGGCGTCGCACATGATGATGATCCGCTCATAGCGCAGCTTGTCGGGGTCATAGGTCCGGCGCGTGCCGCAGCCGAGCGCCTGGGTGATGTCGTTGACCTCCTGGTTGGCCTTCATCTTGTCGGCCGAGGCGCTGGCGACGTTCAGGATCTTGCCGCGCAGCGGCAACACCGCCTGGGTCTCCCGGTTGCGCGCCTGCTTGGCGGAGCCGCCGGCGCTGTCGCCCTCGACCAGGAACACCTCGGTGCCGTCGGAGCGGTTGCGCGCGCAGTCCGCCAGCTTGCCGGGCAGGCGCAGCTTGCGGGTCGCGGTCTTGCGGTTGAGTTCCTTTTCCTTGCGCTTGCGCTGGCGCTCCTCCGCCCGCTCGATCGCGCGTTCCAGTAGCGCCTTGCTGCGCTCGGGATGCGCGGCCAGCCAGTGGTCGAAGTGATCCTTGACCGCCTGCTCGACCAGCTTCGCGGCTTCCGGGGTCGACAGCCGCTCCTTGGTCTGGCCCTGGAACTGCGGGTTGCGGATGAAGGCCGACAGCAGCGCCGCGCAGCCGCCCAGCAGATCGTCGCCCGTGACCTGCTGCGCCTTCTTGTTGCCGACCATCTCGCCATAGGTCTTCAGCCCCCGCAGCAGGCCGTTCTTCAGGCCCTGCTCGTGGGTGCCGCCCTGGGGCGTCGGCACGGTGTTGCAGTAGGAGGAGGCGAAGCCTTCCTCGTCGGCCGGCCAAGTGACCGCCCATTCCACGCGGCCCGCGTCGTCGGCCAGCTTGGCCTCGCCCGCGAACGGCTCCGGGGTCAGGCTGCTGCGCCCGCCCAGGAGGTCGGTCAAGGCGTCGCGCAGACCGCCGGGGTAGTGCAGGGTCGCGCTTTCCGGACAACTGGTGCCGCGCTCGCCCTCCGGGATCAGCTCGGGCGCGCAGGACCAGCGGATCTCCACGCCCTTGAACAGGTAGGCCTTGGAGCGCGCCATCCGGTAGAGCGAGACCGGCTTGAAGCGCAGGTGACCGAAGATCTCCGGGTCCGGCTTGAAGGTGACGGTGGTGCCGCGGCGGTTCTGGGTCTGGCCCAGGTTTTCCAGCTTGCCCACCGGCGTGCCCTTGCGGAAGGTCTGGCGGTAGAGCTTGCGCTCGCGCGCGACCTCGACCGTGCATTCGGCGGCGAGCGCGTTGACCACGCTGACACCGACGCCGTGCAGGCCGCCGGCGGTGGCGTAGGCCTTGTTCGCGAACTTCGCGCCGGAGTGCAGCGTGGTGAAGATCACTTCCAGCGCCGACTTGTCGGTGTACTTGGGGTGTGCGTCGACCGGGATACCGCGGCCGTTATCGTGCACCTTGACCACCGTCGCGCCGTCGCTCGGGTCCGAACTCAGGGCAAGCTCGATCCGGTTGGCGTGCCCGGCGACCGCTTCGTCCATGGCGTTGTCGAGCAGCTCGGCCACTAGGTGATGCAGCGCCTTCTCGTCGGTGCCGCCGACATACATGCCGGGGCGCCGACGCACCGGCTCCAGGCCCTCCAGGACCTCGATGTCCTTGGCGGAATAGGCGTCGGGGTTCTGATCTGCGGGAGTCTGGAAAAGGTCGCTCATGGGGCCGCACTATGCCGGGGTGCTTGCGGGTGGGCAAGAAGATGCTGTAGTGCCCATCTAAGGCTGCACCAAATCTGGTAAAGTTTTGGTTGTGCCGGTTTTTAGCCCGAGGAGCGTGCGATGACCGAGCCCGACCGCGCCGATCCCGACTCCCCGCCCGCCATCACGCCGGCGCTGCGCACGCTTGCCATGCCGGCGGACGCCAATCCGAACGGCGACATCTTCGGCGGCTGGGTGCTGGCGCAGATGGACCTAGCTGGTTCGGTGCCCGCGACCGAGCGGGCGCAGGGGCGGATCGCCACCGTGGCGATGGACGCCGTGCGCTTCCACAAACCGGTTCTGATCGGCGATCTCGTTAGCATGTACGCCTGGATCGACCGGGTCGGGCGTAGCTCGATCACGGTCAAGGTCGAGACCTGGGCGACCCGGCGCACCGATGCCACCCTGGTGCGCGTCACCGAGGGCACGCTGGTCTATGTCGCGATCGACCCGAGCGGGCAGAAGCGGCAGGTGCCGCCCGGCGACGGCGGGGTCGAGGTGTAGCGCGCGTATGGCTTTCTAGGCGTGCTCACACGATCGTTGCTGGTCGCGACCGCGCGTCCGCGCCAGACTGCGCCCCATGCGATACCTGTTCGCGGCGCTCGTCGCCGCCAGCCTGCTGACCGCCAGCGCCGTTGCGGCGGGTGAGGCGGACGTTCTGGACGCCGAGATCATCAAGAGTGGCGCCGACCGCTACCGCGTGAGCGTCACGGTGCGCCACGCCGACGAGGGCTGGGACCACTACGCCGACCAGTGGCGCGTCTTGGCGCCGGATGGGACGGTACTGGGCACGCGCACGTTGCACCACCCGCACGAGAACGAGCAGCCGTTCACCCGCTCGCTGGGCGGCGTGGAGATTCCGCCCCGGATTACCGAGGTGACCATCGAAGCGCGCGACAGTGTTCACGGCCGCGGCGGCAAGACAGTGACGGTCGCGGTGCCCCGGTAACCCTTAGGCCGGTGCGTTGACACGCGGTGTGCTGAAGCGCCTATGGGCGGGGCCGGTTAATCCACCGCTGACACGTCGTTTTTCGAGGAGGTCCCGCGCCAGTCCCAGTAATGGCCGAGTTCGCGTTCAATGAGCGTTTCGAAGTGATGGCGGAAGTCCTCGATGCCGTCGGCGATCTTCATCACTTCCTCGCGCTCCAGGATCAGGACGCGGGTGTGCTCGGCCGCCCGGGCGGTTGCCTGGCGTCGGTCCTCGCCCAGGATTAACCGCATGCCGAAGTGCTCGCCGGGGCCCAGCCGGCGCCGGTACTCCTTGCCGGTCTGCGGGTCTTCGGTGATCATCTCGACCGCGCCGGAGACGACCGTATAGACACCGTCGGCCCGGTTGCCCTTTTCGTAGATCCGGTCGCCGGCGTGGTACAGCACGTGGCGCGCGCCCGGCGGGCGGGGTTTGGAGAGCTGGGCGACGTTGCGCGGCGTGATCATGTCCAATAGCCAGTTCATCAGCACGCGGAAACGCGTCGACATCCCCGGCAGGAAGGCGACGTAGTAGGCCCGCCAGATAAGCCAGGCCGGGAAGCCGGAGATCTTGATCCCCATCAGGTCGCCCACGCCCCGACGGGCGCCGAGCGAGGCGAGCGCGCCCTTGGAGCTGTAGGAAAACGGCTTCAGGGGCTTGCCCCGAAAAGAAGCGTGGATGCATTTCACCAAGTGCCGGGCTTCGCGTACGGCGAACTGGGCGGTTGGCGGGGCGTAGTCGGACTTTTCCTGCGGACTGTCGACCATCGGGATCAGCGCGCAATCGCCCAGGGCCCAGACGTTATCCACTTCGGGGACCCGGAAAGAGCGGTCGACCTGGATCTTACCAGCCTTGAGCGGCAGGCCGAGCTCGCGCACCAGCTTCGAGGGCGCGTTGCCGATCGTGGCGACGATCGTGCGGGTGCCGATCCATTCCCCCTTGGAGGTCACGAGGTGGGTGCCCGAAGCGGACGTGACGCCGGTGTTGAGCTGGAACTCGATCCCGCGGGCCTCCAGCTTGCGCCGGGCGTAGGTGCCGAGTGTGGTTGGCAGTTCGGCCAGCGCCCGGTCCGCCATTTCGATCACGACGATGCGAATCTCGGAGCGGTCGACGTTCTTGTAGTATTTGAGCGAACGGTCGATGAACTCCGCCATCTCGCCGACCGTCTCGATGCCGGAGAAGCCGGCACCGATCACGGTGAAGGTGAGGGTCTGCCGCTTGACCTCCGGCAGCTGGGTGATTTCGGCGTGTTCCAGCTTCTCGATCACGTGCGAGCGCAGTAGCCGGCCGTCCTCGAGGGTCTTCAGCGTCATCGCGTGCTCGGACAGGCCGGTGATCATCGAAAGATCCGTCGACTGGCCGAGCGCGAGCACCAGGTGATCGTACCGCACCACGGTCGGGCGGCGCTGCACGCCCTGGAAGACCGTGATTTCGCGTTTTTCGAAGTCGATGCCGTGCACTATCGCCTTGCGCACGAAGACGCCCTTCAGCAATAGGCGCAGCGGGGTTGCTGCGTGCGGCGCGGTGATCTGGCCAGCGGCAACCTCGGGCAGGAGCGGCTGGAAGACGAAGTAATTTTCGGCGTTGATCAGCTCGATCTCGGCACTATCGCCCAGCTTCCGGCGCAGGTTGCGCGCGGCGAACATGCCGGCGAAGCCACCGCCCAGGACGACGATACGAGGTTTTTCGGACACGCAAGCCTCTTGTTGAAAACCAGGAATAGCCGCTTGGGCGGCAACCGCGCGGCGCTAAGACCTGTCTTACAGGCAGGAACGGGGTAGGGCAGGTGCGGGTTCCGTTCAATCCGGCAGCCGCCCGATTGAACGGATCTCGTTTGGCGGTTTGAAACAGAAACCGCGCCGCCGCGGTGGCCGCGACGGCGCAGTGATCGAGCGATCGAAAGCTTCAGGCGGAAGGCCGACGCCGGCCAGGCCGCAAGCGACCGTCCCCTGCACGGGCGCCGCGGCTGGCCGGCGTCTAGCGCGCCGCCCGGCGCTTACACGCTGTAGTACATGTGGAACTCGATCGGGTGCGGGGCCGTCTCGAAGGTCTCGACCTCTTCCCACTTGAGCTCCATGTAGCCCTCGATCTGGTCCTTGGTGAACACGTCGCCCTGCAGCAGGAACTCGTGGTCGGCCTCGAGCGCCGTCAGCGCCTCGCGCAGCGAGCCGGCGACGTTCGGAACGTCCTTCAGTTCCTCCGGCGGCAGGTCGTACAGGTTCTTGTCCATCGCGTCGCCCGGATGGATCTTGTTGCGGATACCGTCCAGGCCGGCCATCAGCATGGCGGAGAAGGCCAGGTACGGGTTCGCGGTCGGATCCGGGAAGCGAACCTCCACGCGCTTGGACTTCGGCGAGTTGCCGTGCGGGATACGGCAAGCGGCCGAACGGTTGCGAGAGGAATAGGCCAGCAGGACCGGCGCCTCGTAGCCCGGCACCAGACGCTTGTAGGAGTTGGTGGTCGGGTTGGTGAAGGCGTTCAGCGCCCGGGCGTGCTTGATGATGCCGCCGATGTAGTAGAGCGCCTGCTCGCTCAGGCCGGCGTAGCCATCGCCCGCGAAGGCCGGCTTGCCGTCCTTCCAGATCGACTGGTGGCAGTGCATACCGGAGCCGTTGTCGCCGAACACCGGCTTGGGCATGAAGGTCGCGGTCTTGCCATAGGCGTGCGCGACGTTGTGGACGACATACTTGTAGATCTGCATGTCGTCGGCGCACTTGACCAGCGTGTTGAAGGAGATGCCGAGCTCGTGCTGCGAGGGCGCCACCTCGTGGTGGTGCTTCTCGACGTTGATGCCCATCTCCTCCATCACGGTGACCATCTCGGCGCGCAGGTCGGTGCCGCTGTCGACCGGGGGAACCGGGAAGTAGCCACCCTTCACCCGCGGCCGGTGGCCGAGGTTACCGCCCTCGAACTCGGCGCCCGACATGTACGGGCCTTCCTCACTGTCGAACTTGTAGAAGCAGTGGTGCATGTCGGTGCCGAACTTCACGTCGTCGAAGACGAAGAACTCGGCCTCGGGCCCGAAGAAGGCGGTGTCGCCGACGCCGGCCTGCGACATATAGGCCTCGGCGCGCTTGGCCGTGGTGCGCGGATCACGCTCGTACGGCTGACCGGTCGAGGGCTCCAGCACGTCGCAGTAGAGGATCAGCTGCGGCTGGGCGGCGAACGGGTCCATCACGGCCGTCGAGAGGTCCGGCTTCAGGGTCATGTCGGACTCGTTGATGACCTTCCAGCCTTCGATCGACGAGCCGTCGAACATGATGCCTTCGTCCAGCAGGTCTTCGTCGACCGTGTTGACGTGCTGGGCGATGTGCATCCACTTGCCCCGCGGGTCGGTGAAGCGGAAGTCGACGTACTTCACCTCGTTGTCTTTGATCATTTGCAGAACGTTCTGCGCGTCGCTCATGTCATTCCCCGTTCTCGATGGTCGAGATTTCAGATTATCGATTGCGGCTGAGCCGAACGGTTAAGCGCCCGCGTGCGGGCGCCCGCCGCTCGGCGGCGAGGTGAAACCGGCGGTGCGGGCCGCCGCGGGCGAAAGCGGGCCTAGACTGCTTCGCCGCCGCGTTCGCCGGTGCGGATGCGAATGGCCTCATCCACGGTCGAGACGAAGATCTTGCCGTCGCCGATGCGCCCGGTCTGCGCGGCCTGCTGGATCGCCTCCACGGCCCGTTCAACCTGGTCCTCGTCGAGCACAACCTCGATCTTCACCTTGGGCAGGAAGTCGACGACGTATTCCGCCCCGCGGTAGAGTTCGGTGTGGCCTTTCTGGCGGCCGAAGCCCTTGGCCTCGGTTACCGTGATGCCCTTGATCCCGACCTCGTGCAGGGCGTCCTTCACCTCGTCGAGTTTGAAGGGTTTGATGATCGCCTCGATCTTTTTCATGGCCCCTCGTGACCTGCCTCTTGGATGTGGCGCCGGGCGCTGGCCGCTGACGGCCTGTCCCGGTTCCCTTCGTTCGTGCCGCGCGCCGGTCGACCGCGGTGTCGGCCGATCAGCGCTCTGGCCCGGTTGTACCGGGTGGGCGCGGAGCAACAGCCGTGCGCGTGCCAGCCTCGCCGTATCGCAGCGTCCCCCCGCTCGCCAGCCTAAGCAAGCTACGTGCCAACTGCGCCTGACAGCGTGACTCCGCAGTGTGCTGCGGGCGTGTCGGTGCCCTGGCGCGACGTTGATCAGTCGGGCTGCCCAAATGCTAGGCAGGTTGCCTGCCGGGGCGGCACCCGGTCGGGCCGTCTATTGGTCAGTGGCCGGGCGCTGCGTCAGTCCCGCGCGCCGTTCAGCCAGGCGTCGATCCGCGCCGCGGCGGCCAGCACGTTCTCTTTCGTGTTTGCGTAGGACAGGCGTAGATACCCTTCACCCGCCGCGCCGAAGGAGGTGCCGGCGACGGTGGCGACGCCGGCGTCCTCCAAGAGCGCCGTCTCCAGCTCCTTGGCAGCGTAGCCGGTGCCGGTGATGTTCGGGAAGGCGTAGAACGCACCGCCTGGGTTGGGGCAGGTGATGCCGTCGATCTGATTCAGCCGGTCGACCAGCGCGCGCCGTCGCGCGTCGAACGCGGCGTGCATCTCCGCCACATGGTCTTGGCTACCCGTCAGCGCGGCGAGTCCGGCATGCTGCGCGGCGGCGTTGACGCAGGAATGGCTGTTGACCGCCAACCGTTCGGCATCCGCGACCAGGGCCTTCGGCCAGACACCGAAGCCGAGCCGCCAGCCGGTCATCGCATGCGTCTTCGACCAGCCGTCCAGCAGGATCACCTGATCCCGCAGGTCGGGGTAGGACAGCAGGCTGACGTGTTCCTGTCCGTCATAGATCAAACGGCCGTAGATCTCGTCCGCCAGCACCGCGGTTTGCGGGTTGCGCGCCAGCACCTCGGCGATCCGGTCCATCTCCGCGCGCGGGATGACGCCGCCCGTGGGGTTGCCGGGGGTGTTCAGGATGACCAGGCGGGTGTCGGGGGTGATCGTCTCGGCCAGTGCATCGGCCGTGACCGCGAAGCCGTCGCGTTCGCGCAGCGCCAAGGGGCGGGGGCGCGCGCCGGAATAGCGCACCAGCGATTCGTAGATCGGGAAACCGGGGTCAGGATAGACGATCTCCGCGCTCGGCTCGCCGAACATGGTGATCGCGAAGAACATCGTGACCTTGCCACCGGGCACGACCAGGACGTGTTCCGGGTCGACCGCGGCGCCGGTGCGCGCCGTCACGTCCTCGGCGACGGCTGTGCGCAGTTCCGGGATGCCCTTGGCGGGGGTGTAGCCGTGATGCCCGTCGCGCAGCGCCTTGCAGGCGGCTTCGACGACGTGGTCGGGCGTACGGAAGTCTGGTTGCCCGATTCCCAGGTTGATGATCGATCGGCCTTCCGCGACCAGGGCGTTGGCGCGCGCCAGGACCTGAAAGGCGCTTTCAGTGCCAAGACGGTCCAGGGCGGCGGCGCGGGTGACCATATGGGCGAACGATCCCTCGATTGGCTGTCGGGTGGGCCGGATCGCATGGGAGCGACCCGGATGGCGCGCGGCATGCTAGCCGTGAGCGCAAGCCCCTCGCAAGTCCGCACATCCAACCGCTTGACGCGTCCCTTGCCGGGGGTTAGAGACACGGCGTGCAGCGCGCTGGCGCGCTGCCGATTTTCCTGTGGTGGCCATAGCTCAGTCGGTTAGAGCGCATGGTTGTGGTCCATGAGGTCGCCGGTTCGAATCCGGCTGGCCACCCCAGTTTTCCTCTCTTCCGCCCTGCCGTGATACGTTTGACGCGGCGCGCCGCCGAGGTGCCGCGCTTGAGCTCGCCCGGGCCAAATGTGCAGCGCGGAGACAAACATGCCGGATAAGCTTACGCCCGAGCCGTTCGCGACCGAGAGTTTTCGCGATCCAGACGCCGCGCTCGCGCGGATCGAGGAGATCTACGAGCGCAATACCGCTTTCCTGCGCAGGCAGTTCGAAGCATACCTGAACGGCCAGCCGCCGAAGCAGGCGGTGCGGGCCACCTATCCCTTCGTGCGGGTGACCACGCGCTCCCACGCGCAGGTCGATTCGCGCCTGTCCTACGGCTTCGTCGCCCGGCCGGGGGCGCACGAAACGACCGTGACCCGGCCGGACGTGTTCGGCCGCTACCTGCGCGAACAGATCGCGCTGTTGATCGAGAACCACGGCGTTCCGGTGGAGGTTGGCGAGTCGCACGAGCCGATCGCGGTGCATGCCGCCTACAAGCGCGACATCAATCAGGAAACCGCGGAGTTGCGCGCGCAGGAAAGCGTTCCGGACACCCCTTTGCGCGACTTTTTCGATGTCCCGGACCTGACCCGGATGGACGACGCGATCCTCGACGGCACGATGCATCTGGACGAGCACGAGCCAAGCCCGCTCGCACCCTTCCGCGCGGCGCGGATCGACTACTCCCTGCAGCGCCTGCTGCACTATACCGGGACCCAGCCGCACAGCTTCCAGAACTTCGTGATCTTCACGAACTACCAGTTCTACGTCGACGCCTTCGTGCGCCTGGGCCGGCGCCTGATGCAGGCGGGCGACCCGCGTTACAGCCGGTTCGTCGAGCCGGGTGAGGTGGTGACCCCGAACGGTGCCGAGGCGGGGCAGGGGACGCCGCCCGACCGCTTGCCGCAGATGCCGGGCTACCATCTGGTCGCTCCCGACAGCGGCGGCATTACCCTGATCAACATCGGCGTCGGGCCGTCCAACGCGCGCACCATGACCGACCACGTCGCCGTGCTGCGTCCGCACGCCTGGCTGATGCTGGGCCACTGCGCGGGCCTCAGGAACACCCAGCAGCTGGGCGATTACGTGCTCGCCCACGGCTATGCGCGCGAGGATCACGTGCTGGACGAGGAACTGCCCACCTGGGTCCCGGTCCCGGCGCTGGCCGAGGTGCAGCAGGCGCTCGAACAGGCGGTCGCGGACGTGACCGGGCAGGCGGGCTATGACCTCAAGAGCGTGATGCGGACCGGCACGGTCGCTAGCGTCGACAACCGCAATTGGGAGTTGGGCGACCACCGGGCGATGTTGCGGCGCCTGTCGCAATCGCGTGCGGTCGGGCTGGACATGGAAAGCGCCACCGTGGCGGCGAACGGCTACCGCTGCCGGGTGCCCTACGGCGTTCTGCTGTGTGTCTCCGACAAGCCGCTGCACGGCGAGATCAAGCTGGCCGGCATGGCGGGCGAGTTCTACCGCAAGCGCGTCGAGCAGCATCTGGAGATCGGCCTGAAGGCGCTGGAGAACCTGCAGCAGCAGGAACGCGAGCGGCTGCATTCCCGCAAGCTGCGCTCCTTCGCCGAGGTGGCCTTCCAGTAGCGCCGTCAGGCGCGCCGATCTGCAACGAAAGGTTCGTTGCGGCACCTTCCCCGTGTCGTGGGTCGACCCTACATGCACAGCATGATCTCGCAGTTCACCATCGACCCCGACCGGGTTGCCGCGAACCATCGGCGGAATGTCGTCCATGCGGCGCTCTTGATCGGCGCGTTGACGCTGCTGCTGGCGGCGATCGGCTACCTGATCGCGGGGCCGATCGGGTTGGTCTGGATCGGCGGATTCGCGGCCGTCATTCTCTATCTCGGGCCGCAGATGTCGCAGCGACTGATGCTGCAGATGTTCTCCGCGCGGAAGCTGGCGCGGCGCGAAGTGCCGTTGCTCTACGACACGGTCGATGAGCTGTGTGCGCGCGCGCAGATCACCGTCCGGCCAACCCTGTATTACGTGCCCAGCCGGCTAATGCTGGCGTTCACCACGGGGTCGACGGACTCGGTCAACCTGGCCGTTTCGGATGGACTGCTACGCCGCCTGACCGGGCGGGAGATCGCCGGGGTACTGGCCCACGAGCTGACCCACGTCGCCAACGGCGACCTGAAGTTGATGGCGCTTGCCGACTTCATGACCAAGGTCACGCGCACGCTGGCCTTCCTTGCGATGCTGTTGATTCTGTTTAACCTGCCGTCGATCGGCTCGGGCGATGTGGTGATCCCGTGGCCGGTGATCCTGCTTCTGGGGCTGGCACCTTTGCTGTCGCTGCTGCTGCAGTTGGCGCTGTCGCGCACGCGCGAGTTCGATGCGGATGCCGGCGCGGCGATGCTGACCGGCGACCCGGAGGGCGTGGCGAACGCCTTGCAGAAGATGGAAACTCAGCAGCAGCATTACTGGGAAAACCTGTTTGGCCGGCAAGGCGTGACCAACCAGCCGTCGATGCTGCGCACGCACCCGACCACCGAAGACCGGGTTGCTGCGCTGGGCGAGCTCGCCAAGCCAAACGATGAGCCCGACTGGCCGCACGGCGACGACCCGTTGCCCGACGACATCGATCCCGTGACCAAACAGCCCAAGCGTCGCTTCCACGGCTTCCGCTACTAGCCTGCGGCCCCTAGGATCGTCTTCGACCCCGGCCATAGGGGCGAACACACGACACAGGGGACGATATGACGGCGGACCAGCGGATCGATCTGAAACAGACGCTGCGCACGAACGGGCCCGGGCTGGTCTGCTGGCTGATGCTGGGCAGCACGGCCGTGACCGAGGTGGTGGCGCGTGCTGGCTACGACGCGGTCATGATCGATATGGAACACAGCCCCGTTGGGTTCGGTGAGACGATGGAGCTGTTGCGGGCGCTGAGCGGCTTCCCGGTCGCCCCGCTCGCCCGTGTGCCGGCGAACGATCCCGTCTACCTCAAGCGCATTCTGGATATCGGCGTGACCGGCGTCATGGTGCCGGCCGTGCATAGCGTGGCCGACGCCGAACGGGCGGTCGCCGGCTGTCACTACCCGCCGAAGGGGCGCCGCGGCCTGGCGGCGACGGTTGTGCGCGCAACCGGCTATGGCGCCTTCTGGCAGGACTATCTAGCTGAGATCGATAACCGCCTGACCCTGATCTGCCAGATCGAGAGCCCGCAGGGCCTGGACAACGTCGAGGCGATCGCGGCCGTTGACGGGGTCGATATGCTGTTCGTCGGGCCGTTCGATCTGTCGGCGCAGCTCGGCTATCTGGGGCAACCCGACCATCCGGAGGTGCAGAAGGCCGTGCAGCGGATCGAGCGTGCGGCCAAGGACGCGGGCAAGCTGCTAGGCGGCATCGCCACGCCCGAGCGCGGGCCCGAGCAACTGATGAAGGCGGGCTACGACCTGTTGATCCCGGATGCCGACGTTGCCCACCTGCGCCGCGGCGCGGAAGCGAGCGTGCAGAGCTTCCAGGCGTTGAAGGCGAAGCACCGCAAGAGCTGAGTCGGGGAGTGCCGATGGAGCCGGGAGCGCAATGAGCCAAGGGCACGAACTCCTCACCGTCGCCCAGATGGGACGTGCCGACCGCGCCGCGATCGACGGCGGCGTCCCCGGGACCACGTTGATGGAGAATGCCGGACGCGCCGTCGCGGAGGCGGTGCGGACCCGCTTCGCCCAGGGGACGGTCGTCGTGCTGTGTGGGCCGGGCAACAACGGCGGCGACGGCTTTGTCGCCGCG
The DNA here is from genome assembly GCF_000515255.1 of Rhodovibrio salinarum DSM 9154. Classification (NCBI taxonomy): domain Bacteria; kingdom Pseudomonadati; phylum Pseudomonadota; class Alphaproteobacteria; order Rhodospirillales; family Rhodovibrionaceae; genus Rhodovibrio; species Rhodovibrio salinarum. The sequence continues at coordinate 2,955,634 of NZ_KI911559.1, read as the reverse complement.
CGCCACCTGAAGGCGATGGGCTGGACCGTACGCCTTGGCCTTTTGGGGTCGGTCGACAAGCTGCGGGGCGACGCCGCCCATCACGCCGGCCTATGGGACGGCCCGGTCGAGCTGCTGTCCCCCGAGTTGCTGGACGGCGCGGACGTTGCCGTCGATGCGCTGTTCGGCGCCGGGCTCAGCCGGCCGCTGGACGGCGCGCCGCGTGCGGTGGTGGAAGCGTTGAACGCGCGCGTGCTTCCGACGGTGGCGGTCGACGTGCCGAGCGGCCTCGCCGGCGACGACGGACAGGTGCTGGGCGAAGTTGCGGTGCAGGCCGCTTGCACGGTCACCTTCTTCCGCAAGAAGCCGGGTCATCTGCTGTTGCCCGGCCGCGGCTACTGTGGGCCAGTGGTGCTGGCGGACATCGGCATCCCGGCGCGCGTCCTCGCGACTGCCTGCGCGGACACGGACGGGCCGGCTACCTTCGAGAACGCGCCGGCGCTGGTCGCCGAGCGCTGGCCCTGGCGCGCGACGGGCGATCATAAGTACCGTTTCGGCCACGCCCTGGTTCTGGGCGGCGCGACCGCGACCGGGGCGGGACGGCTTGCCTGCCGGGCGGCGCTGCGCGTCGGGGCCGGGCTGGTTACGATCGCCGCGCCGACCACGGCCTTGCCGATTTATGCGCAGGAAACGGCAGCCGTGATCACCGTGCCGCTCGACGATGACGTCCAGCTTGACCGGTTGCTGTCGGATGCACGGCTGAACGCGCTCTTGCTCGGCCCCGGTGCCGGGGTCGGCGACGCGACGCGGGATCGGGCGCACAAGCTGCTCGCCACTGGTAGGGCAGTCGTGCTGGATGCCGACGCGCTCACCAGCTTCGCCGGGGCGTGCGATGAACTGGCGGCAGCCGTGTGGGGACCGACCGTTTTGACCCCGCATGAAGGCGAGTTCGCGCGCCTGTTTCCAGATACCGAAGGCGATAAGCTGGCCCGCGCCCGCACGGCCGCGCGGCGGACCGGGGCGGTCGTGCTGTTGAAGGGCGCGGACACCGTGATCGCCGCGCCCGATGGCCGGGCCGCGATCAACGCGAACGCGCCGCCGGAACTGGCCACCGCCGGGGCGGGTGACGTGCTTGCGGGTCTGGTTGCCGGGGCCCTGGCCCAGGGATTGCCGGCGTTCGAGGGCACCTGCGCCGCTGCCTGGCTACACGGGGAAGCCGCCCGCGGTTTTGGCCCTGGCCTGATCGCCGATGATCTGCCGGATCGGGTGCCGGCCGCGTTGGTGGCATTGCAGCAAGACGCCTAAACTTCCTTTGGAAGCAATGGCTTAATCTGAAGAGCCTGAACCAACGCCCGTATTTCAGGACGGGGCACTGTTTGCGCCTCGACCGTCCTCCTGGAACCGTGCCTGCACTTCTGCCCAGGTAAGCGGGGCCAAGCCGGTGTGCTCGACCGACACGCAGACGTGCGCGCCGTCGCCAACCGCGCGGCTATGGGTGTGGCCGTGGATGTTGCGGGCGTATTTCGGCCCCAGGATGGCGGGCACGTGGGTTAGCAGCGTGTCCTTGGCGATCTTGACCGCACCGTGAACTTCCGCGACCGCGTCGAACCCGAGCCCGTCGCCGCCCAGCCAGCGCCGGTCGTGATCGCCCATCACCAGCTGAATCCGACCCTGAAGCGCCCGGAGTGCCGCTTTGGCGGCTGCCGGCGACCAGGCGAAGTCGCCCAGCACCCATACGGTGTCGCGCGGGCCCACGCGCGCGTTCCAGCGGGCAATCAGCGTCGCGTCGTGCGTCGCCACGTCTGGGAACGGGCGGTTTGTGGTCTCGTAACGCAGGATGTTGGCGTGGCCGAAATGCAGGTCGGCGATCAGGAATGTTTCGGGCATACCGAGAGCTCTTCGGTTACACGGCGCCGATTGCACGGCACCGTAAGTGGGGAGGCTAAGCCTCTCGACCAGGAGGCTTTTGATGCTTTGCCATCATGACGTGTTAACTGACCCTTAAACTGACGCATGCAGCCTGAGTTTATGGGCAACCGGCTCAAAGGCCGGATAATTGCTCCGGGGTTCCACGCCGACATGAAGGAACATCGTCATGCTGGCAGATCGTCTCGAGATTTTTTCCCGGCGTCCGCGCACCCGCATCGAGGCCGGCTCGACCTACTTGCGCCGCGCGCCGGACCACACAGTGGAAACGGCCGAGGTTCATTCGGTGGGCAAGGATGACATGGGCATCGACCATGTCCGCTTCCACATCCAGATCGCCCGGGGCGACACCAAGTTCGTCGACGAGGAACGCATCCTCTCGCTCGCCAGTTTCGTCGAGCGTTTCCACGAGCGCGCCGGAGCTTAACTTCGCGCGCTCGCGGTCATTACCAGCGGCGCCACCCTCGAACCCTCGCTGCGGTCGATGCAGTTGCACCGCGCGCTATTCGTCGATCCAATGGTCGGCATTTTATTTAAAAACCAGAGATATAAACCCCTGATTTGAAGTGCTGTGTTGGGCATGTCCCGCCGCGGCTGCGCCTCCTGTCTTGTCACGTCAGAACCCACCCGCGACACTGCCGCCACCCGCTTCATGCGGGGCTGTGCAGTTATCGGGAGGGGCAGCATGGCCGAAGACGGCAAGGCGTTGAGCGCGCGCGGCGATCGTGGGGTGGACGATATCGCGCAGGATGCGGCGGCGCGCCGGCGCCTGCTGGCGGAGCTGGAACGCAAGGTGCTCTGGCTGTCCGCCTGGACGATCCATAACGCCAACCTGCTGCGCGACAATCCCGACGGACTCAAGGTCGGCGGGCACCAGGCCTCCTGCGCCTCCCTCACCACACTGATGACCGCGCTTTACTTCGACGTGCTGCGCCCGGAAGACCGGGTCGCGGTCAAGCCGCACGCCAGCCCCGTGTTCCACGCCATCCAGTACCTGCTCGGCCAGCAGGACGCACAGGCGTTGCAGGACTTCCGTGCGTTCGGCGGTGCCCAGTCCTATCCCTCGCGCACCAAGGACAAGGACGACGTCGATTTCTCCACCGGCTCGGTCGGGCTGGGCGTGGCGATGACAGCTTTCGCCGGGCTGGTGCAGGACTACGTCTCGCTCAAGGGCCTGATGGCCGAACGTCCGCGCGGACGGATGGTGGCGCTGGTCGGCGACGCCGAGCTGGACGAGGGCAACATCTACGAATGCCTGCTGGAAGGCTGGAAACACGACGTCCGGAACGTCTGGTGGATCATCGACTACAACCGCCAGAGCCTGGACAGCGTGGTGGCCGACCGGCTGTTCGGCCAGATCGACCAGCTCTTCCGCACCATGGGCTGGGACGTCATCACCCTGAAGTACGGCCGCAAGCTGCAGGCCGCCTTCGCGCAGCCTGGCGGCGACGCCCTGCGGGCCTGGATCGACGACTGCCCGAACTCGCTCTACTCCGCCCTGGTGTTCCAGGGTGGGGCGGCCTGGCGCGCGCAGTTGCAGGGCGACATCGGCGCGGTAGCAGGCGTGCCGGACCTGCTGGCGCAATACGACGACGCCGAACTGCATGCGTTGATGACCAACCTGGCCGGCCACGACCTGGACGTCGTGCTGGAAACGCTGCACGGCCTGGACGGCGACGACCGGCCGAAATGCATCATCGCCTACACGATCAAGGGGCAGGGGCTGCCTTTCGCCGGTCACAAGGACAACCATGCCGGCATCATGAACGCCCAGCAGATGGCGGACTTCCAGCAGGCGAACGCCGTGCCCGAGGGCCGGGAGTGGGACCGTTTCGCCGGCCTCAATGCCTCGGCCGAGCAGCTACGTGCCTTCCTCGACGCGGTCCCGTTCGCCCGTCAGGGCCGGCGGCGCTACCAGGCGGCCAAGGTGCCGGTGCCAAGCCGTTTGCCGCGGCCGGAGGGCGAGCGGATGTCGACCCAGGAAGGCTTCGGCAAGATCCTGGCGGAGATCGCCCGCGCCGGCCAGGGAGAGGATAGCGGGTCGCTGGCGGAACGGATCGTCACCACCTCGCCGGACGTCACCGTCTCCACCAACCTGGCCGGCTGGGTGAACCGGCGGGGCATCTGGTCGCGTCATCGTCGCGCCGATACCTTCAAGGAGCAAAAGGTCGTCTCCGCCCACCAGTGGGGCATGAGCCCGGAGGGTCAGCACCTCGAACTGGGCATCGCGGAGAACAACCTGTTCACCCTGCTGGCCGCGCTCGGCCTGTCGCACAGCTTGTTCGGCGAACGCCTGCTGCCGGTCGCGACCTTGTACGACCCGTTCATCCTGCGCGGGCTCGATGCGCTGAACTACGCCTGCTACCAGGATGCGCGCTTCATGCTGGTGGCGACGCCCTCCGGCATCTCGCTGGCGCCGGAAGGGGGCGCCCACCAGTCGGTGGGCACGCCGCTGATCGGCATGAGTCAGGACGGCCTCGCCGCCTTCGAGCCGGCGTTCGTCGACGAGTTGGAAGTCATCATGCGCTGGGGCTTCGACTACCTGCAGCGCGATGGCAGTGGCGAGGCGGCCAGCGACTGGCTGCGCGATGTCGAGGGCGGCAGCGTTTATCTGCGTTTGACCACGCGGGCGATCGACCAGCCTGCGCGCACGTTGAGCGCCGAGCAGGAAGACCAGATTATCCAGGGCGGCTACTGGCGTCATCCGCCTGCCAATGGCGGCGAGCTCGCGATCGTTTATACCGGGAGTACGGCGGCGCAAGCCGAAGCGGCGTTCGAAGCGATCCGCGAGGAGGTGCCGGGCGTCGGGCTGTTGGCGGTGACCAGCGCCGACCGTTTGAACGCCGGCTGGACGGCGGCGGAGAAGGCTCGCCAGAGCGGTGGCCATGCCCCCAGCTGGGTTGAGCGGCTGCTGAGCCCGCTCGCCCGCGACGCCGCGCTGGTAACGGTGTTGGACGGCCACCCGGCGACGCTCGCCTGGCTTGGGGCCGTGCGCGGCCACCGGGTGCAGGCGCTGGGCGTCGAACATTTCGGTCAGTCGGGCACGCTCTCAGACCTCTACACGACCTACCGGATCGACGAAGATGCCATCCTGGACGCTTGCGCCACCGCGCTGGTCGAGCGGCGACGTGGGACACCGCGGTAGGTAGGACGCGCGCTGTTCATCGAGCATCACTTAACACAATCTTCCTGCTCCACGGGGCGGAGAGGGAAGACCTTGTAACGTCGCACGGCGCGTAGCTAGGTTAGGGGCGGTTGCGTCCCTCGCGGCGATGGTCTAAACGGTCCGACCCGCACGGGGGCGCCTTTTGCCGCGGGCGTGGCGGAACCGGTAGACGCGCTAGGTTTAGGTCCTAGTGGGTGAAAACCCGTGGGGGTTCAAGTCCCTCCGCCCGCACCATTGCGGCAGATGCCACATCGCCCGGCCCAGGCTCCGGCGCGCCGGAATCTGCGCATTTGAGACATCACCGCGCCGCCGCTGCGCGCTGCCTCGCGCGCGGCCGGCGCGCACACGATCACCGAGCCCAAGCGACAGGAAGGGACCGAGCGGTCCATGCAGGTCACTGAAGAAAAGAACGAAGGTCTCCAGCGCGAGTTCGTTGTCACCCTGGAAGCCAACGAGATCGACGAGAAGGTTGAAAGCCGGCTGCGCGAGATCGGCCAGAACCAGAAGATCCCGGGCTTCCGGCCGGGTAAAGCGCCTATGAGCATCCTCAAGCAGCGCTTCGGCCAGGCCGTGATGGGCGAGGTGTTGGAGCGCGCGGTGAGCGACTCCTCGCAGCAGGTTGTCCAGGAGCGCGGCCTGCGCCCCGCCGGCCAGCCGGACATCTCCCTGGAGTCCTTCGAGCAGGGGCAGGACCTCGTCTACCGGATGAAGGTGGAGCTGCTGCCCGACATCGAGCCGATGGACTTCAGCCAGATTTCGGTGACCACGCAGAAGGTCGAGGTCCCCGACCACGAAGTCGACGAGGCGCTGGAACGCCTGGCTTCCCAGCAGAAGGAGAGCAAGGCGGTCGAGGAGCCGCGTCCGGCGGGGAAGGGCGATATCCTGGTCGTCGATTTCTCCGGTGAGGTCGACGGCGAGAAGCACCCCGGCATGGAAGCCGAGGACCATCACCTGGAACTCGGGTCCAACCGATTCGTCGAGGGCTTCGAGGATCAGCTGATCGGTGTGCAGCCGGGCGAGGAAAAGACCGTCGAGGTCACCTTCCCGGACGAGTACATGAACAGCCAGCTCTCCGGGAAAACCGCGCAGTTCCAAGTTAAGGTGAAGGAACTGCGCGAGGCCGAGCCGGTCGAGATCAACGACGAGTTCGCGCAGAAGTTCGGCGAGGAAGATCTCAGTACGCTGAAGGAGCGGGTGCGCGATCAGATCCGTCAGGACTACGAGCGCCTGACCCGCCAGCGCACCAAGCGCCAGCTGCTCGATCAGCTTGCTGATGGGCACAGCTTCGACGTGCCGCCGTCGATGGTCGATGGCGAGTTCGACGCGATCTGGCAGCAGATCGAGCAGGATCGCCAGAGTGGCCAGCTCGACGCCGAGGACGCGGAGAAATCCGACGAGCAGCTTAAGGAAGAGTACCGCAGCATCGCCGAACGGCGCGTGCGGCTGGGCCTGCTGCTTTCGGAGGTCGGCCGCAACGAGCAGATCGACGTCACGCAGGAAGAGCTCAACAAGGCGCTGATCGAAGAGGTCCAGCGGTATCCGGGCCGCGAGCGCGAGGTGTTCGAGCACTACCAGAACAACCAGGACGCCCTGCAGAGCCTCCGGGCGCCGATCTACGAGGATAAGGTCATCGACTACATCCTCGAGCTCGCCAACACCGAGGAGCGCGCCGTCACCACCGATCAACTGCGCGAGGAGCTGGAGGCTGAGCAGGCCGGCGACAGCGCCGAGGGCGGTGAGGACAAGAGCGCGGAGAGCAAGTCGGGCACCAAGAGTAAGTCCGGTGGCTCGAAGAGCAAGAGCACCAGCTCCAAAAGCGCCGGCTCCAAGAGCGGTTCGTCCAAGAAGGCTGAGGGCTCGAAATCGGGGTCCAGCAGCACCAGTTCTTCCAAGAGCGGCGGCGCCAAGAGCTCTAGCAGCAAGAGTTCCAGTTCCAAGTCCGGCGGCTCCAAGTCCGCCAGCAGCAAGTCCTCTGGTAGCAAGTCTGGCAGCAGCAAATCGGGCAGCTCCGAGGCGGAACAGAACTCGTAAGGACGGGCGGCGCCCGCGCGACGAGCAGACCCTTTAGATCCGCACGCCGGGTGCACAAACGCCCGGCGTGCCCGCAACACCGGGATAGCGATGACGATGAGCGCGAACGACGCCGAGATGAACACCCTCGTCCCCATGGTGGTCGAGCAGACCAACCGGGGCGAGCGCTCCTACGACATCTTTTCCCGCCTTCTGAAAGAGCGGATTATCTTCCTGACCGGGCCGATCAACGACAGCGTTGCGAGCCTGATCTGCGCCCAGCTGCTCTTTCTGGAGAGCGAGAACCCGAACAAGGACATCAGCTTCTACATCAACTCGCCGGGTGGTGTGGTGTCCTCGGGTCTGGCGATCTACGACACCATGCAGTACATCCGCCCGGACGTCTCCACGGTGTGCATCGGCCAGGCGGCGTCCGCCGGGTCGCTGCTGCTGATGGCCGGCGCCAAGGAAAAGCGGTTCGCCCTGCCCAACGCCAAGGTGATGGTCCACCAGCCTTCCGGTGGTTTCCAGGGCCAGGCAACCGACATCGAAATTCACGCCCGGGAAATCTTGGAAACCCGCCGGCGGCTGAACGAAATCTACGCTCACCACACCGGCCAGCCCCTCAAGACGATCGAGGAGGCGATGGAGCGCGACAAGTTCATGAGCGCCGAGGATTCCAAGGAGTTCGGCCTGATTGACGCCGTGGTGTCCGAACGTCCGGCTCCCTCGGGCGGCGACAAGAAGTCTTAAAGCGACTTTCCTGCGCATCCAAAGCCGGGATCGGCGTGCCAACGGGCGCCGGTCCCGGCTTTTTCGTGTTCAGACTTCCTTGACGCGGACGGGCTAGACTTGGCCGGATTTCGGGGCGCGCCAGCTGATCGCGGGCGGCCGCGGCCAGCAACGGCTCGGCTTTTTGCGTTGTACGGCTGGCTGCGCCTTCGCTAACATACTGAAGTTAGACTCGGGTTACGTGGCGTGGGTATGAGCAAAACGAGCGGCGGCGATTCCAAGAACACCCTGTACTGCTCCTTCTGCGGGAAGAGCCAGCACGAGGTCCGTAAACTGATTGCGGGGCCGACGGTGTTCATCTGCGATGAATGCGTCGAGCTGTGCATGGACATCATCCGCGAGGAGAACAAGACCACGCTGGTCAAGTCGCGCGACGGGGTGCCCACGCCGCGGGACATCAACACCATCCTCGAGGATTACGTGATCGGCCAGGGGCACGCCAAGCGCGTGCTGTCGGTCGCGGTGCACAACCACTACAAGCGCCTTGCCCACGCGGCGAAGTCGAACGACGTCGAACTGTCCAAGTCGAACATCCTGCTGCTGGGCCCGACCGGCTGCGGCAAGACGCTGCTGGCGCAGACGTTGGCGCGCATCCTCGACGTGCCGTTCACGATGGCCGATGCGACCACCCTGACCGAGGCCGGTTACGTCGGCGAGGATGTCGAGAACATCATCCTGAAGCTGCTGCAGGCCGCCGACTACAACGTCGAGCGCGCGCAGCGCGGCATCGTCTACATCGACGAGGTCGATAAGGTCTCGCGCAAGTCGGACAACCCCTCGATCACCCGCGATGTCTCGGGCGAGGGCGTGCAACAGGCGCTGCTCAAGATCATGGAAGGCACGGTTGCCTCCGTGCCACCGCAGGGTGGGCGCAAGCATCCGCAGCAGGAGTTCCTGCAGGTCGACACGACCAATATCCTGTTCATCTGCGGCGGGGCCTTCGCCGGGCTGGAGAAGATCATCGCCGGGCGGCATCAGGGCTCCTCGGTCGGTTTCGGCGCGGACGTCCGCGCGCCGGAGGAGCGCCAGACCGGCGAGATCCTGCGCGAGGTCGAGCCGGAGGACCTGCTCAAGTTCGGCCTGATCCCGGAGTTCGTCGGCCGTGTGCCGGTGCTGGCGACGCTTGACGACCTGGACGAGCACGCGCTGATCGACATTCTGACCAAGCCGAAGAACGCGCTGGTCAAGCAGTACCAGCGCCTGTTCGAGATGGAGGATGTCCGCCTGGAGTTCACGGACGACGCCCTCAAGGCGATCGCGGAAAAGGCGATTGCGCGCAAGACCGGCGCGCGCGGCCTGCGCTCGATCATGGAAGGTATTCTGCTGGAGCCGATGTACGAGCTGCCGGGCCTTGAGTCGGTCGAGGAGATGGTGATCAACCGCGAGGTCGTGGAAGGCCGGGCCAAGCCACTCTATATCTATACCGACCGCCGCGAAGACCTCGGGACCAGCGCCTAAAGCCCCATCGGAACAGGGCGCGCGCAAGCGGTTCGAAGGGCGTGTCAGACGAGGGCGGGGTGATCCGTATCCCCGTGGGCAGCTCCGCCCGATGAGGCTGCTGCCGGCTGTGGGCTTGGCGATATGACCGCATGCCCGGGCCGGTGAATCGCCTGGCGTCCGGCCCGATCTTGGTGCCGTGACCGGACCAAGAGGGTCGCATGTCTGAAGCCACCTCGTTCCGCGCCTATCCTGTTCTGCCCCTGCGCGACATTGTCATCTTTCCGCACATGATCGTGCCGCTGTTCGTCGGGCGGTCGAGTTCCGTGGCCGCCTTGCAGGAGGCCATGCGCAAGGACAGGCGGGTCCTGCTGCTCACGCAACGGGACAGCGCCTGCGATGAGCCCACACCGGACGACATCCACACGGTTGGCTGCATCGCCACCGTTTTGCAGCTGCTCGATCTTCCAGACGGCACGGTCAAAGTGCTGGTCGAAGGTGGGCCAAGAGTACGCACGACCCCCTACATGGAGGCACAGCGCTGGCTGGCGGGGGAGGTGGAAGCGTTCCAGGAGCTGCCCAGCGATGCCAAGGAACTGGCCACCCTGTCGCGCGCCGTGCTCGGCCGCTTCGAACAGTATATCAAGCTCAACAAGAAGATCCCGCCGGAGGTGATGGTCTCCCTGAACCAGATCGAGGGCGCTGACCGTCTGGCGGATAGTCTGGCCGCCCATCTCGATCTGTCACTAGCCGACAAGCAGGCGTTGCTGGAGACGCCATCGGTCGCCCGGCGGCTGGAGACAATTTATGCCCATATGGAAGGCGAGATCGGCGTTCTGGAGGTGGAGAAGCGGATCCGCGGCCGGGTCAAGCAGCAGATGGAGCGGACACAGCGCGACTACTTCCTGAACGAGCAGATGAAGGCGATCCAGCGCGAGCTGGGTGATGCGGAGGACGGAGGCGACGAGGCGAGCCAGTTCGCCCAGCGGCTGCACAGTACCAAGATGCCGCGCGAGGTGCGCGAGAAGGTGGAAAGCGAGTTGCGGAAGTTCCGCAACATGTCCCCGACCTCCGCGGAAGCTGGCGTTGTGCGCACCTATCTCGGCTGGCTGCTCGACCTGCCTTGGGCGCAGCGTGCCCGGCTCAAGACCGATCTGGCCGGCGCGCAGGAAATTCTGGACGCCGATCACTTCGGCCTGGAGAAGGTGAAGGACCGGATCGTCGAGTACCTTGCCGTGCAGCAGCGGGTGGGCAAGCTGAAGGGGCCGATCCTGTGCCTGGTTGGGCCGCCGGGCGTGGGCAAGACCTCGCTTGGTCAGTCGCTTGCGCGGGCGACCAATCGCAAGTTCGTCCGGATCAGCCTGGGCGGGGTCCGCGACGAGGCGGAGGTACGCGGCCACCGGCGCACGTATGTCGGGGCGATGCCGGGCAAGATCATCCAGGCGATGAAGCGGGCCGGCACGGTCAATCCCCTGATCATGCTGGACGAGCTTGATAAGCTCGGCGCCGACCATCGCGGCGATCCGGCCTCTGCCTTGCTCGAGGTGCTCGATCCGGCTCAGAACAACGCCTTCGCCGATCATTACCTGGACGTGCCCTACGACCTTTCGGCGGTGATGTTCATCGCCACCGCCAACACCCTGAACATGCCGCGGCCGCTGTTGGATCGGATGGAGATCATCCGCCTGCCGGGCTACACGGAGCAGGAGAAGGCGGCGATCGCCAAGCGCTATCTGATTCCCAAGCAAGCGCGCGAGACCGGTTTGACGGATGGGCAGTGGGGAATCTCCGAGGGGGCGCTCACCGAGCTGATCCGCGGCTATACCCGCGAGGCCGGGGTGCGCAACCTGCAGCGCGAAATCGGCGGACTGGCCCGCAAGGCGGTACGTGCCATCGAGGCGGGGACGGCTGAGCAGCTGACAATCACCCGCCGCAATCTGGCCCGGTATGCAGGTCTGCCGCGCTATCGCAGCGCCGAGCTGGAAGCGGAGGACAAGGTCGGTACGGTGACCGGTCTGGCCTGGACGCAGGTGGGCGGCGAACTGTTGACGATCGAAGCTGTCGCCGTGCCCGGCAACGGCAAGATCACGGCAACGGGCAAGCTGGGCGAGGTGATGCAGGAATCGATCACCGCCGCCGACATTTTCGTGCGGGCGCGCGCCGAGTCCTTGGGACTCGACGCCGGATTGATGGCCCGGCGCAATATCCACGTTCACCTGCCCGAAGGCGCGGTGCCGAAGGATGGCCCGTCAGCCGGCCTGGCGATGATCACAGCGATCGTTTCCTGCTTCAGCGGCATCCCGGTTCGCCGCGATGTCGCGATGACCGGGGAGATCACCCTGCGCGGGCGCGTCTTGGCGATCGGCGGGCTGAAGGAGAAGCTGCTGGCCGCACAGCGGGCAGGTATCCGGAAGGTGCTGATCCCACAGGACAATGCGGGCGAGCTCGTGGATTTGCCCGAGACGCTGAAGCGTGGCCTGGAGATTCAGCCGGTCCGCGATGTCGCGCACGCCTTGGCGCAGGCGCTTGCTGCCCCGTTGGATCCGGGGCCAGTTACCGACTCGGAGTCGTTGGATCCCCTGCCCACGCCGGTCGAGCCGGGCACAGCCCCCGGAACCATTCGGCATTAACCAATGGCGATGGGGCGCTACAGGGATTCGGCGCTGAAACTGGCCGTATCCCTGAGAATTCGGGGCTTTCCCACATTGACCGGCCGCTCTAGGGCGCTATACACTGCGGCCCACTCGTAAGCGTGCTTCTTAAACAGATGCCAGTACTTTACCCAATAGACTGGGGGGTTTGACGTGAACAAGAACGAGTTGATCGACGCCGTTGCCAAGAGGTCGGGGCTTTCCAAGGCTGATACGTCTAAAGCCGTCGATGGGGTATTCGAAGAGATCTCGAATTCTCTCAAGCAAGGGGATGAAGTTCGCCTGGTTGGCTTCGGCACCTTCTCCGTTGCGACCCGGGCGGCCTCCGAAGGCCGTAACCCGCGCACGGGTGAGCGCATCCAGATTCCGGCGACCAAGCAGCCGAAGTTCAAGGCCGGCAAAGGCTTGAAAGACGCGTTGAACTAAAGGCGCGTGGCGCTTTCGCCGAATTCGATCCGGCCGTCGCGGGCACGCGCCTTCGACGGCCGGTTCGTATTGCGGGCGTGCCGGCGTCTTCATAAGGGCGGTTAGCTCAGCGGAAGAGCGTCTGGTTTACACCCAGAAGGTCGCTGGTTCGACCCCAGCACCGCCCACCAAATATTCGCCAGTGTCGGTTAATAGGTCTGGGCCGCAACTCCGCGCCCCCAATCAGCGGCGGGTTTGCACGCGCTTCAGGGCGGCTATCGGCAAACGAGGGGCGACGAGTCGGCGCACGGGCGGCTAAAAGAGTGGCCGTCGTCCATCGCATATCCTAGCCGCGCCACGCGTGCGCGCGTCCATTTTCCCGGCGGGCCCCTATGTCCATTTTGCTCGACATCATTATCCCGGTGTTTGGCCTGGTCGGATTCGGCTATCTGGCAGGTCGGCTGGGGTTGTTTGATCAGGCGCGCGTGCGCGGCTTGAGTTCGTTCGCCTTCACTTTCGCGATTCCCGCGCTGCTGTTCCGGTCGATGGCGCAGATGGACCTGGCGGGCTCGGTCGCCTGGCCGTTTCTGCTGTCCTACTACATTGCCGCAGTGACGATGTTTGCGGTGGGGGCGGTGGCAAGCCGGCTGGTGTTTGCGCGCACCGTTGCGGAGTCGGGAATCGGCGGCTTGTGCAGCAGCTATTCCAACGCCGTACTGCTCGGCATCCCGTTGCTACTAACGGCCTTTGGCGAGCGGGCGAGCCTGCCGGCTTTCCTGATGGTGGCCTTCCACTCCGCCTTGATGTTCCCGCTGGTCACGGTGGTGATCGAGATTGGGCGTGGGCAGGGAGAGCGGCTGCGCGAGATCCCGATCGCAACGGCGCGTGGGTTGGTGCGCAACCCGATCCTGTGGGGATTAGGGATGGGCCTGCTTTGGAACGCCACGGGTTGGCCCTTGCCGGACACGCTGGAGTCGCTGCTTAAAACCCTGGGGCGGGCGGCTGTGCCGGTTGCGCTGTTTGCCATGGGCGCTTCGTTGGTCGGCTATCGCATGGGGCGGCTGCCGCTTGAGCCACTAACCCTGAGTGCGTTCAAGCTGATCGCCATGCCGGCACTCGTGTTCGTGTTGGGCAGCTACGTCTTCTCGCTCGATCCTCTATGGCTTGAAGTTGCGGTGGTTATGGCCGCCCTGCCAGCCGGGGTGAACGTCTACGTTCTGGGGCAGCAGTACGACGCCAACGGGGAGGGCGCGGCGGCGACCGTTCTTCTGTCCACCGCGTTGTCGTTGGTGACCGTTTCTGCCTTGCTGTTCCTCTTCCAGGTGCGCTGAGCCTCTGGGAACAAAAAAGCGTTTTCAGTGCTGGACAGCGGGTGGCGAGACGACTAGGTTCTGGCGCGCAGTCAGGCTGCTAACTTCCTCTGAATACGGTAAGAATCGGTGTTCTCTCCGATTCTTCCGTGGCTCTTCGAAGAGGCTGGGCCAGAGGATGTTTCATCTGCTTGACATGCGTGGAGCCGTCCAGTACACGACGGCTACCCCAGCGCGGGCTCGCGGGGGTGTAGCTCAGTAGGTTAGAGCGCTGGCCTGTCACGCCAGAGGTCGCGGGTTCGAGTCCCGTCACTCCCGCCATTTTCCGTTTTCTCGAAAGTTCCTGTTAGTCGAATCGCGGGCATGGTTCGCCACGCCTGCGAGTCGTGGTCCTGACGATGCTATCGGGTTCAGGAGTCGGCCCGTTAGCGGCTACATATCTGCTGTCGCGCACCACTTTCCGTATCCGGGCAATAGCGCTATATCGCGGGTCCAGTAGGACCGTGGCGCATGCGACACGATCGCCGTGAAAAGGCGCGGTTCGGTAAGAAATTGCCGGCTGGCGTCGTGGCAATGCCTGACGCGCTGACCGGATCGTGATAAGACGCGCGGCATTGCGCGCGCCGGGCTAGGCTGGCAAACCTTGCCCGCGCCCGGCTCCTGGCAGCGCGTGGCCGTGCGGAGATGCACGGCACGCACACGGCTTGGCGAGACGCCAGGCCGGAAAGAACGAACGCCGACTTCCAGTCCTGAACCCAAAGGGCGGAGGTCGGTTCACTGGCGAGGATCGTTGGCATGGAAAGCCTGCTGATCGAGTATCTGCCGATCCTGATCTTCTTCGGTATCGCCATCGGTCTGGCATTGGCGATGGTCGGGGCCAGCTATGTGGTCGCCCGCCAGAGCCCGGACCCGGAGAAGGATTCGGCCTACGAATGCGGCTTCGAGGCGTTCGACGACGCGCGCAGCCGCTTCGACGTGCGCTTCTATCTGGTCTCGATCCTGTTCATCATTTTCGACCTTGAGGTCGCCTTCCTGTTTCCCTGGGCGGTTTCGCTCAGCGAGATCGGGGTGTTTGGTTTCTGGTCGATGATGGTGTTCCTTGGGATCCTGACCGTCGGCTTCATCTACGAGTGGAAGAAAGGGGCGCTGGAATGGGAGTGAACCCGTCTCTCGCACGCGAGGGCGGCCCGCAAGCCCTCCAGCCGGGTGGCCGCGACGTCGCGGATCTCGACAAGAGCAAGCTGCTCGACAATCTGGGCGGCGAGCTGCAGGACAAGGGGTTCCTGGTGGCGCAGATGGACAAGCTGTCCGCCTGGGCACGCTCCGGTTCGATGTGGCCGATGACCTTCGGGTTGGCCTGCTGCGCGATCGAGATGATGCACGCCGGAGCCAGCCGCTACGATCTCGACCGCTTTGGCTCGGTGTTCATGGCAAGCCCGCGTCAGGCTGACGTGATGATCGTCGCCGGCACCGTCTGCAACAAGATGGCGCCCGCCTTGCGCAAGGTGTACGACCAGATGGCGGAGCCGCGCTACGTCATCTCCATGGGCTCCTGCGCCAACGGCGGCGGCTACTACCACTACTCCTACTCGGTCGTGCGTGGCTGCGACCGGATCATCCCGGTGGACATCTACGTCCCCGGCTGCCCCCCGACGGCAGAGGCGCTGCTTTATGGTGTGTTGCAGCTGCAGAAGAAGATCCGGCGCGAAGGACAGCTCGACCGAACCACGGCGTAACGCCGCGCCGCGCCCGAATGCCAGTTCCGCGCGTCGCCACCGCCTGGCAGTCGTTAGCGACCGGGCTGGGCTGAAGTTGGGGCGCGCCCAAAGAGGACGACATGGCCGACACGCAAGCGCTCAAAGACCTGGGCGAATACATCGCCAGCGCCTTGATGGACGAGGTGACCGAGACCGCGGTCGCGAACCAGCAACTGACCGTCTGGGTCACCCGGCCATCGATCGTGAAGGTGCTGTCCTTCCTGCGGGACGATCAAAACTGCCACTTCCGCCAGCTGGTCGACATCACCGCGATCGATCATCCCGAGCGTGACGAGCGGTTCGAGGTGGTCTATTCGCTGCTGTCGCTCAAGCACAATCAGCGCGTCCGAGTGAAACTCCCGGCCGGCGAAGAGACGCCGGTTGATAGTGTGACCGAGGTCTATTCCAACGCCGGCTGGTGCGAGCGCGAGGTCTGGGACCTGTATGGCGTGTTCTTCGCCAATCACCCGGACCTGCGCCGGATCGTGACCGACTACGGTTTCGAGGGGCATCCGCTGCGCAAGGACTTCCCGCTGACCGGCTTCGTCGAGGTGCGCTACGACGAGGACGAAAAGCGCGTCGTCTACGAACCCGTCAAGCTGACCCAGGAGTTCCGCAACTTCGACTTCATGAGCCCGTGGGAAGGCATGTTGCACCTGCCGGGCGACGAGAAGGCCGAAGGCCACGGTGAGGAGAACAAGGGCTGATGGCCGAGTCCCAGATCAAGCCACTGACGCTCAACTTCGGGCCGCAGCACCCGGCCGCGCACGGCGTGCTGCGCATGGTGCTGGAGATGGACGGCGAGGTGATCGAGCGGGTCGACCCGCACATCGGCCTGCTGCACCGCGGCACCGAAAAGCTGATCGAGTACAAGACCTACCTGCAGGCGGTGCACTATTTCGACCGCCTGGACTATGTCTCGCCGATGGCCCAGGAGCACGCCTACGCGCTCGCGGTCGAGGACCTGCTGGGGCTGGAGATTCCGCGCCGGGGTAAGTTCGTGCGCGTGCTCTACGCCGAGATCACGCGGGTTCTCAACCATCTGCTGAACATCTCGACTTACGCGCTCGACATCGGTGCGATCACGCCGTTCCTGTGGTTCTTCGAGGAGCGCGAAAAGCTGCTGGAGTTCTATGAGCGCGCCAGCGGGGCGCGGTTCCACGCCGGCTACTTCCGGCCTGGGGGCGTCGCGCGCGACATCCCGCCGGGGCTGGTCGACGACATCTACGAGTTCTGCAAGTACTTCGAGAAGGTGCTCGACGACGTCGAGGACCTGCTGACGGAAAACCGCATCTTCCGTCAGCGCTCCGTCGACATCGGCATCATGAGCCAGGAAGAGGCGCTCGACTGGGGCTATTCCGGGCCGGCGTTGCGCTCCACCGGTTTGCCGTGGGATCTGCGCAAGGCGCAGCCGTACGAGGTGTACGACGAGCTCGAGTTCGACGTGCCGGTAGGCAAGAACGGCGACTGCTTCGACCGCTATCTCATCCGCATGGAGGAGATGCGCCAGTCGGTCAGCCTGATGCGCCAGTGCCTGGACAAGATGCCCGAGGGACCGGTCAGGGCCGACGACCAGAAGGTGGTGCCGCCCAAGCGCGCCGAGATGAAGCGCTCGATGGAGGCGTTGATCCACCACTTCAAGCTGTACACCGAGGGCTACCACGTGCCGCCGGGAGAGACCTATCGCGCGGTCGAAGCGCCGAAGGGCGAGTTCGGCGTGTTCCTGGTCGCCGACGGCAGCAACCGGCCGTACAAGTGCCACATCCGCGCGCCCGGCTTCCACTTCCTGCAGTCGATGGACTATGTCTGCAACGGCCACATGCTGGCCGACAGCGTTGCCATTCTGGGTTCGCTCGACATCGTGTTCGGAGAGATCGACCGATGAGCCGCGTGACGACGCATCCCAAGGTCACCACCTTCCGCCCGCCCGAAACGGGCGGCTTCGCCTTCACCGAGGCGAGTTGGCAGGAGGCCGAGTTCGCGCTCGCGAAGTATCCGCCGGATCATAAGGCGAGCGCGGTGATGCCGCTGCTGTGGATCGCCCAACGGCAAAACGAGGGGCACCTGAGCAAGGGCGCGATCGAGTATGTCGCGCAGATTCTGGAAATGGCGCCGATCCGCGTGCACGAGATCGCGTCGTTCTACACGATGTACAACCTGGAGAAGCCCGGGAAGTACCAACTGCAGATCTGCCGCACGACGCCCTGTATGCTGCGCGGCGCCGACGACATTCTCTCCACGGTGAAGGCCAAGCTCGGCATCGGCGACGGCGAGGTCACGGAGGACGGCATGTTCTCCCTGATGGAGGTCGAGTGCCTGGGCGCCTGCTGCAATGCGCCGATGATGCAGGTGAACAACGAGGAATACTTCGAGGACCTCACCCCGGAGATCGTCGAACGGTTGATCGACGATTGGCGCGCCGGCAAGACGCCGACGCGCGGCTCGCAGAAAGGCCGCAAGGGCTCGGAGCCGGAAAGCGGGTTGACCACGCTGAAGGACGTCAAGGAGTACGGCGTGGCCGACGGTCCCTATGCCAATGGCGAGTTTGTTCCGGCCGAGGTCCAGAATGCGCGCGCCGAGGCCGCGCAGGCGGGGAACGAGGCGGGTAACTCGTCTGAGAAGGGGAGCAGCTAAAGCATGCTGCAGGACAAGGACCGCATCTTTACCAACCTGTACGGCCAGTACGACTGGAAGCTGGCCGGCGCCAAGAAGCGCGGCGTGTGGATGGGCACCGGTGACATGCTCGCCATGGGCCGCGACACGCTGCTGCAGAAGGTCAAGGACTCCGAACTGCGCGGGCGCGGCGGTGCCGGCTTCCCGGCCGGCATGAAGTGGTCGTTCATGCCCAAGGACGATCCGCGGCCCAGCTATCTTGTGGTCAACGCCGACGAATCCGAGCCCGGCACCTGCAAGGACCGGGAGATCATGCGCTACGACCCGCACCGCCTGCTCGAGGGGTGTGTGGTCGCCGGCTTCGCCATGGGCGCGCGCGCGGCTTACATCTACATCCGCGGCGAGTTCTGGCTTGAAGCCAATCATCTGGAAGAAGCCGTCCAGGAGGCCTATGACGCGGGCCTGATCGGCGACAATACTTGCGGCTCCGGTTACGCCTTCGACATCTACGTCCATCGCGGCGCAGGCGCCTACATCTGCGGCGAGGAGACGGCGCTGCTGGAAAGCCTGGAAGGCAAAAAGGGCATGCCGCGCCTGAAGCCGCCGTTCCCGGCGCAGGTCGGGATCTATGGCTGTCCGACGACGGTCAACAACGTCGAGACCATCGCGGTCGCCCCGGAGATCCTGCGTCGCGGCGTGGAGTGGTGGACCGGGATCGGCCGGCCGAAGAATACGGGGACCAAGGTCTTCTGCATCTCCGGCCATGTGAACCAGCCGTGCAATGTCGAGGAATCCATGAGCATTCCGCTCAAGGATCTGATCGAAAAGCACGCCGGGGGCGTGCGCGGCGGCTGGGAAAACCTGCAGGCGGTGATTCCGGGCGGCTCGTCGGTGCCGCTGATCCCCAAGTCGATCGCCGACAACCAGTTGATGGACTTCGACGCGCTGAAGGATTCGCGCACGGGCCTCGGCACGGCGGCGGTGATTGTGATCGACAAGTCCGCCGACATCATCGACGCAATCTGCCGGATTTCCCTGTTCTACAAGCACGAAAGCTGCGGCCAGTGCACGCCCTGCCGGGAGGGCACCGGCTGGATGTGGCGGGTGATGACCCGGATGGTGCAGGGCCGGGCCGAGATCGACGAGATCGACAAGCTCTGGGACGTCAGCAAGGAAGTCGAGGGCCACACCATTTGCGCCCTGGGCGATGCGGCTGCCTGGCCGATCCAGGGGCTGCTCCGCCACTTCCGGCCCGAACTGGAAGACCGGATCGTCGAATACAAGCGCAAGCACGGCAAGCGGGCCAGCAGCATGGCCACCGCCGCGGAGTAAGGACCACGTCATGCCTACCCTGGAGATAGACGGCAAGGAAGTGACGGTCCCGCAGGGCGTCAACGTCCTGCAGGCCTGCGAGATCGCTGGCCAGGAGATCCCGCGCTTCTGCTACCACGAGCGCCTGTCGATCGCCGGCAACTGCCGGATGTGCCTGGTGGAAATGGAGCGCTCGCCGAAGCCGATCGCGTCCTGCCATATGCCGGCGCAAGACGGCATGAAGATCTGGACCGATACCGAGATGGTCCGGAAGGCCCGGCGCGGGGTCATGGAATTCCTGCTGATCAACCACCCGCTGGATTGCCCGATCTGCGATCAGGGCGGTGAGTGCGATCTGCAGGACCAGGCGATGGCCTACGGCTTCGACCGCTCGCGCTTCGAGGAGAACAAGCGCGCGGTGCCGGAGAAGGAGATGGGTCCGCTGATCAAGACGATCATGACCCGCTGCATCCACTGTACCCGCTGCATCCGTTTCGCCGCCGAGGTGGCGGGCGTCGAGGAGATCGGCGCGATCGGGCGCGGCGAGCACATGGAGATCAGTACGCTGGAGCGCGCGATCAACAGCGAACTCTCCGGCAATCTGGTCGACATCTGCCCGGTCGGTGCGCTGACCTCGCGCCCCTACGCCTTCTCCGCCCGGCCGTGGGAGCTGCGCAAGACACCGTCGATCGACGTCATGGACGCGGTCGGCTCCAACATCCGCGTCGACACTCGCGGGCGTGACGTGATGCGCGTGCTGCCGCGCCTGCACGAGGACGTCAACGAGGAGTGGATCGACGACAAGACGCGCCACGCTTGCGACGGCCTGCGCCGGCAGCGCCTCGACCGGCCGTTTGTGCGCAACAAGAAAGGCCGTCTGGAAGAGGCGAGTTGGGACGAGGCGTTCACCGCGATCGCCAAGCACCTGAAAAACAAGAAGGGTGAGCAGATCGCCGCGATCGCGGGCGATCAGTGCGACGCCGAGAGCCTGTTGGCGCTGCGCGACTTCATGGGCACCTTGGGCTCGCCCAACATCGACTGCCGGCAGGACGGTGCCAAGGTCGGCGACGGGGCACGCTCTGGCTACCTGTTCAACACCACGATCGCCGGGATCGAGGAGGCGGACGCCTGCCTGCTGGTCGGCACCAACCCGCGGCGTGAGGCGGCGATGGTCAACGCCCGCCTGCGCAAGCGCTTCCTGAAGGGCGGCTTCAAGGTTGGCGTGGTCGGCGAGCAGATGGACCTGACCTATGAGACCGAGTATCTCGGGGCGGGGCCGGAGACGCTGCAGCAGGTCGCAGACGGCAAGCACCCGTTTGCGGAGACGCTGAAGAACGCCGAAAAGCCGATGATCGTGCTGGGGCAGGGCGCGTTGGCGCGTGAGGATGGCGCGGCCGTGCTCGCGCTTGGCCGCGAGATCGCCGAGAACTTCGGCATGGTCCAGGACGAGTGGAACGGTTTCAACGTCCTGCACACCGCGGCCTCGCGGGTCGCCGGGCTCGATCTCGGTCTGGTTCCCGGCAAGGGCGGCCGCGACGTCGAGGGTATCCTGGCGGGCGTCGAGCAGGGCGAGGTCGAGACCGTCTACCTGCTGGCCGCCGACGAGCTGGATACCAGCCGGCTGGACAAGGCGTTCGTCATCTACCAGGGCCATCACGGCGATGCCGGCGCGCACGCGGCCGATGTGATCCTGCCGGGGGCGGCCTACACGGAGAAGAACGGCACCTACGTCAACACCGAAGGGCGCGTGCAGCTCGGCCGTCTGGCGGCATTCCCGCCCGGGGAAGCGCGCGACGACTGGTCGATCCTACGCGCACTGTCGGCCTACACCGGCAAGACGCTGCCCTATGACAACCTGGGTCAGGTGCGCCAGAAACTGATCGAAACGGCGGATACCTTCGCCCGGATCGACCAGTTGGCGCCGGCCAAGTGGGGGACGTTCGGCAAGAGCGGTAAGCTCGGCGGCGAGCCCTTCCGTTCTCCGGTCGCGAACTTCTACATGACCGACCCGATCAGCCGGAACTCCGAGACGATGGCGCGCTGCACGGAAGCGTTCATCCTGCCGAAACGCGAAGCGACGGGCACTCATGGCTGACCTCTGGACAGGCTATCTCTGGCCGGCGATCTACATCGTTCTGCAGATCGTCGCGATTCTGGTACCGCTGCTGATCGCAGTGGCCTATCTGACCTACGCGGAGCGTAAGGTGATCGCCGGCATGCAGCTGCGCCGCGGTCCCAACGTGGTGGGCCCGTTCGGGCTGCTGCAGCCGCTCGCCGACGGCGTCAAGCTGCTGTTCAAGGAAACCATCCTCCCGGCCGGCTCGAACCGCGTGGTGTTCGTGCTGGCGCCGATGGTGACCTTCGTGCTGGCCCTGGTCGCCTGGGCGGTGATTCCCTTCGGGCCGAACCAAGTGATCGCCGACATCAACGTCGGCGTGCTCTATCTCCTCGCGGTTTCGTCGCTCGGCGTCTACGGCATCATCATGGCCGGCTGGGCGTCGAACTCGAAGTATCCGTTCCTGGGCGCTTGCCGATCGGCCGCGCAGATGGTGTCCTACGAAGTCTCGATGGGCTTCGTCATCGTCTCGGTCGTGCTGTGCGCGGGGACGCTGAACCTGACGGAGATCGTGGAGGCGCAGCAGAACCTCTGGTTCGCCATCCCGCTGCTGCCGATGTTCGTGATCTTCTTCATCTCGATCCTGGCAGAGACGAACCGCACGCCCTTCGACCTGCCGGAAGGCGAATCGGAGCTCGTCGCCGGGTACTTCGTCGAGTACTCCTCGATGACCTTCGCCCTGTTCTTCCTGGGCGAATACGCGAACATGATCCTGCTGTCGGCGATCACCTCCGTCCTGTTCCTGGGCGGCTGGATGCCGCCGCTGTGGATACCGCCATTCACCTGGGTGCCGGGCGAGATCTGGCTGGCGCTGAAGATCGCCGCGGTCTTGTTCGTGTTCATCTGGGTGCGCGCGACGCTGCCGCGCTATCGCTACGACCAGCTGATGCGGCTGGGCTGGAAGGTGTTCCTACCGGTATCGCTCGGCTGGGTCGTGCTGACCGCTGGCGTGCTGGTCACCTTCGACCTGCTGCCGCAGTAATCCCGGCCTGCCTGCGCCGCTCGGCGATCGCCGGGCGCACAGGCAGACGCCCCCTTGCACGGGCGGGCCGCCTGACTATGGTAGGCGCCGCCGCGTCCCCCGTTCGGAACCGCGCTTGGAGGCGCACCGCACGGCGGCGAGGCCAACTGACGAGGTTGAAGACGCTATGGCAACCCTCGACCGGTTCGCGCGATCCTGGCTCCTGTGGGAGCTGCTCTCGGGCCTGAGCAAGACCTTCGGGTACCTGTTCAAGCCCAAGACCACGCTGAACTACCCTTACGAGAAGGGCGTGATCAGCCCGCGCTTCCGCGGCGAGCACGCGCTCCGGCGCTACCCGAACGGCGAAGAGCGCTGTATCGCCTGCAAGCTGTGCGAGGCGATCTGCCCGGCGCTCGCCATC
Source organism: Rhodovibrio salinarum DSM 9154 (assembly GCF_000515255.1). NCBI lineage: Bacteria > Pseudomonadati > Pseudomonadota > Alphaproteobacteria > Rhodospirillales > Rhodovibrionaceae > Rhodovibrio > Rhodovibrio salinarum. Next base: position 2,932,779 of record NZ_KI911559.1, on the reverse strand, counting down.
ACCATCGAAGCCGAACCGCGCGAGGACGGCAGCCGCCGCACGACGCGCTACGACATCGACATGACGAAGTGCATCTACTGCGGGCTGTGCGAGGAAGCCTGCCCGGTGGATGCGATCGTCGAAGGACCGAACTTCGAGTTCGCCGCGGAGACCCGCGAGGAGCTGTTTTACAATAAAGAGAAACTGCTCCAGAACGGCGACCGCTGGGAACAGGAGATCGCCCAGCGTTTGACGCTGGATGCGCCCTACCGCTGATCCGGAAGGGCCGAACGACGCCGCGCCGGCCCGCTAGGGCCGGCGCAGACGTATCCGGGCCGGTGCGCCGCGTGCGCGTTTGCGGCTTGCAGGGGGCTCCGGAAACGTCGATCCGCCTCGAACGCGTGACGGTCAGGGGCCGCACGCGCTAGAAGACACCGTCACCGACGGGGGCCGCTCCGGCTCCCGGCACAGAGACTCGGTTCAGAGATTCGCTCATGGTCATTCAGGCGCTCTGCTTCTACCTCTTCTCGGCGGTCGCCATCGCCTCGGCGGTGATGGTGATCTCGTCGCGCAACCCGGTGCATTCGGTGCTCTTCCTGATCCTGGCGTTCTTCAACGCCGCCGGGCTGTTCGTCCTGATGGGCGCCGAGTTCCTGGGGATGCTGCTGGTCGTGGTCTACCTCGGTGCGGTGACGGTGCTGTTCCTATTCGTCGTGATGATGCTGAACATCAACGTCGCCGAAATGCGCCAGGGCTTCCTGCAGTACCTGCCGATCGGCGGGTTGGTTGGCCTCGTGCTGCTGGTCGAGTTGCTCATGGTGTTGGGCGGTTGGGCGATCTCGCCCGAAGCCGCGCAGGTCGCGCAGGTTCCGACCCCGCCGCCGGAGCAGGTGTCGAACACCGCTGCGCTCGGCCAAGTGCTGTACACCAAGTACGTCTACCTGTTTCAGGCCGCAGGCCTCGTGCTGCTGGTCGCGATGGTTGGCGCGATCGTGCTGACCTTGCGGACGCGTACGGGCGTGCTCCGGCAGAACCTGCGCGAGCAGTCCTTCCGCACAGTCGACGAATCGGTGGAAGTCAAGAAGGTCCAGTCGGGGAGCGGCGTCTAATGCTGGAGATCGGTCTGTCGCATTACCTCAGCGTGGCGGCGATCCTGTTCACGTTGGGGATCTTCGGGATCTTCCTGAACCGCAAGAACGTGATCGTCATTCTGATGTCGATCGAGCTGATGCTGCTGGCGGTGAACATCAATCTGGTCGCTTTTTCGACCCATCTGAACGATCTGGTCGGACAGGTGTTCGCGATGTTCGTGCTCACCGTGGCGGCCGCCGAGGCGGCGATCGGCTTGGCGATCCTGGTGATCTACTTCCGCAACCGCGGCTCGATCGCGGTGGAAGACATCAACATGATGAAGGGCTAGGGCAGCCATGGAGGTCGTCGCCGTCTTCCTGCCGCTGATCGGGGCCATCCTCGCCGGTTTGTTCGCCCGCCAATTGGGCGACCGCGGGGCCCAGATCGCGACCATCGCACCCATGCTGCTGTCGGCGCTGCTGGCCATCATCGTGTTCTTCGACGTCGCGGTCGCTGGCAATGTGCGCACGACGGAGCTGTTCACCTGGATCGATTCCGGCAGCTTCGAGCTCAGTTGGGCGCTGCGCATGGACACGTTGAGCGCGGTCATGCTGGCGGTCGTCACCGTCGTCTCGGCGATGGTGCACATCTATTCCGTCGGCTACATGGAGCACGACCCCTCCAAGCCGCGCTTCTTCAGCTACCTGTCGCTGTTCACCTTCTTCATGCTGATGCTGGCGACGGCGGACAACTTCGTGCAGCTGTTCTTCGGCTGGGAAGGTGTCGGTGTCGCCTCCTACCTGTTGATCGGGTTCTGGTACGACCGGCCGAGCGCCAATGCCGCGGCGATCAAGGCTTTCCTGGTGAACCGCATCGGCGACGTTGGCTTCGCGCTCGGCATCGCGGCGGTGTTCTTCCTGACCGGCGCGGTGACCTTCGACGGCGCGTTCGCGGCCGCTCCAGACTTGGCGGACAGCACCTTCACCTTCCTCGGCATGGATGCGAGCGCGCTGGACGTCGTCGGCATCCTGCTGTTCATCGGCGCGATGGGGAAATCGGCTCAGCTCGGCCTTCACACCTGGCTGCCGGACGCGATGGAGGGCCCGACCCCGGTTTCCGCGCTGATCCACGCCGCCACGATGGTGACGGCGGGCATCTTCATGCTCTGCCGGGTCTCCCCGATCCTGGAGTACGCGCCGGTGGCGCTGACGCTGATCACGGTGGTTGGCGCGGCCACGGCGTTCTTCGCTGCGACGATCGGCATGGCGCAGAACGACATCAAGCGGGTGATCGCCTACTCCACCTGCTCGCAGCTCGGCTACATGATGTTCGCGATCGGCGTGTCGGCTTACGGGGCGGCGATCTTCCACCTGATGACGCACGCCTTCTTCAAGGCGCTGCTGTTCCTCGGCGCGGGCTCGGTGATCCACGCCATGCACGAGGAACAGGACATGCGGAAGATGGGTGGCATCTGGCGCGTGATTCCCTACACCTATGCGATGATGTGGATCGGCAGCCTGGCGCTCGCCGGCCTGCCGCCGTTCGCCGGGTACTTCTCCAAGGACATCGTGCTGGAGGCCGCCTGGGCGGCGCACGGCGGGGCCGGGCAGTTCGCCTTCTGGATGGGCATCCTGGCCGCCTTCATGACCGCCTTCTACTCCTGGCGGCTGCTGTTCATGACCTTCCACGGCAAGAGCCGCGCGCCGAAGAAGGTGCTCGACCACGCCCACGAGAGCCCATGGGTCATGCTGGGGCCGCTGGTCGTGCTCTCGGTCGGCGCGGTGCTGGCCGGCTGGCTGGGCTACGAGGCGTTCGTCGGCGACGGTCGCATGGCGTTCTGGGGCGCGAGCATCGTTCAGGGCGAGCACGACGTGATCCACGAGGCGCACCATGTGCCGCTGTGGGTTAAGCTCCTGCCGCTCCTGATGGGGCTCTCCGGCATCGGGCTCGCCTACCTGATGTACATCGCCAAGCCCGACCTGCCGGGCCGTCTGGTCAGTGCGATCAGGCCGGTGTGGCTGTTCGTCTACAACAAGTGGTACTTCGACGAACTGTACAACTTCCTGTTCGTGCGCCCGGCGGGCGTGCTCGGCAACGTCTTCTGGAAGAGCGGTGACGGCGCGGTGATCGACGGCTACGGGCCGGACGGCATCTCCGCGCTGACCAGCCGCTTGTCCCGGCGGACCAGCCGGCTGCAGACCGGCTATCTCTACCACTACGCGTTCGTGATGCTCGCGGGCGTCGTGGTGTTCGTCACCTGGTATCTCGTCACGCAGATCGGATAAGCGCGATGCACGGCTGGCCACTGCTCTCGCTCGTCACGTTTTTGCCGCTGGTGGGCGCGGGCTTCATCCTGATGATCCGCGGCGAACCGGACGTGATCGCGCGCAACGCCCGCTATGTGGCGCTGTGGACTTCGCTGATCACCTTCGTACTGTCGCTGTTCGTCTGGTTCGGGTTCGATCGCGGCACCGCGGCCTTCCAGTTCGTGGAAGAGGCGCCCTGGATCCCGCAATTCGGGATCACCTATCACATGGGCGTGGACGGCATCTCGATGATGTTCGTCCTCTTGTCGACGCTGCTCACCCCGATCTGCGTGCTGGCGTCGTGGGACGCCATCCAGCAGCGGGTGAAGGAGTACATGATCGCCTTCCTCGTGCTGGAAACGCTGATGGTCGGGATGTTCTGCGCACTCGACCTGGTGCTGTTCTACATGTTCTTCGAGGGCGTCCTGATCCCGATGTTCCTGATCATCGGTGTCTGGGGCGGCCCGCGGCGCGTCTACTCGGCGTTCAAGTTCTTCCTGTTCACGCTCGCCGGCTCGGTGTTGATGCTGCTGGCGATCCTGGCGATCTACTTCCAGACCGGCACGACCGACATCCCGACCTTGCTGGCCGGCGCCGGCATCTCGCCGGAGATGCAGTTCTGGCTGTGGCTTGCCTTCTTCGCCTCGTTTGCGGTGAAGGTGCCGATGTGGCCGGTGCATACTTGGTTGCCGGACGCCCACGTCGAGGCGCCGACGGCCGGGTCGGTGATCCTGGCGGGCGTGCTCCTGAAGATGGGCGCTTATGGGTTCCTGCGCTTCTCGGTGCCGATGCTGCCCGAGGCGACCGCGCTGTTCGCGCCGCTGATCTTCGCGCTGTCGGTGGTGGCGATCATCTACACCTCCCTGGTCGCGCTGGCGCAGGAGGACATGAAGAAGCTGATCGCCTACTCCTCGGTGGCGCACATGGGTTACGTCACCGCCGGCATCTTCACCCTGACGCAGCAGGGCATGGAGGGCGCGATCTTCCAGATGCTCTCGCACGGCGTCGTCTCGGCCGCGCTGTTCCTGATCGTTGGCGTGATCTACGACCGCATCCACACGCGCCGGATCGACGCTTACGGCGGGCTGGTGCACCGGATGCCGAACTACGCCCTGCTGTTCATGCTGTTCATGCTGGCCAGCGTCGGTCTGCCGGGAACCAGCGGCTTCATCGGCGAGTTCCTGGTGATCGTCGGAGCCTTCCAGGTGAACACCTGGGTCGGGTTGCTGGTCGCCACCGGCATGGTGCTGGGCGCGGCTTACATGCTGGTGCTCTACCGCCGGGTGATCTTCGGCAAGCTGACCAAGGAGAAGCTGATGAAGATCACGGACCTGAGCTGGCGGGAGAAGGCGGTGTTCGCGCCCCTGGCCGTGCTGGTGCTGTGGATGGGCATCTATCCGGTCAGCTTCCTGGACGTGATGGCGCCCAGCGTCGAAAACCTGATCTCGAACTATCAACAGGCCCTGGCGGACGCCGATACCCCGAGCCTGGCCACCCTCTGGTCCGGCAACTGACGGTCCGCATCGCGGCGAGAGGCATAACGCGCACATGACCTACGATCTGGCCACGATCGCTCCGGAGCTGTTTCTGCTGCTAAGCGCCATCGCGCTTTTGATGGTGGGCGTCTTCCGGCAGGGCAACCCGACCGGGGTGGTGCTGTCGCTGGCGGCGTTGGCGACCGTGATCACCTTCGCGCTGGTCTGGACCCAGCCAAGCGCCCGCGAGTTGGCGTTCGGCGGGCTGTTCGTGCGCGACGGCTTCGGCAACTTCATGAAGGGGCTGATCCTGGTCGGTTCGACGGTCAGCCTGATCATGGCGTGGCGGTTCATCGAACGGGAGAATATGGCCCGTTTCGAGTTCCCCGTGCTGATGCTGTTCGCCACCGTCGGCATGATGATGATGGTGTCGGCGAACGACCTGATCAGCCTCTACATCGGCCTGGAACTGCAGAGCCTGAGCCTCTACGTCATCGCCGCGTTCCGGCGCGATACGCTGCGTTCCACCGAGTCCGGCCTGAAGTACTTCGTCCTGGGGGCGCTGTCCTCGGGTATGCTGCTCTACGGCAGCTCGCTGGTGTACGGCTTCGCCGGCACGACCAACTTCGTCACCCTGGCGGAGATTCTGCAGCAGGCCGCGCAGGCGGGCGAGGTGCCGTCGATCGGCCTGATCGTGGGCGTCGTATTCATCATGGCCGGCTTGGCGTTCAAGGTCGGCGGCGTGCCGTTCCACATGTGGACGCCGGACGTCTACGAGGGCGCGCCTACCCCGGTCACCGCGTTCTTCGCCAGTGCGCCCAAGATCGCCGCGATGGCGCTGTTCGTCCGCGTCCTGATGGGGCCGTTCGCCGATCTGGTGGCACAGTGGCAGCAGGTCGTGGTCGCGATCTCGCTATTGTCGATGGTGTTGGGCGCGCTGGCGGCGATCAGCCAGACCAACATCAAGCGCCTGATGGCCTATTCCTCGATCGGTCACGTCGGCTACGCGCTGATCGGTCTGGCATCCGGGACCGAGGCCGGGGTGCGTGGTCTGGCGATCTACCTGGCGATCTACCTGTTCATGAACCTTGGCACCTTCGCGGTGATTCTGTGCATGCGCCAGAAGGACCGGATGGTGGAGAACATCGACGATCTGCGCGGCCTTTCCCGGACGCATCCGATGATGGCGCTGGCCATGGGCATCTTCATGTTCTCCATGGCGGGTATCCCGCCGCTGGCCGGCTTCTTCTCCAAGCTGTACGTCTTCCTCGCGGCGATCGAGGCGGAGCTGTACACGCTTGCGGTGGTCGGCGTGCTGTCCAGCGTGATCGGCGCGTTCTACTATCTGCGGATCGTCAAGCTGATGTACTTCGATGAGCCGGCGGAGAGCTTCGATCAGCCGTTCGGCCGGGAGATGAGCCTGATTATGGGCGCCTCGGGCGTGATTACCTTGCTGTTCTTCGTCTTCCCGTCGCCGATCGTCGCCGGAGCCGAGGCGGCGGCATCGTCCCTCCTGGCGGCTGGATGAACGAGGCGTCGCGCACGCTCAAACTCCCGCCGGCCTACCGGCTGCGCGCTTACGACGCGCTGTCCAGCACGAATGACGAGGCGCGCCGTCTGGTGCTCGAAGAGGCGGCCGAGGACGGCACGCTCGTCTGGGGGCTGGAGCAAACCGCTGGGCGTGGCCGACGGGGACGCAGTTGGAGTAGCCCGCGCGGCAACCTCTACCTCACCGCTATCCTGCGCCCCGATTGCGCCGTCGCAGAGGCCGCGCAACTTGGCTTCGCCGCCGCGCTCGCGCTGGTTGACGCGCTGGGTCACCTGATGCCGCCTTTGACCGAGGTGCGGCTGAAGTGGCCGAACGACGTGCTGGTGAACGATCGGAAAGTCGCCGGCATCCTGCTGGAAACGGTGATCGGGGCCGACGGCAGCTTTCAGGCCTTGCTCCTTGGCGTGGGCGTCAACGTTGCGGACGCACCGGACGAGACGGCCTTTCCCGCGACCGCGCTGCACTGGGAAGGCAGCGGACACGGGGTTGCCGTCGAGGATCTTCTGGCGCCGTGGGCGAAGCATTTCCTGGCTTGGGTCAACCGCTGGCTGGACGATGGTTTCGCCCCGCTGCGCCGGCAGTGGCTGACCTATGCCCACCAGCCGGGCCAGCCCCTGCGCGTGCGCCTGCCGAACCGGGAGGTTCATGGCACGTTCCAGGACATGGACGAAACGGGCGCGTTGCTCATCGATACTGCCGGAGGGCGGGAGCGCTTGAGCGTTGGCGACGTCTTCTTCGCCGCGCCCGAAGGCGCGCAGGGGTAGGCGGCGATGCTGCTGGTGATCGATTCCGGGAACACGAACGCCGTCTTCGCGGTCTATGACGGCGCGGAGATCGTCGGCCGCTGGCGTGCTTCCACCGATCCGCGACGCACGGCGGACGAATATGCCGTCTGGCTCAGCCAACTGATGGCGCTCGATGGCCTGAAGCCGGCGGACATCACGGGCAGCGTGCTGGCCAACGTGGTGCCGCAGGCCACCTATGCCTTGAAGACGCTGTGTTCGCGCTACTTTAACGGGACGCCGTTGGTGATCGGCGAGCCCGGCGTGATCACCGGCGTTCCGGTGAACATCGACCGGCCCGATCAGGTCGGCGCCGATCGGCTGGTCAACGCGCTCGCCGGGCATGCGCGCTTTGGCGGGCCGCTCGCCATCGTCGACTTCGGCACGGCCACCACGATCGACGTCGTTAGCGCCGAAGGCGCCTATGAGGGCGGCTCGATCTCGCCCGGTATCCACGGCTCGATGGACGCGCTGACCAACGCCGCGGCGAAGCTGCCGCGTGTGGGGGTGGAAAAGCCGCCGTCGCCGATCGGCAAGGATACGGTGACGGCGATGCGCTCCGGCGTCTTCTGGGGCTATGTCGGGCTGATCGAAGGGCTTCTGGCGCGCATCGAACGGGACTACGGTCAGCCGTTGACCGTGATCGCCACCGGCGGTCTGGCTCCGTTGTTCGAAGCGGAGACGGCCGCCATCCACCATGTCGACCGGGACCTGACCCTGCGGGGTCTCAAGATGGTCCACGACCTCAATCGCGGCGCGGATCGCACGCGCGCGGACACCTGATACAAGAAAGGCTTGGCCCTACACATGGACGCGGAATCGGCGCCGGGCGCCGACGAACTGCTCTTCTGCCCGCTGGGCGGCACCGGCGAGGTTGGCCTGAACCTCTACCTCTACGGCCACGCCGGCCAGTGGATGATGGTCGATTGCGGCATCTCCTTCGCCGACGAGACGACCCCGGGGGTCGACCTGCTGTTGCCGGACGTGCGCTGGATCGCCGAGCGCAAGGACAGCCTGGCCGGCATCGTGATCACCCATGCGCACGAGGATCATGTGGGCGCTGTGCCCTACCTCTGGCGGCGGTTGGGCGCGCCAGTCTACGGCACGCCGTTTACCTGCTCCGTGCTGCGCCGCAAGTTGGCGGAGCATGGCCTGGAGGACGAGGTCCCTGTGCATGAGATCCCGGTTGGTGGGCAGACGACGGTCGGGCCGTTCGACCTCGAATTCATCACCATCACCCACTCCATCCTGGAGCCCAGTTCGATCCTGATCCGCACGCCGATGGGCAACCTGCTGCACACCGGCGACTGGAAGCTGGACCCCGCCCCACTGGTCGGCGCGAACTTCGATCAGAAACGCCTGGAACGTCTGAAGGACGACAATATCCTGGCGTTGATCGGCGATTCCACGAACGCCATGGCGCCGGGTCACTCCGGTTCCGAGGTCGATGTGCGCACGGCGCTCAAGGAGCTGGTCGGCTCGCTCGACAACCGTGTGGTGATGACCTGCTTCGCCACCAACGTTGCCCGTTTGCAGACGGCTGCGGAGGTCGCGATCGCCACCGGGCGCAGCCTGTGTCTGGTCGGCCGGTCGATGCACAACATGGTTCGTGCGGCGCAAGAGTGCGGCTACTTGCAGGATTTGCCCGACATGGTGGCCGAGCGGGACCTCGATAGCCTCCCGCGCGACCATGTCATGCTGCTGATGACCGGCAGCCAGGGGGAAAGCCGTTCCGCCCTGGCGCGTACCGCGCGCGAGGAGCATCCCAACGTGGTGCTGGAAGCGGGCGACCACGTGATCTTCTCCTCCCGCGTCATCCCGGGCAACGAGAAGGCGATCCACAGCCTGCAGAACCGCCTGGTCCAGCGCGGCATCGAGGTGCTGACGGAGGAGGACCATTTCGTTCACGTCTCCGGCCATCCGTGCCGGGATGAGCTGACCCAGATGTACCAATGGGTGCGCCCGAAGATCGCCGTGCCGATGCACGGCGAGCCGCGCCACCTGCTGGCGCATGCGCGCCTGGCGGACAGTCTTCAGGTGCCGCACTCGATCGTGCCCTCGGATGGGTCGATGATCCGTCTGGCCCCGGGCAATGTGCCGGAGATCATCGATCACGTCCCGGTTGGGCGGATGGCCCTCGACGGCACCAAGATCCTCCCCACTGACAGCGGCAGCATCCGCGAGCGCCGCAAGATGGGCTTCGCCGGCGTGGCGGTGCTGACCCTGGTGGTCGATGCGGATGGCCAGTTGGAGGACGACCCACAACTCTCCGCCTTTGGCTTGTTCGGCGAGGAAGAAGCCGATGACGACGCGATCGATGCGGCGATCGACGCCGTTGAGGCGGCCGTCCAAAAGCTGCGTCCCGCCGACCGCCGGCGCGACGAGATCGTCCAGGAGACCGCCCGGCTGGCTTTGCGCCGTTTTCTGCAGCGCGAAACCGGCCGCAAGCCGCACACCGAGGTGCATCTCGTCCGCCTGGAGTAGGTGACGGGCTGCTGTGCATGACGCCTCAGCGGATTTCCCTCTCTGCACAGCTCGCATTCGGATGAGCCGGCGCGCCCTCCGGATGCTGCGCCGCGTCATCCGGTATTTGGGCGTGCGCGGTTGGTGCGTTAAACCGGAAGCTGTAGGCTTTGAGGCCAGCTTTCGGGAGGAATGCTGCCATGATCGGTCGCCTGAACCACGTCGCCATCGCCGTGCCGGATCTGGAAGCCGCCAGCGCGCAGTATCGCGAGGCGTTGATGGCCAAGGTTTCCGATCCGGTCGACGAACCGGATCACGGCGTGAGCGTGGTGTTCGTCGAACTCGACAACACCAAGATCGAATTGCTGCAGCCGATGGGGGAAGACAGCCCGATCGCGAAGTTCCTGGAGAAGAACCCCAACGGGGGCATCCACCACGTCTGTTACGAGGTCGATGACATCCAGGCCGCTTCCCGGCACTTGCAGGCGCAGGGAGCCCGCATCCTGGGCGACGGCGAGCCCAAGATCGGCGCGCACAAGAAGCCGGTGCTGTTTCTCCATCCCAAGGACTTCAACGGCACTCTGGTCGAGCTGGAGCAGGCTTAAGGCCCGGCTGGACTAGGCTTGGACAAGTTACCTGAGCGATCATGAACGTCTTTACCGGCATCCTGGTCTACGTGCTGATCTGGTGGATCGTGTTGTTCATGGTACTGCCTTGGGGGGTTCGCCGGCCGGAGAATCCGGAAACCGGCCACGCGCCGAGCGCGCCGGACAAGCCCATGCTATGGCGCAAGGCACTGGTCACCACTTTGCTTGCAGGCCTGCTGTGGGTCGGGGCGTACTACCTGATTACGAGCGACCTGATGCAGTTCCGCGATGCCATCCAGCATGGCTAACCACTCAGGAACATGAAGCGTCGTGCACTACTGCGATTACGCCCCGCAGGATCCGTTGCATACGTCGTATCACAACGATGAACACGGCTTTCCGGCCCGCGACGAAACGGTTCTATTCGAACGGCTAATTCTGGAGATCAATCAGGCCGGCCTGTCTTGGGGGACCGTCTTGCGCAAGCGCGAGACGCTCCTGGCCGCTTATGCCGGGTTCGATGTCGATGCGGTCGCAGCCTTCAGCGCGGATGCGCGGGAACGCTTGTTGGCGGACCCCGGAATCATCCGCAACGTGCGCAAGGTCGATGCCGCGATCGCCAATGCCCAGGCGGTGCAGCGCTTGCGGGCGGAGTATGGCAGCTTTGCCGTGTTCCTGGATGCGCATCATCCCCGACCCAAAGCCGAGTGGGTCAAGCTGCTCAAACGCCATTTCGCGCATGTGGGCGGCGAGATCGTCGGCGAGTTCCTAATGTCGCTCGGGTATCTGCCGGGGGCGCACCGTCCCGATTGCCCGGTGTACACGCGCGTGCTGGCCGCCGAGCCCTCGTGGTGCCACGCGCCGGCCAGTACATTCCAATAGGTCCAGAAGGATCGGTTAAAAAACGAACGAGCCCCCGGTGTCGTGTAGGACACCGGGGGCTCGCCATCATGTACCGTGCCGCTTGCTGCGCCGTTCGTGGCTAATCGCCGACGGACGTTTCCTCCCCAGACTCGGGCCGTGTCTGGATCTTATTCTTATTGTTCGGCACGGCACGCCGGTGGATCGTACCTGAATCCGCTGGGATGTCCAACGGGCCGGTCTTGCTTACCCCGGATTAACCCTGACGGCCAGCGCTTTTCCGCTCCGATAGCTCAAGTCTCGTCCGATTAGAGGTCGAGCAACGCGAAGCGCAGCACGAACAGAGCGGCGATCAGCAGCACAGCCGGCGAGACGTCGGAGAAACGACCGGACAGCAACTTGGTCGCCGTGTAGGCGAGAAAGCCGAGCCCGATCCCGTCGGCGATCGAATAGGTCAGCGGCATCGCCAACGCCGTGACGACACCCGGGGCATACTCGGTCGGGTCTTCCCAGTCGATCTCGGCCAGGCCGCGGGCCATCAGGCAGGCGACGAACATCAGCGCCGGGGCGGTCGCGTAGGACGGGATCGATTCCGCCAGCGGCGCGAAGAACAGCGCCAGCAAGAAGAAGATGGCGACGACGACGGCCGTCAGGCCTGTGCGTCCCCCAGCCTTAATGCCGGCGGCGCTCTCGATATAGCTGGTGGTGGTCGAGGTGCCCATCGCCGAGCCCACGATGGTCGCGCTGGAGTCCGCGACCAGGGCGCGGTTCAGCTTCTCCAGTTTGCCGTCGTGCGTGAGCAGTCCGGCGCGGTGGGCGAGGCCGACCAGCGTACCGCTGGAATCGAAGAAGTCGACGAACAGGAAGGCGAAGATGATCGTCACGATCCCGGTCTGCAGCGCGCCGACGATGTCCAATTGCAGGAACGTCGGTGCCGGGTTCGGCGGCAGGTCGAAGATGCCCTGGAATTCGGAGATGCCGAGCAGGATGCCGATGGCCGCGATCACCAGGATGCCGATCAGCACCGCACCTGGCACGCCGCGGCGGTCCAGCGCGATCATCAGGACGAAGCCGAGCGCGGCCAGCAGTGGCTGCACTTGCGTAACGTCGCCGAGGGTCACCAGCGTTGCATCGGAATTGACCACGATGCCCGCGTTGGTTAGCGCGATCACGCCGAGGAAGAAACCGATGCCTGCCGAGATCGCCATCTTCAGCGTGCGCGGGATGGCATTCACGATCCATTCCCGCACCGGCAGGATGGACAGGATCAAAAAGATGATACCGGAGATGAATACGGCGCCCAGCGCGACCTGCCAGCTCAGCCCCATGCCGAGCACGACGGCATAGGTGAAATAGGCGTTGAGCCCCATGCCCGGGGCGAGCGCGATCGGGTAGTTGGCATAAAAGCCCATCACCAGCGAGCCGAACGCCGCGGCGATGCAGGTCGCGACGAACACGGCCCCGAAGTCCATCCCGGTTTCCGAGATGATCCCGGGGTTCACGACGATGATGTAGGCCATCGTCAGGAACGTGGTCGCTCCCGCCAGCACCTCCCGTTTCGCGGTGGTGCCCATTTCATCCAGTTTGAATAGCTGGTTCAGCATGCCGCCCCCTAACTACATGCGGTGCGCCGGGCATGTCGGCCGCCCGCCGTTGGCTGTCTGGTTGCCCTCGAAAACGCCCCCCAAAGCCGGCCACGTTCTCCCCAGGAAACGCGCCTGCGCGTGCGCGCGATCATTTAAGCCGCGCCAAATCGGTTGGATGCCTTTATGGCTTATTAAGCCAGCTTACGCCATGCTGACTCCCGTCATGCCACATCGACCGCACCATCGTCTCGCCTTTTCACAGTGCACCGCCGCGCTTGCCGCGATGCTGCTGTGCGGTCCACTCGTTATGGCCCCCGCCAAGGGGGAGGTCGAGGTCGACGGGACCACGGTTCGGATTACCAAGGCGGACTGCCTGCGCCTTGTCAAGCATCGCTCAGATCCGGGCGTCACCTACCAGCCCGGGGTGGACGTCGATGGCGACCCGGTCGCTTCGGCCGATCTGCATGACCGGCCGAAGATCGAGTTGCCGGAGCGCGTGTCGATCCCGATCGAGGTCGACCTGGGCGACCGTTATGGCCTGCCGGCCGATGACAGCTTCAAGGGCGACGTGCAGGTCGGCACGGTCGAGGTCGACCTGGAGACCGGACGGGCGACGTTCAATGGCCAGCCGCTGACCAGCGACGACGAGGCCAAACTACGCGCACGCTGCCAGCGTGTGTTGTCGGACGACGAGTAGCCCGAAATTCCGGCGCATGCGGACAAGAGGGTGTCGGTTCCGGTCCTTTCGGTGACCGGATCACGCCCGTAATCTCCCTGCGCGTTCCTATGAACGCATGCACACGCGCGCCGGCGACTGTCTGGCGAGGCCGTAGCGATGGAAAGACGCAGATGACCGATAAGCTCACCCGTTTCCTGGATCAGCGCGGGACCTTGCTGGTCGATGGCGCCACGGGCACCAACCTGTTCGCGCTCGGCTTGCAGACCGGCGATTCGCCGGAGCTGTGGAACGCCGATCATCCGGAGCGGGTTAAGCAGCATTATCGCAGCTTTGTCGACGCCGGGTCGGACATCATCCTGACCAACAGCTTCGGGGGCACCTCGCGCCGGCTGATGCTGCACGGCGGCCAGGAGCGGGTGCGCGAGTTGAACCGGCGCGCCGCCGAGCTGGCGCACGAAGTCGTCGCCGAAAGCGGTCGGGAGGTCGTGGTCGCTGGTTCGATGGGCCCGACCGGCGACATCTTCCAGCCGCTCGGCGCGCTCGCCTACGAGGACGGCGTGGCGGCCTTTGCCGAGCAGGCGCGCGGTCTGGCCGAGGGTGGCGCGGACGTGCTGTGGATCGAGACGATTTCCAGCGTCGACGAGTTGAAGGCCGCCGTCGAAGGAGCGTCGGTCGCCGGCCTGCCGATCACCACCACGCTGTCGTTCGACACCAATGGCCGGACGATGATGGGGGTGACGCCCGACCAACTGTCGTCCCTGGTGCAGACGTTCGATCCCAAGCCGGTTGCCTATGGCGCCAACTGCGGTGTCGGGGCCAGCGAATTGATCGTGGCGTTGAAGAACATGGGCGAGGTTGCGGCCGGCCGCGACGTGCTGATCGCCAAGTCGAACTGCGGTATCCCGGAATGGTCGGGGGATCAGATCGTTTACTCCGGCACGCCGGAGCTGATGGCGGATTACACCCGCCTGGCGATTGATTGTGGCGCGCGGATCATCGGTGGCTGTTGCGGCACCACGCCGGAGCATATCCGCGCGATGCGCCAGGCGATGGACACCCACACCCGGCGCGCGGCGCCGTCGGTCGACACGATTGTCGCCCAGTTGGGCGAGATTTCGACCGGCGCCCAGGATCAGGCGCAGCGCGGCCCGCTTGGCGAATTGCCGGAGAGCGAGGCCGCGTCGGTCAGCGGCAAGCGTCGTCGCGGCCGCCGACGCGCGTCGAGCGACGCGCCGAACTTCTAGGTCAGTTGGCTGAAGCGGTTCCGGCGGCTTACTCGCCGGGCCGGGACTTGGCGATCGTCTTGGATAGGAGGATCACCGGCAGGATGCCCACCGCCACGATCGCGAGCGCGGCGGTCGAGGCCTCCGTCAGGCGTTCGTCGGCGGCGAGGTTGTAGGCCTGGACCGCGAGCGTGTCGAAGTTGAACGGGCGCATCACCAGCGTGGCCGGCAATTCCTTCATCACGTCGACGAACACCACCAACCCGGCCGTCAGCATCGACGCCCACATCATCGGCGCGTGCACCCGGATCAGGGTTGAGAAAGGGCCATGGCCCAGCGTGCGCGCGGCATCGTCCATGGTCGGACGGATCCGGCCCAGGCTGGCTTCCATCGTGTTCAGACTGACCGCCAGGAAGCGCACCAGGTAGGCGAACACCAGCGCGGCCATCGAGCCCGTTAGCAGCAGACCGGTGGAGATGCCGAAGGTCTGGCGCATCCACAGGTCCAGCGCGTTGTCGAGGTTGGCGAACGGGATCAGGACGCCGATCGCGATCACCGTGCCGGGGATCGCGTAGCCCATCGAGGCGACCCGGTTGGCGAGGTAGACCGCCCGGTTCGGTTGCAGGCGCACCGAATAGGTCATGACCGTCGCCAGCACGACCGCAATCAGCGCGGTTACGCCGGCCAGCGAGAAGGAGTTGAATGCCAGTTCCAGAAAGCGCGCCCCGAACTGATCGTCGCCGCGGGCGATCGACATCTTGAGTAGGATCGTGCCCGGCAGCAGGAAACCGATCAGGATCGGCAGGGCGCACGCCAGCCAAGCGCCGACAGCCTTCAGCCCGGCGAGTTCGTAGCCCGGGAGATTCCGGTAGGTGACGCTGCTGTGGTGATAGCGCGCCCGGCCGCGGCTGGTGCGTTCGACCAACAGGACGACGAATACGAAGCCCAGCAGCACGGCGGCGAGCTGGCTGGCCGCCACCCGGTCGCCGAACGAGGCCCAGGCACGCACGATCCCAGTGGTGAAGGTCTGAACGCCAAAGTAGGAGACGGTGCCGAAGTCGGCCAGCGTCTCCATCAGCGCCAGTGATGTGCCCGCGATGATCGACGGTCTGGCAAGCGGCAGTGCCACGCGGAAGAACGAACTCCAGCGCCCACAGCCAAGCGTGCGGCTGACCTCCAGCGCGCAGACCGACTGCTCCAGGAAGCTGGCGCGCGCCAGGAGATAGACGTACGGATAGAGCACGAACGACAGCATGCCGATCGCGCCGGGCAGGGAGCGAATTTCCGGGAACCAGTATCCGCGCGGTCCCCAGCCCATAACCTCGCGCAGCGCTGTCTGTACCGGTCCGGTGAACTGCAGAAAATCCGTATAGGTATAGGCCATGACATAGGCCGGCACCGCGAGCGGCAGGATCAGGGCCCATTCGAAGATTCGCCGACCGGGAAAACGGCACATCGTGACCAGCCACGCCGTGCCGGCCCCGATCGTCGGCACGGTTAAGCCCACGCCCACGACCAGCCAGATCGTGTTCTGGATGTAGCGCGGTAGCACTGTGGCCGCGAGGTGGCCCCAGACATCCGAATCCGGCCCGCCGATCAAACTGGCGGCAACCGTGATGATGGGGATTGCCAGTACGAGGGCGATCAGCACTGCGAGCCAAGCCAGCGGTCCGGGCCGGCGCGCGAAATACCAGACCGGGCGCGTCTGTGCGCCCGCTGTGGCCACCGGCTGGCCTGGGGTGGCGCCGATTTCGGCGACCGCCGTTTCGCCTTGCGTCGCGTACCCGCCATGGGCGTGCGCGTTGGCGCTGTCGCCAGGGGCGTGACGTCGGGCACCGCTGCCGGTGTAGGGGGTGTCGGTCATCGCGGAAGCTGTCGGACCAGAGGCGTTGGTGGTTGGATGTGGGGCGACGCCGGGACTTTAGCGCTGCGTTTGTGAAAATGCGATGCGTTCTTAACCCAGCGCGCGTCCAGTTAAATGGCCCGTGGCACTGCGGGAACAAGCCTGATCGCCGGGCCACATACATCCGGTCGTGGAAGGGGCGACGTGCGAGTCCAGAGCTGCAACCTGTCGGCCGCGCGATTCATGGTGAAGCTCGAGAGTTTGGAGTAACTGCCTTTTAAACAATTTCGGTTCACTCTGTGCCTCGATAGGACGAGCGCACACCGAATGCGTGCGCCGAACCGATAGCCGTGGGGCAGATATGGACGATCTCTTAGGTGAATTCCTGACCGAGACCAATGAGGGTCTGCAGGTTCTGGACACCGAGCTGGTCAAGCTCGAGCAAGATCCCTCGCCAGAGCTGCTGGATAACATTTTCCGTGTGATGCACACGATCAAGGGAACCTGCGGGTTCCTGGGCCTACCGCGTCTGGAGGCCGTGGCGCACTCGGGCGAGACGGTGCTCGGTAAGATTCGCGATGGCGAGCTGGTCGTCACTGCTTCCCGCGTTTCGCTGATCCTGGAGTGCCTGGACCGCATCCGCGAGATCCTAAGCGCGCTGGAAGAGACCGAATCGGAGCCGGAAGGCGACGACAGTGCGCTGATCGCCAAGCTGGATGCCGTTTCGGAGATGGCCGACTATCCCGATGCGCCGGTGCCCGAGGACTCGGGCGATCAGGGTTCGGGGGAAGGTGCCGCTACGTCGGAGCCGGAGACGCAGTCGGAGCCGGTCGACGAGCTGGAGGAGATCTTCCGTAACGCTCCGGGCCCCGAGGATCTGCCGGAGAGCGCCCAGCTGAAGGACACCGGGCCGCCAGCGGCTGACGCTTCGGCCGATCAGGCCGAGACGCCCGCCCCTGAGGCTGCTCAGGACACCGCTTCGGAACAGCCGGCTGCCAAGGCCGAGGCGTCTAAGGCGGAGAGCAAGTCCGAGGCCCCAGCGGCCAAGAAGGCGGACAAGCCCGCCGGCAAGCCCCCCGAGCGTGAGGCGCCGCGCGAGTCGCAGGTCGCCAGCCAGTCGATCCGCGTGTCGGTCGATTTGCTGGAAAACCTGATGACCACTGTCTCGGAGCTGGTGCTGAACCGCAACCAGCTACTGCAGATCCTGCGCAGCCAGCAGGAGAGCGAGTTCTCCGCGCCGCTGCAGCGCCTGAACCACGTTGTCTCGGAGCTGCAGGAAGGCGTCATGAAGACGCGCATGCAGCCGATCGGCAATGCCTGGTCGAAGCTGCCGCGGATCGTGCGTGACCTGGCCCAGGAGCTCGACAAGAAGATCGAGCTCAAGATGAAGGGCGAGGATACCGAGCTCGACCGTCAGGTGCTCGAGCTGATCAAGGACCCGCTGACCCACATGGTCCGCAACTCCGCGGACCACGGTATCGAGACGACGGTCGACCGCGCCAAGAGCGGCAAGGCCGAGGTCGGCACGATCGCGCTCAACGCCTACCATGAGGGCGGCCACATCATCATCGAGATCGGTGATGACGGCCGTGGCCTGAACGTCGACAAGATCAAGGCCAAGGCGCTCAAGAACCAGATCACCACCGAGGCCGAGGTCGCGCAGCTCACTGAGCAGCAGATCCAGCAGTTCATCTTCAAGCCGGGCTTCTCGACCGCCGATGCGGTGACAGCCGTCTCCGGCCGCGGCGTCGGCATGGACGTGGTGCGCACCAACATCGAGAAGATCGGTGGCACGATCGAGCTGTCCTCAAAGGAGGGCATGGGCTCCAAGTTCACGGTGAAGATCCCGCTGACGCTGGCGATCGTCTCCGCGTTGATCGTGGAGTGCACGGGTGAACGCTTCGCGATCCCGCAGCTGTCGGTGCTGGAGCTGGTGCGCGCCAAGGGCGGCAGCGAGAACCAGATCGAGCGGATCAAGGACACGCCGGTGCTGCGCTTGCGCGACCGGCTGCTGCCGCTTGTCAATCTGCGCGAGCTTCTGAAGCTACAGGGCCACGGCAACAACGCTGGCGGCGAAAATCCGGCCGAGCGGACGGAAGCGGACACCGACGGCTTCATCGTGGTGGCCCAGGTCGGGACATATTCCTTCGGCATCATCGTCGACCGCGTTTTCGACACCGAAGAGATCGTGGTCAAGCCGGTCGCGCGGATCCTGCGGGATATCCCGCTGTTCTCCGGCAACACCATTCTGGGCGATGGCCGGGTGGTGATGATCCTGGACCCGAACGGCATCGCTTCCGCGTCCGGCGAACTGACGCTGGTGGAAGGCGACGATGCGCTGGAGGACACCCGCAAGCAGCGCAGCGACAGCGAGGAAGAAGTGTCCATGCTGGTGTTCAACGCCGCCGGCAAGTCGCCCAAGGCGGTGCCATTGGCCCTGGTCGCACGGCTCGAAGAGATCCCGACCGACACGATCGAGGACTCCAATGGTCAGCGGGTGGTGCAGTACCGCGGTCAGCTGATGCCGCTGATCACCATGCCCGGCGGTGAGATTGCGGAAAGCGGCAACCAGCCGGTCCTGGTGTTCACCGACCGCGACCGTTCGATGGGTCTGGTGGTCGACGAGATCGTCGACATCGTCGAGGAGCGGATGCACATCGAGTTGCACGGGGAGCGGCCGGGTTACCTTGGCAGTGCGGTGATCGCGGGCAAGGCGACCGATATCGTCGACGCCGGTTACTTCCTGACCCAGGCGTTCAGCGACTGGTTCGAGGCGGAGAGCGTGCGCGATGCCCGCGAGGGCAACGGCAAGCGGGTCCTGCTGGTCGACGACAGCCCGTTCTTCCGCAATCTGCTGGCGCCGCTGCTCGACGTCGCAGGCTACGACGTCACCACGGCCGACTGCGCGGACACGGCGTTGGAGATGTGCAACAGCGGTCACGAGTTCGACGTCATCGTCTCCGACATCGAGATGCCGGGTATGAACGGCTACGAGTTCGCCGCCACGCTGCGCGAGCAGGGCAAGTGGGCGGATACGCCACTGGTCGCCCTGTCTTCGCACGCCGCGCCGAGCGACCTGGAGCGCGGCCGCCAGGCCGGCTTCCGCGACTATGTCGCCAAGTTCGATCGCGAGACTCTCCTCGACTCGCTGAACCAGACGCTTGGCCAAGACCAAGAGCCTCTGCGCGGCGCGGCATAAGGACCCCAGACCATGGCGAAAAAGACCGATACCAAGGCCCGTGGTAAGGGCCAGAACCAAGGCAAGGGCAAGGACGGCCCGGTCGCCCAGAGTGCAGCTGCTCAGGCGGCACGTGGTGGCGATGCGACCGACTACGTCACTTTCGTGATCGCCGGCCAACTGTTCGGCATCCCGGTGTTGAAGGTGCAGGATGTGCTCGCGGCCTGCGAGGTGACGCGCATCCCGCTTGCACCGCCGGAGATTGCCGGCGCGCTCAACTTGCGCGGGCGCATTGTGACCGCGCTCGATGTGCGCTTGCGTCTCGGCCTGCCGGCCGCCAAGGCAGCCGATGATCGGATGTCGATCGTGGTCGAGCAGTCGGGCGAGTTGTACAGCCTCTTGGTCGACGAGGTGGGGGAAGTGCTCTCCCTCGACCCTGCCGGTTTCCAGCGCAATCCCCCGACATTGGACAGCCGCTTCCGCGAGTATTCCAACGGCATCTTCCGACTGAAGGAGCGTTTGCTGGTGGTGCTCGACGTGGACGGACTGCTTGACTACGAGGCCGCGACCAAGGCGGCCTAACTGCAGGCACAGTGAGACGACTGACCGTAACCCACGCTGGCCTTTGGGGGTGAGAAGGTGTGCGGGCGGAGATGTAAAGCTGACGGGCAGGACATGCACCCTGCGGCCGTGGCATTAGGAGTGGATCCTCCCATGAAGTGCTGTCTAATCGTCGATGATTCCAAGGTCGTGCGCATGGTCGCACGCAAGATCCTCGAGGCGCTTCAGTTCGAGACGGTCGAGGCCGGCGATGGCCAGCAGGCGTTGGAAGCCTGCGAGAAGGCGATGCCGGATGCGATCCTGTTGGACTGGAACATGCCCGTGATGAACGGCATCGACTTCCTGCGCCAACTGCGTCAGCACGCCGGCGGCGA
Organism: Rhodovibrio salinarum DSM 9154; assembly: GCF_000515255.1. NCBI lineage: Bacteria > Pseudomonadati > Pseudomonadota > Alphaproteobacteria > Rhodospirillales > Rhodovibrionaceae > Rhodovibrio > Rhodovibrio salinarum. Next base: position 2,912,262 of record NZ_KI911559.1, on the reverse strand, counting down.
ACAGCCGGTGGTCATCTTCTGCACGACTGAGAATGATATGGCGCACATCCAGGAAGCCTTGGGCGCTGGCGCGAACGAATACATCATGAAGCCGTTCGACAGCGATATCGTGGAATCGAAGTTCACGCAGGTGGGGCTGCTGTAACATGACCCCACCTTTTACGGCCGGCGCCCGGGGAGGCGACGGCGGTCCGTTTCGGATCATGGTGGTCGACGATTCGGCTGTGGTTCGCGGACTGGTCAGCCGCTTTTTGCAAGAGGATGCGGAGCTTGAAGTTGTCGCATCCTGTGCCAATGGACAGCGCGCGGTCGACGAACTGAAGCGCACGCCGGTCGATGTCATCGTTCTCGACATCGAGATGCCGGTGATGGACGGCATGACGGCGCTGCCCAAGCTGTTAGAAACGCAGCCAGGCGTGCAGGTCGTCATGGCCTCGACGCTGACGCGATCCAACGCGGATGTGTCGCTGAAGGCGATGGCGGCCGGCGCAGCCGATTATATCGCCAAACCGTCATCGACCGGCGGGCTGCATGGGACCGGCACCTATCAGCAGGAGCTGCGCAGCAAGGTCAAGGCGCTGGCGCAGCAGCACCGGCGCAACCGCGGCGGCAAGTCGGTTGCGCCCGTACGACCACGGTCGCTGGGCGGAAGCGCGCCGACGCCGTCCGCAGCCTCGACCCCGGCGTCGAGTGGCACGCGGGCGTCGGCGGCCGCGGCGCGACCGGCGCCGGCGCCTGCTGGCGATGGGTCGATCAAACTGCGTCCGATGCCAACCGTCAGGCCGGAGGTGCTGGCGATCGGATCGTCCACCGGCGGGCCGCAGGCGCTGTTCAAGTTCTTGGGCGGACTCGGGCGGATCACTCAGCCGGTGCTGATCACCCAGCACATGCCGGCCACGTTCACCGCATTGCTGGCCGATCACATCGGCCGGCAAACCAAGCTGACCTGTTCGGAGGGTAAGGACGGCGATCCGTTGGTGGGCGGGCACGTCTACATCGCTCCGGGCGGTAAACACATGACCGTCGAGAGGGACGCCGGCGGCAAGACCAAGATCAAACTGGCGGACGGGCCGCCGGAAAACTTCTGCAAACCGTCGGTCGACCCGATGCTGCGCAGCCTTGCCCCGATCTACGGGAGCAAGTTGTTGACCGTGATCCTAACCGGGATGGGCAGTGACGGGCTGAAGGGTTCCGAGGTGGCGGTGCAGGCGGGCGGGCACGTGCTCGCCCAAGATGAGGCGACTTCGGTCGTTTGGGGAATGCCGCGTGCTGTGGCAAAGGCGGGACTTTGTTCGGCTGTGTTGCCGCTCCCAGAGCTGGCAGCTGCGGTCCAGAAATTGATCGTGAGGAATGCGGCATGACCCCCGAGGACTTTCAGAAGCTGTCGGCATTGCTTAAGAGCCAGTCGGGTCTCGTACTTGGCCAAGACAAGGCGTATCTGGCCGAAAGCCGCCTGACACCGGTGGCGCGGACCTGGGGCTTTACCGATGCCAAGGCGCTGATCCGCGCCCTGGTGCGCCGGGAGGGCAAGGGCGCCGATTCCAAGCTGCTGCTTGAGGTGGTCGAGGCGATGACCACCAACGAGTCCTTCTTCTTTCGCGACCAGCGGCCATTCGACCAGCTGCGCGACGTTATCCTGCCGTCGCTCCTGGCCTCCCGGGGATCGAACAAACGCTTGCGGATCTGGTCAGCGGCCTGCTCCAGCGGGCAGGAACCCTACTCGATCGCGATGATCCTGAACGACATGCAGCACAAGCTGCGCGACTGGCGGATCGAGATCATCGCCACCGACCTGTCGCGGCCGATCCTGCACCGCGCGACCGAGGGGCGCTACACCCAGTTCGAGGTGCAGCGGGGCTTGCCCGTCACCCTGCTTGCCAAGTACTTCACCCAGGATGGCGACCAGTGGCGGATCAGCGATCAGCTACGCCGTATGGTTACCTTCAAGGTGCACAACCTGCTGGACGGCCCGGGCGCACTCGGCAAGTTCGACATTGTATTTTGCCGCAACGTGCTGATCTATTTCGACCAGGCGACCAAGGGCAAGGTGCTGGAAAGCATCGCCAAGCATCTGGCGGAGGATGGTTTCCTGACCCTGGGCGGGGCTGAGACGGTGCTGGGCGTGACCGACAAGTTCAAGATGGTCGACGGCCAGCGTGGGCTCTACGCCCGGACCGACGGGACCGCCACGGCGCTGAAAAGCCCAAGCGTTGGTCGCGCTGGCGCCGCCTAGCGCGGCGGTGTTCAAGACCGTGTGGTCATGGCGAGGCGCTGCCTGAGCAGCAATCCGCCATGACCACATATCAGCATACCGGCTGTGGGGTCGTTTGGTGCCGTCGCGTCAGCATAGATATTAAACAGTTCGGGCGGACGTCTCTTCGGAAACGTCCGCCCGAACGCGTTGCAGTCACGTCAACACGGCTGCGTTTACGCCTTAACCTTATCCGACGCCATTTCCGGGTCGCGCAGCATATAGCCGCGGCCCCACACCGTCTCGATGTAGTTGGCGCCGCCGGTGGCATTGGCGAGCTTCTTGCGCAGCTTGCAGACGAACACGTCGATGATCTTCAGCTCCGGCTCGTCCATGCCGCCGTAGAGGTGGTTGAGGAACATTTCTTTGGTCAGCGTCGTGCCCTTGCGCAGCGACAGCAGCTCCAGGATGCCGTATTCCTTACCGGTCAGGTGCAATGGCTGACCTTCCACCTCGACCGTGCGGGCGTCCAGATTGACGGCGATCTTGCCGGTGCGGATGATGCTTTCGCTGTGGCCCTTGGACCGCCGCACGATCGCCTGGATCCGCGCTACCAGTTCGCGCTTGTCGAACGGCTTGGTCAGGTAGTCGTCGGCGCCGAACCCCAAGCCCTTCAGCTTGTCGTCCAGCCCGGACAGGCCGGAGAGGATCAGGATCGGCGTGTTGATCTTGGCCGCGCGCATGCGGCGCAGCACCTCGTAGCCGTCGATGTCCGGCAGCATGAGGTCGAGGATGATGATGTCGTAATCGTACAGCTTGCCGATCTCGAGCCCATCCTCCCCCATGTCGGTGGTATCGCAGATATAGCCTTCCGACTTGAGCATCGTTTCGATGCTCTGCGCCATGGCGCTGTCGTCTTCGACGAGGAGGACACGCATCTCGTTGGATCTCCGGGGTGTCGCGATGTCGCCAGGGTAACGATGTTAACCAATATGGGAAAGCTTCATTAATGCGAGGTAAACGGGCGCGCTTTACGGAAGCTTAAAACGGTAGCCGCCATACTTCCCGGTAGTGACGCCTTACATCCTTCTCGGTAGCCTACGCGAGCCCGTTTCCTGTGACCGCCCCGACAGCTCTCAAGACCTTCCTGGACGATCTGGACCGATTTCCGCCCGAACGCCTGTACGGGCGCGTGGCCAGCGTGCTCGGCATGCTGGTCGAGGTAACCGGCCTGGAAGGTGTGCTGTCGGTGGGCGGGCGCTGCGACGTGCTGGCGCGCGGCGACCGTCGTGTGCCGTGCGAGGTCGTGGGCTTCCGGGACAAGCGTGCGCTGCTGCTGCCGTTCGGCTCGGTCGAGGGGATCGCGCTCGGCTGCAAGGCGGAACTGGCCGTCGCGCAGCCGCGCGTGCGACCGGACCCGGCGTGGCTGGGGCGCGTGGTCAACGCGCTGGGTCAGCCGATCGATGGCAAGGGGCCGCTGCCGCAGGGGCGTGAAGCCTATCCCCTGCGCGCCGCACCGCCATCCGCCCATGCGCGCAAGCGGGTCGGCGGTAAGATCGATCTTGGCGTGCGCGCGCTCAACACCTTCCAGACCTGCTGCCGCGGCCAGCGCATGGGCATCTTCGCCGGCTCCGGCGTGGGCAAGTCGGTGCTGCTGTCGATGCTCGCACGCTACACCGCGAGCGATGTCAACGTGATCGGTCTGATCGGCGAACGTGGGCGTGAGGTGCAGGAGTGGCTGGAGGACGAGTTGGGCCCGGAGGGCCTGGCGCGTTCAATCGTCGTGGTCGCCACCTCGGACGAGCCGCCGCCGATGCGCCGCCAGGCGGTCTACCTGACGATGGCGTTGGCCGAGTACTTCCGCGACCACGGCAAGGACGTGCTTTGCCTGATCGATTCGATCACCCGCTTCGCCATGGCGCTGCGCGAGATTGGCCTGGCGGCGGGCGAGCCGCCGGCCGCCAAGGGCTATACCCCGAGTGTGTTCGGCGAGCTGCCGCAGGTTCTGGAACGCGCCGGGCCCGGCGTGAACACCGGTTCGATCACGGGTCTGTTCACCGTGCTGGTGGAAGGTGACGACCACAACGAGCCGATCGCCGATGCTGTGCGGGGCATCCTGGATGGGCACATCGTTCTCGATCGGCAGATCGCCGAGCGCGGGCGCTATCCCGCGATCAACACGCTGCGCTCGATCTCCCGGACCATGCCGGCCTGCAATACGCAGGCGCAGACGGAGCTGGTGACCCGTGCCCGCCGGCTGCTCAGCACCTACGAGGACATGGGAGAGCTGATCCGGATCGGCGCCTACAAGCACGGCTCCGATCCCAAGGTCGACGAGGCGATCAAGTACGTCCCCGACATCGAGGCCTTCCTCAGTCAGGACAAGCAGGAACGCGCGGACCTGGAGAGCGGCTATGCCGCGCTCGCTCGCGTGCTTGGCATGGACTGGCCGGCCGAGGACGCCAGCAGCGGTGCCGCGGCGCAGGAGGGGAGTGCGACAGAGCAGGCCGCGCAGACCGCCGGCGGCAAGCCGATCCCACCTAAGAATGACCTACGTCGGGCGCGCCGGCAGAAGAAGGCCGCTGGCGCGGCCGGTGAGGGCGCATGAGCGCGCTCGACAACCTCGTACGGATCAGCCGTTGGCACCTGGACGAGGCGCGGCAGAAGCTGGGTGATCTGGAACGTCTGGAAACGCGCCTGCAAGACGATCTCCAGCGGCTGGACGAGAGTCTCGTCGCCGAACAGAAGGCTGCCCAGGAAAGCGATCTGGCGCGTGCGGCCTATCCCGCTTATGCCGAGGCGCAAAAGGTCCGCCGGCAGCGCCTGGAGCGCTCGATCGCCGAGGTCCAGAGCCAGATCGCCCAGGCCCGTGAGACGGTTGCCGACGCGTTCCGGGAGGCCAAGAAATACGAACTTGCCCGCGATAACGAGCGGGCCCGGGCCAAGGCCAAACGCGAGCGTGCCGAGGCCGCCCAAATGGACGAGATGGGCCTGCAATTGCACCGCCGGAAGCAGCGCTCCGGCGGGGAAGGCGGCGCGTCGTAAGAGGTCCCGCGCGCCTTGAGCTGACGTTAAGCGCTCAGCCCGGTGTGCTCCGATCCGGCGATCTCGATGAAGTGCCACACCGTGCTCGCCTCGAAACGTAGCTCGCCGTAGAGTCCGCTGACGGCGAGTTGATCGTCGAAGATCTGGGTGATGTCGCGTCGGACGCTCTCCGGTAAGGCCTGTCGGCTGCGAAGGACGGCATCGAGACGTTCGGGCCGGGCGAGACCGTCGAGTTGCAGTTCGCCGAGCTGCGAGAGCGTAAGTTCGACGACGAAGCGACCAGGGGGTCGGGCGTTCGGATGGCGCTTGCCGTCCTCTTCCTCGTCGTCATGTTTACGCAGAAAGAAACGCACGGGTCGCACGTCGCCGTCGCCGATCACCGGTAGCGCGAACAGGCGCCAGTCGCCGCCGGCGTCCTGCGTCAGACGGCTCAGTTGGCCGAAGTCGGCCTTCAAGCGTGTCACTAGGTCGCTCCGACCCGCACGCTCAAGCGTGCGAAGCGGCTCCGCGCTCAGCCAACGGGCCATGTCGCCGCCCTTGAGCGCGGTCATCAGGAACAGCAGACCCGCACCCAGGGTGGGACCGGCGCGTGGGACGGCCTGCGCGATCGGATTGCCGGCAGAGGTCAGGGTCTGGATCAGATCGACCTGATCGGCCGGCACCCCGGGCCGCTGCACGGCTGCCATCGCTTCCTGCAACGCTGGCCAGGCCCGCGTCAGCGCGGGGGCGGCCATCTGCGGCGTGGCCGTCGTCGCTCCGGCCGAGACACCGGCGCGGGATGGCAGGGTCAATTCCAAGGTCATCAACGTGCCAGGCGGCGGCGGGCTTGCGAGTGGCAGGCGCAGGGTGCCGATCGGTGTGCGCAGCAGCACCCCGCTGCCCCCGTCCGTCGGGAGGACACGACCACTCACCACCATCGGCCGGGCGATCCCGTCGCCGCCAGCGATTCGGTTGGCTGCCGGGGGGGCGGTACTATCCGGTGCCTGAACGCGGAGCAGATGGACGTCGACGGTGTTGCCTTGTTGCAGGCGCGGCAACTGGGTGCCGTTGCCGTCGACCGTGGGGGCGCTGGCCGGACCGGTGGCCACGGTGGCGCGCAGGGGCGTGCCCGCTGACAGGCGGTCGGCACCGCCATGTGTGGCGGGCATCGGGGTCGGAACGGTTGTGGGCCGGTTGGGAGTGCCTGTCGCCGTCTGCTGGTGGCCGGTCGTGGGGTGGCCCCCGCTGTCGCCAGGCGCACGGATCGACAGGATGTAGGCTTGCATCTGTGCGCCGGCGGGGCGGAGTTGCAGCGTGACCTGCGCGCCAATCGGCGGGTTGGTGTGCGTGGCCAGGGTCAACATGCCGTTGGCGGTGCGCAGCATCAGGTGACCCTGCGCATCCCGCCCGGCGACGGTCGCCGTAATCACCGTTCCGGCGGTGGCCGCGCGCAGACCCGCCGGCGCTTCGCGTACCGCGGTCGCCTGGGTTGCCGGGCCGGTCGTCGCGCTCGTATTCGGCAGCGCGGTCGGGCGCGGTGGCTCGATTGTCACGACGCGCCCCTGGCGCCTAACCCAGCAACTGCTGGGCTAGGTGCGTGACGTCGACCGCCGCCTCACTGTTCGGCGAGCGCGTCAGCAGCGGCGTTTGTGCGCGGATCGCTTCCGGGACGCGGCTGTCGCGCCGGATCACGCCCGCCAGCGGCGGGCTATACCGCAGGAAGCTCTCGCAGGCCTTGCGCAGCGTGGTGTGCGTGCGTTCGCCCTCGCGCTGGCTGGCGGCCATGTTGACCACCACCCGCAGGTCGGCGTCCGGCCGGTGTTGGCGGATCACCTTGATGTAGGCATACGCATCGGTGAGGGCGGTCGGTTCGTCCGTCGTGATCACCAGGCTGATGCCCGCGAAGCCGGCCAGCGTGCGCACCGTGCCGTCGATGCCGGCACCCAGGTCCATCACGACGTGGTCGTAGGTTTCCGCAAGCCTGGCGACGCCGCGGCCCAGGCCGTCGAGCTGCCCGGCCGAGAGGGCCGCCAACCCGCCGGAGCCGGACCGTCCGGCGGCGACGTCGAAGCCGGTCTTTTCAACCGGCAGCACGACATCGTCCAGCGTGGCCTGGCCGGTCAGTGTACGACTGAGGTCGGCCATCGGGTTCAGGCCCAGTTGCACGTCGACATTGGCCAGCCCCAGGTCGCCGTCGAACAACAGGGACTTCTTGCCCGCCGTGCTCAATGCCTGCGTCAGTGTGATGGCGAGCCAGGTTTTGCCGACACCTCCCTTGCCGGAGGCGACGGCGATCACATTCGACGGGGCAGGCATACGGTCAGCACCTTCGGGCGGGCGGCGGCGGATCGGCATGGCCGGGGCCGTCGGCTTCTGGGCGGCAGGCGTGGGCATTGGCGGGGTCTGTGCAGTTTCGCTCAGGGCGGCCTGCGGTTCCGCGGGGAACCCTGGTGAGGCCGGGGAGGCGCTGGGGCCAGAGGAGGTGCCGGGGGATGACCCGGTGCGCTCCGGTGTTTTGGCGGTCATCGCTGGCCCCCGCTTCCGGCGATCGCGTCTGCCGGGCCTCCGGGCACGCCTGTGTCGGGCGTGTTGTCGCCAGAATCGCTCCCCGGGTCCGCTCCGGGCGGGGGGCCTGAATCCTCTTCGTCCGGCTCGGCCGGCAATACCAGACGCGCCATTTGCATCGGGTTAAGGGCGCGCAAGCCGCCGCCGATCGCCGCAGAAATGCCGGCGCCCATCAGACTCAGTCGGCCGGCATGGGCGGCGCTCAACAGCCCGCCCAACCGACGGGTGGCGTCCAGGCGGGTGGCGATCAGGTGTCGGGCCCCCAGATCGGCGTAGGTGATCGCGACTTCGGCACTTTCCAGCGGGTCGCCGCCGGCGGGCAGGACCAGCACGCCATCGGCTCCGGCTGCGGCGATCCAGTCGGCCGTCTCGCGCAGGGCATCGGCGTCGTAGGGTGAGGCGCCCAGGGTGTCGATGATCACCAGATGGTCGTCGGCGCAGCCGCCGACCGCATGGGCCAGGCTATCGGCATCGCGTGCCTGGCGCAGTTCCGCGCCGAGCGCGTCGGTGAACGCCTGCACCTGGGCCATGCCGCCCGCCTTGCCCAGATCCATGGTGATCAGGGTTGCGGGGTTGCCGCGCACACGCGCCAGTGCGGCCAGCTTCGCCGCCGTCGCGGTCTTGCCGGCGCCTGGCGGGCCGATCAGCAGGAGGGGTTTGGCGGTCGGCCCGGAAGGCGGGGCGCCGAAGGTGAATACGGCGTCCAGTCCGCCGGCGAGCGCCAGTTGCGGCGTGTCCGCGTCAACCGACCCGGCAGCGGCCATCAGACGGTCCGTCAGACCGATCGGCAGACCGTGGTAGTCGAACGCCGCGGACAGGGCGTTGAAGGCGTCCAACCCGCCTTCGCCGGTGAAGGCGCCGGAGGTCTCGCCGCGCTGTTCCAGGGCGGCGACGACACGCACGCCGCCGCTTTCCAGCGTCTGCTGCTCCAGGATCACGGCGTCCGGGCCCAAGCGCTCGCGCACGCGCGTCATGGCCTCGGGCAGCGACTTGGCGGTGAAGGTTTTCAGGCGCATACGAGCGATGTCCGGGTGTTGAGGGGCAAAGCGTTAGGCTGAGTAGGCGGTTCGGTCGAGGCAGCCAGGTCTCATATCTGTCCCAGCGTCTTGATCCGGGCTTTGGGGTGGATCTCGTTCTGCGACAGCACGGCGGTCTGGGGACGGAAGCGCTCGATGATCGAGCGGACGTAGGCCCGGATTCCGGGGCTGGTCAGGAGGACCGGCAGCTCGCCCAGCATCGCCTGGCGCTCGAAGGTTTGGCGTACTTGGTTGATGAAGTCCTGCAGCTGCGAGGGCGCCATCGAGAGCTGCTTGTCGTCGCCGTCGCCGACCAGCGCGTCCGCGAACGCCTGCTCCCATTGCGGGGTCAGGGTGATGATCGGGATGTAGCCGGATTCGCCCGTGTGCTCGTTGCAGATTTGACGGCCGAGGCGGCTGCGCACGTGCTCGGTGATCGCGGTGATGTTGCGGGTGTAGCCGCAGGCTTCCGAAATCGCCTCCAGGATGGTCGGGAGGTCGCGGATCGAGACCCGTTCGGTCAGCAGGTTCTGCAGCACGCGTTGGACGTTGCCGAGCGAGATCTGGTTGGGGATCAGATCGGTGATCAGCTTCTGATGATCCTTGGGCAGCTCGTCGAGCAGCTTCTGCGTCTCCGCGTAGGACAACAGCTCGGCCATGTTGTCCTTGATGATCTCGGTCAGGTGGGTGGTGATCACGGTTGGTGGGTCGACCACGGTGTAGCCACGGAACAGGGCTTCTTCCCGCTGGCTCTCGCTGACCCACATCGCCGGCAGACCGAAGGTCGGCTCGGTGGTGGACTCGCCGGTCAGCGGAATCTTCTCGCCGCGCGGGTCCATCACCAGCAGCATGTTGGGGCGCAGATCGCCCCGACCGGCCTCGATCTCCTTGATCTGCAGGACGTAGGTGTTGGCGGGCAGCTGCAGGTTGTCCTGGATCCGCACGCTGGGCAGGACGAAGCCCATCTCCTGGGCGAGCTGACGGCGTAGCGACTTGATCTGGTCGGTCAGGCGGGCGCCGCCTTCCTTGTTGATCAAAGCCAGCAGGCCGTAGCCGAGTTCGAGGCGCGCTTCGTCGATCGCCAGCGTGTCGCCGATCGGCTGTTCCTGCGGCTGGGCCGCTTCCTGATTCTTCGCGACTTGGGTCTCTTGAGCCTGTGTTTCCACAACACGTTGGCGTTTGAAGGCCTGGTAGCTGAGCATGCCGGTGAGCGCGGACAGGATCAGGAAAGGCAGCACCGGCATGCCGGGCAGCAGCGCCAGGCAGAAGGTCAGGAAGGACGCCAGCGCCATCGCCCGGGGGTAGTGGCTCAGCTGGCCGAACAGCGCCTTGTCGGTGGAGCCCTTGTCGGCGGACTTGGAAACCAGCAGGCCGGCGGCGACCGAGACGATCAGGGCGGGGATCTGACTGACCAGGCCGTCGCCGACGGTCAGCAGCGTGTAGCTCTGCGCCGCCTGAGCGAAGGTCAGGTCCATCTGGGCGACGCCGATGATGATGCCGCCGATCACGTTGATGAAGGTGATCAGCAGGCCCGCGATCGCATCGCCGCGGACGAACTTCGCGGCACCGTCCATGGAGCCGAAGAAGTTGCTTTCGTCCTCGATCTCCTTGCGGCGGTTCTTCGCCTCCTGCTCGTCGATCAGCCCGGACGACAGGTCGGCGTCGATCGCCATCTGCTTACCGGGCATGGAATCCAGGCTGAAGCGCGCCGTCACCTCGGCGATGCGCCCGGACCCCTTCGTGATCACGATGAAGTTCACGATGATCAGGATGGCGAAGACGATGATGCCGATGACGAAGTTGCCCGACATCACGAAGCCGCCGAAGGCCTGAATCACCTGTCCGGCGGCGTCGGTCCCTTCATGGCCGTCGGCCAGGATCAGCCGGGTCGAGGCCAGGTTGAGCGACAGTCGCAACATGGTTGCGATCAACAGCACCGTGGGGAAGGTGCTGAACTCCAGCGCCCGGTTGATGAACAGCACCGTCATCAACACCAGCACGGACAGCGTCATCGACAGCGCGAGTGCAATGTCGAGCAGCCACGCCGGCATCGGCATGATCAACACGACCAGGATTGCGACGACGCCCAGTGCCAGCGCCGTGTCGCCGCGCTTCAGCGTCTGGCCCAGCCGGCGCGGGTCGAGCCACCCGCCCATGCCGCCCGCCACCTGATTTTGCCCGCCCGAGGAGTCCGCCATCTTGTGTTCTCAGTCCCGCCAGCGTGGTTAACGTGCCGCCCCGAGCGATGCCTTTGCGGCCGCCGGGGGCACGGAAAAGACGACCGACCCTAGGCGTGCGCGCGGTCGTTCGCGCTGGGCGCGGGCACCTGGATGCCTTCGTCCATGTAGGCGCGTAGCTTGTTGCGCAGGGTGCGGATGGAAATGCCCAGGATGTTGGCCGCGTGGGTGCGGTTGCCGAGCGTGTGTTCGAGTGTATCCAGGATCAATTCGCGCTCGACCTCCGCAACCGTTCGTCCCACCAGTCCGGCCGTCGTGTGCCCCCCGTTCGTCGTGGCGCCGCCGCCGGCCAGTTCGCTGCCGGGCGCGGCCGGCGTCTGCGGCGCATGTTGGGCGTAAGCGCTGTAGCCGGCGGTGTTTGGATAGGCCTGTCCGGCTTTGCTGTAGGCGTTGGACGCTTGCGGCTGGGCCGGCTGCGGTTCCGCCGGCGCGGAAGCGGCAGGGGCGCCTTGCAGCATGATCTGATCGGCGCCGATCTTGCTGTCGACCGCCAGCAGCACGGCACGGTGCATGCAGTTCTCCAGCTCGCGCACGTTGCCGCGCCAGTGGTGCTGGCTCAGACGTGTCACGGCTTCGGGGTCCAGCGCGGGCGCCGCGACGCCGTTGGCCGCGGCGTACTTCTTGACGAAGTGGTCGGCCAGCATCGGGATGTCCTTCGGCCGTTCGCGCAGGGCGGGCAGGGCGATCGTCACGACGTTCAGACGGAAGTACAGATCCTCGCGGAAGGTCCCCTGACGCACCGCCTCCTCCATGTCGCGGTTGGAGGTGGCGAGCACGCGGATGTCGACCTTGACCGGCTTGTTGCCGCCGACGCGGTCGATCTCGCGCTCCTGGATCGCGCGCAGCAGCTTGGCCTGCAGGCGCGGGTCCATTTCCGAAATTTCGTCGAGCAGCAGCGTGCCGCCGTTGGCTTCCTCGAACTTGCCGACCCGCCGGGCGACCGCACCGGTGAAGGCGCCCTTCTCGTGACCGAACAGTTCGCTTTCCAGCAGGTTGTCCGGGATCGCCGCGCAGTTGACGGAGATGAACGACTTGTCCGCGCGTTTCGACTTCGCGTGGATATGCCGGGCCATGACCTCCTTACCGGTTCCGGACTCGCCGGTGATCAGCACGCTGGCGTCACTCGGGGCGACCTGGTCGGCCAGCTTGAGCACGGCGGCCATGCGCGGGTCGTGGGTCAGGACGGAGGTCGTTTCCTCGGCCACCGCGGCTAGCACGGCTGCGATCATCTCGGCGTCCGGGGGCAGGGGGACGTACTCCTTCGCCCCGGCCTTGATCGCCTTGACGGCCGCGCGGCTGTCGTTGCCGATGCCGCACGCGACCACCGGCACGAAGATTCGCTCCGCGGTCAGGGCGTCGATCAGCTCGCCGACGTCGAGCTTGACGTCGACCATCACCAGATCCGCGCCCTGGCCGCTGCGCAGGGCCTCCAGCGCCGCTGTGGCGGAATCTACGTGGGCGACCTTGGCGCCCTTCTCGAGCGCGATCCGGCCGGCGGTGGCGATGTGTCCGTCCAGGTTTCCGACGATCAGCAGTCGCATCGGCTACGTCCTCCAGGGGGGCGGGGCTTCAAGGCAGCGCCCGGCGTCGACTCAATCGAAGTAGTTCACGCGTTGGGCCGGCGGCAGAATGCTGTTCAGCATCGTCTCCAACCGCCGCGGGTTCTCCTGCCGGCCGATCGAGGCCGCGCCCATCGCGTAGATTTGGTTGACCATCGCCTCCAGCCCGGAGTTGCGCTCCAGCTTGTTGGCGAGGGGGAGGAAGACCATGTTGGCGAGCACTGCGCCGTAGAAGGTGGTGAGCAGGGCCACCGCCATCGCCGGACCAATCGACGAGGGGTCCTCCAGGTTGCCCAGCATCTGCACCAGACCGACCAGTGTGCCGATCAGGCCCATTGCCGGCGCAACCTCGCCCGCACGACGCAGCACCCCGGCCGAGCGGTTGTGCCGGTAGACGGTGGATTCCGCCTCGCGCAGCATGACGCGCTCGACTTCCTCGCCGGTGGTGCCGTCGATCACCAGGTCCATCGCTTTTTTCAGGAACGGCTCGTTCCGGAAGTCCTTCATGTGGGCTTCCATGCCCAGTGCGCCGTTCTTGCGCGCCAGCTCCGCCAGGTGCAGGACCTGCAGCGCCGCGTCCTGGGGTTCGCGCTGCTGGTAGGCGACCGCCTTCAGCATCACCTTCTGTGCCTTCAGAATCTCCTTGAAGGAGAAGGACACGGTGGTGATCAGAAAGCTGCCGCCGAGGACGATCAGCATCGCCGGCACGTCGACGAACGCGCCCGGCGAGCCGCCCAGCACCATCGCGGCGACGATCAGCGCGAACCCGCCGAGCGTGCCGAGAATGGTGGCGAAATCGATGGTCGGGCCCGCCGACATCCTGCCGCGCGAGTTGCCCCGGGTTCCGGCGGGGGCGCCCTGTGTCGTGGATACGTTCGCCATGGACTTCGTGTCTCCGGTTGCCCGCCCGCGCGTCGCCGCCGCTTATAGGCCGCCAGTCCTGGCAGCCCGGTGCGCGGGCGGGCGTCCGCTGCGACCGCGCTCGTTCGGTGCGCGGTCCGGACGGCTCAGCGTCAGTTGTGGTTGTCGGTCTTGATGATTTCGGTCATCGTGACGCCCAGCCGGTCTTCCACGACCACCACCTCGCCGCGTGCGACCAGGCGGTTGTTAACGTAGATGTCGATCGCCTCACCGACCTTGCGGTCCAACTCGACGACGGCGCCGCGGCCCAGCTTGAGCAACTGGCTGACCTGCATGGTCGCTTTGCCGAGAACGGCGGACACCTGCACCGGAATGTCGTAGACCGCTTCGAGGTCCTTCGCCGTGCTGGGCGCCCGGTCCGATTGATCGTTGAACTCGTCGTCGTCGAACTGGCCGGCCGCCATGGCGTTCTGGTCGCCCTCGAGCTCGTTCAGTTCCAGGTTGTCCTTATCAGGCATGTCGGTCCTCCATCGGGCCCGGGGTGGTTAGGCGTTTCGCCCGTCAACCGGCGTGTTCGCCGGGTTCTGGGAAGGTGCGGCGGACGCCGCTTGCGCGGCGTCATCGCCGGCATGCTGGTCGGATGCGCTGCCGCTGCCTGCGCCGACTTCGGTCTCTGGCGCCGCAGGCGCGAGCGCGCGTTCGACGGCACGTTCGACGTCCTGCCACAGGCGCGCGCTGTCGCGCTCGACGCCGCCATCAGCCCACTCCACGCGGGCGTCGCCGGCTTGCATCGTGTCATCGGCCAGCAGCACGACCCGGCCTTCGAAGCCCATCCGGGCGGCCAGGTCGTCGACCCGCTCTTTCAGCGCGTCCAGGTGCCGGTCGGCGCAGCGCACGACGACCCGCGGTTCATCGCGCAGACGTTCCAGGGCGTCCTGGAATAGCTGCTCGATCTCGTGTTGGCCGTGCCGGCGCGTCAGCGCGGGGAAAAGCCGGCGCAGCAGGCCGACGCAGACCTCCAGCGACTCCCGGTCACGCGTCTCCCGGGCCTTTGCCTCGCCGGCGGCAAGCATTTCCAGACCCGCGGCCAGCCGGTCGATCGCCCGGGTTTGGGCCTGATCGGCCTCGGCCTCGGCGGCGCGACGCCCCTCCGCCAATCCCGCGGCATGGCCTTGGGCATGACCTTCGGTGCGTGCGGCTTCCAACTCGGCTTGGGAGTAGGTCGGCTCCGGTTCGGGTTCAGGGTCCGGCTCCGGCGCGGGTTCCGGTTCAGGGTCCGGCTGGGCCCGCTGGCGCGCCGGATTGGCCTGCTCTTCGGCGAAGTCGCGGCCAAACATGAATTTTTGCGCGGCGGACATGGTCGGCGGTCCCTAGCGACGGGTATGGGCGGAATGGGGCAGGGTGGGCATCAGTAGACCAGCTCGTCTTCGCCCTTGTTCTCCGCGAGCACGATGTCGCCCTTGGCGGAGAGGTCCTTGGCGGTCTGCACGATCATGGTCTGCGCCTCGTCGACGTCGCGCAGGCGCACCGGACCCATCGCACTCATGTCCTCGCGCATGATCTTCGCGGCACGTTCGGACATGTTGGAGAAGAATAGGTTGCGCAGTTCCTCCGAGCAGCCCTTGAGCGCGAGCGCCAGCTTGTCCTTGTCGATCTGGCGCATCAGCGTCTGCATGCCCGACGGGTCGAGGTTGGAGAGGTCCTCGAAGGTGAACATCAGCTGCTTGATGCGCTCGGCCGCGTCGCGGTTGCGCTCTTCCAGCGCGTTCAGGAAGCGCTGCTCGGACTGGCGGTCCAGGCCGTTGAAAATCTCCGCCATCATCTCGTGGGCGTCGCGGCGGCTGGTGCGGGCGAGGTTGGACATGAACTCGTTGCGCAGCGTGCGCTCGACGTCGTCCAGCACCTCCTTCTGCACCGCCTCCATGCGCAGCATGCGCATGACGACTTCCATGGCGAAGCCTTCGGGCAGCAGGTTCAACACGGCCGCCGCGTGGTCGGATTTGATCTTGGACAGCACGACCGCGACCGTCTGCGGGTACTCGTTCTTCAGGTAGTTGGCGAGCACCTGCTCGTTCACGTTGCCGAGCTTGTCCCACATCGTGCGCCCGGCCGGGCCGCGGATCTCCTCCATGATCGCGTCGACCCGCTCCTTGTTCATCACCTTCAGGAGCAGGCGCTCGGTGCTGTCGTAGTTGCCGACCATCGAGCCGGTGGAGGAGATGCCCTCGGCGAATTCGGCGAACAGGCGCTCGATCATGTTGGCGTTTACGCTGCCGAGGTTCGCCATGGTCTGGGAGATCTCCTTGATCTCCTCGTCGTCCATCAGGGCGAACATCTTGGCGGCGTTTTCCTCGCCAACGGCCATCATCAGCATGGCCGCCTTTTCCGGGCCGGTCAGGGAGCGGTAGTCTTCACGAATACGCATGGGCATCGAAAGGGACTGTCCTTAGAGGGTCATCATTAGGGTCGCGGTCGGCTCGACGCCGGTGCTCACGGCTGCGCTTCCTGGGCCAGCCAGTTGCGTACGATGGTGACCGCCTCTTCCGGGTGCTTCTCGACGATCTCGGAGATCTTGCGCACCGACGAGGCCTTCACCCGGCCCTCGACCTTGTTGAGGTCGATCATCTGCTCGCTGCCCTCATCATCCTCGGCGCCGAACTGCTCCTCGGTTTCGGTCGACGGTACGCCAGCCGGACCGGACAGGGCGGCGTAGTCGTCGCGCCCGGAATAGTCGGACAGCAGGTTGCTATCGGCACCGGCTCCGGCGAGCGCCGGCTCGCCGATCGGCGTCTCCAGCAGACGCTGGATCAGCGGACGCACGACCAGCAGCAGCACCAGCACTGCGATCACGCCCAGCACCAGCATCTCCGCCATGCGCATCAGCTCGGACTGGCGGAAGCCGAGGAAGCCGCCGGCGTCGGCCGACTGCAGGTCGGCCGTCGGGTCGGCGAACTGCATGTTGATGACTTCGACGGTGTCGCCACGCTCGGCGTCGAACCCGACGGCCGACCGCGCCAGGGCGGCGATCTGCTGCAGTTCCTCGTCGTTGCGCGGCTGATAGACCTGCTCGCCGTTTTCGTTCGTGACGTAGCGGCCATCGACCAGCACCGCGAGCGACAGGCGGTTGACCCGACCGCCTTCGGTGACGTGGGTCTTCACCACCTTGGAGATCTCGTAGTTGACGGTCTCCTCGGTCCGGTTGGCCGTCGACTGTTGGGTGGTCTGTCCTTCGCCCTGAGCGTTGGCATCCGGCAGGTTGTTACCCACCGTGACCGCCTGCTCGCCCTCGCTTTCGACGTCGCGCTCGTTCTCCTCGATCGTCTGGGTGGAGCGGGCGATCTGACTGTCGGGGTCGTAGGTTTCGGAGTTTTCGGTGATGCGGTCGAAATTCATGTCGACCGCCACTTCGGCGCGCACGTTGCCCGGGCCGAGCGAGCGGGCCAGCAGCTCCTCGACCGTGCGGGCCATGCGCTGCTCGTAGTTCGCTTGCATTTCCTGAGTGCTGCTCGCACTGCCGGTGATGCCGTTCTCGCCTTCGCCGCGGGCGAGTAGGGTGCCTTGCTGGTCGACGATCGACACCAGGCTCGGATTCATGTCGGCAACGGCAGAGGCGACCAGGTGCTGGATCGCCATCACCTGTTCCTTGCCCAGGCGACGGCTGCCTTCCATCAGCAACACCACCGACGCGCTCGGCTCCTGGCTCTCGCGGCTGAACAGTTCGCGCCGCGGCATTACCAGGTGCACGCGCGCCTGGCCGACACCGTCGATCGCGCGGATCGTGCGCGCCAGTTCGCCCTCAAGCGCGCGGACGTGGTTGATGTTCTGGACGAAGTTGGTGGTGCCCAGGTTGCTGGAGTTGTCGAAGATCTCGTAGCCGACCGTCCCGCCATCCGGCAGGCCCTGCTCGGCCATCGCCACACGCAGACGACCGATCTCGGGTTTGGGCACGGAGATCCGGCTGCCGTCCGGCGACACCTCGAACGGCACCCCGCGAGACTCGAGTTCGCTGGCGATCTTGCCGCTGTCGCTGGCCGACAGGTCGCCGTAGAGCATCCCCATCTCGGTCCCGGCCAGCTGGGTGGTCAGGTAGATGAAGAAGGCGACGATGCCCGCGGCTACGGCCCCCATGATGCCGAGCTTGGCGGCCCCAAGATTTTTCAGGGTGTCGATGAAGGTGTTCACGCCTTAACGCCGTCCTTGTTTGTGGATCGCCGGCCCGAACGCGCGGAAGACAGCCGACTTTGCAAGGGAACGGGCGCGCCGGATCGTCGACGCTGCCTCCCCATTTCGCGTGCGACGGTAGCGGGCGGCACGTAAAGCCACGGTTAACGAAGGGAAATTTTTGCCGGGTACGGCGCGGGCGGTTTTGCGCGCGACGCGCGCGCACCGATGTCAGCGAGCGAGTGCGGGGTGTGCCGGGGGTGAGGGGTCTTTTCCCGACAAACACGAAGGGCCGGATGCGGGTGGCATCCGGCCCTTTTGTCGTGATCGCCTATTCTTCCCTCGGCCTAGACTTGCCTTCCGCCTGGGCGGGGGCGGCCGGGTCCCCGAGAGGACCCGGCCTATGAGACGGCGCACGAGGGGGCTTGGCGAGGCTACTGCGCCGCCTCAATGCCGAGGTCGTCGTTGTCGCCGTCGTTGGGACGGCGGTAGTGCTGCAGGCGTGTGGTGCGGAGGCCGCGCACGCCGTGGCTTTCGATCATCCGCTGCCAGGACAGGAACTCTTCCATTGAAAGGCTGTAGCGTTCGCAGGCCTCTTCAATACTGATCAGCCCGGCACGGACCCCAGCAACCACCTCGGCCTTGCGCCGAACGACCCAACGCTTGGTGTCGGGCGGCGGCAAGTCGTCGATGGTCATTGGTTCGCCTTGTGGTCCAATCGCCGCAGAGCGGACTGTATTCTGGTCGCTCATCGAGCTATTTGCTCCCTCAACGAGGTCGTCATGACCGCTTATCTGCTTGGAGTCTGGCGCAGGGCTTTTAAAGATTCCCTAAACGGCACGGTTAAAGCAGTGCAGTTAAGGCGAGGACAACGCACGACGAATCGCTGATTTGGTATGAGAACGACCAAAATACCGGCCGTTTCCTGTGTCGCAGGAAACGGCCGGCAAGCTGGTTTAGCGGCAGTACATCTCATCGCCGCCGTGGTTTCAGCGGAAAGGCTTAGCGGACCGCCTGGGTAAGTTCCTGCAGCATCTCGTCAGAGGTGGTGATCACCTTGGTGGAGGCGGAATAGGCCCGCTGCGTGGTAATCATGCGGGTGAATTCCTCGGCGAGGTCGACGGTGGATTGCTCCAGCGCCGACGGCGCGACGGTACCGGAACCGCCGGTACCGGCCTCGGTCAGCAGGAAGTCACCGGACTCGCCGGTCTGCAGGTAGGCATTGCCGGAACGCTCCTCCAGACCGTTGAAGTTGGAGAACATCGCAATCGGCAGCTGGTAGATGTCCTTCCGCCGGCCGTTGTCGAAGACCGCCGTCACGACGCCCTCTTCACTGACCGTCGTGCCCGTGAAGTTGCCGAACTTCAGACCGTTCTGATTCAACTCGGTGAAGCCGGTGAACTCGCTGTTGAAGTTGGTCAAGCCACCGAACTCACCGGCACCACCGAGGTCAATTTCGACATCTTGACCTGTTGCCGCACCATTACCGGGTGCGAAGCCGGCAATCGTTAACGTTTGCACCAAGTCGGTCGTCGGCGCACCTGTGCCGTCGAACACCGCATTGGTAACGTTCACGGTCGCCCCCAGTCCGCCACCGAAGTCAATATCAGGACTGCTCGCGCGGACCGTCCAGTCGTTTGCTGCGGTCTTTGTAAAATCAAAAGTTATGTCGTGCGATGCGCCAAGAGAGTCGAAGATCGTAGCAGTACTTGTATGGTGCGGCGCTGGATCGGTCGGATCTTGACTCGAAGGTAAGTTCGCACCAATCGACATCTCTGTGGTCGGCCGTGGCAGGCCGTTCAGATTGGAGACGTTGACGGTCTGGACACTGCCGATCGCCTGTTGGCCGGCCGGCAGATTGCCGTCGTCGTCGATCGGCCAGCCTTGCAGGTAGAAGCCGGCCGCGTTGCGCAGATCGCCGTTCTCGTCCGGGCGGAATTCGCCGGCGCGGGTGAACATCATGTCGTCCCCAACGTTCGGGTTGGCGGACTCGTTGACGACGAACATGCCGTTGCCAGAGATGGCGAGGTCGGTCGCGTTCGAGGTGCCCTGCAGCAGGCCCTGAAGATCGACCCCCTGCAGCGGGCGGGAGCCCACGCCGCCGGGTGTGTAGGTGGTCTTCGTGGCGGCCTGCGTGACCATGGTCTGGAAGGACGCGGTCGAGCCTTTGTAACCGACCGTGTTCACGTTGGAGATGTTGTCGGAAATGATGCCCATAGCGTTCGACTGGGCCGAAAGGCCGGAAACGCCGGAATACATCGC
Organism: Rhodovibrio salinarum DSM 9154; assembly: GCF_000515255.1. Lineage (NCBI taxonomy): Bacteria > Pseudomonadati > Pseudomonadota > Alphaproteobacteria > Rhodospirillales > Rhodovibrionaceae > Rhodovibrio > Rhodovibrio salinarum. Next base: position 2,892,386 of record NZ_KI911559.1, on the reverse strand, counting down.
ACCGTAGATACTCATCTGCGCTCTCCTTGCGTAGCTGCCGCGGCCGGTTGCGGTGTGCCGGGCGTCGCGGACGAAGGACCGCCAGGCGGCCCGTTCAGAAGTCGATGGGACGCCGTCGAAACGGCGCTAAACTGAGGCTCAGGTTTCTTCGGCTGAGGCTGTTTGTTGCTGGCTGCTGTAGACCGCGGTCACTTGCTCGAAGGGCACTTCCACATCCCCGACCTGGAAGTAGATCTGTTCGTCGCGAACCTCGAAGCCCGTGACCTCGCCGCGGGTCTTGATGCTGGCGTTCACGGTCTTCTCGTCGCCGTCGACCGCGTAGACCTGGAGGTTGTAGACGCCCTCGGGCAGCTCGTCCCCAGCGGTGCTTTCGCCGTCCCAGCTCACGTCGTGCTGACCGGCGCCCGTGTCGCCCTGCAAGGTGCGCACGACCTCGCCGTCGGCATTCGTGATCTCGATCGTGACCGCATCGGCGTCTTCCTCCAGGCCATAGGAGAAGTCCGCGCCGTCGCCAGTAAGCTGCACCTGGTTGCCGTCGATCACGATTTCCTTGCCGATATAGTTGACGGCCTGGGTCGCACGGTTACCGGACTGGGCCTGCAGCATCTGGTCGAGCTTTTCGTTCGTGGCGATCGCCTGCTCGACCGTGGAGAACTGCACCAGCTGATTGGTGAACTCCTGGCTCTTCATCGGCTCCAGCGGGTCCTGGTTGTTTAGCTGGGTCACCAGAATGTTCAGAAAGGTATCGAAGTCTTCCGCCAGCTTGCCCTGGCTGTTCAGTCCACTGGATTGACTGCTCGTTTTCTGGCTTTGGCCGGCGGCAGCCGAGGCTGTGGTGTCCATTGTCGCGCTCCTTGCGGGCGTTCGCGAAAATCAGGCGTTAGATGCGGATATCGACGCGGCCGTCGGCCGGTATGCCTGGGCGTAGTCCCTCCGCAGGGACCGGCTCGTCGCTTGTGCCTGCGTCGGCCAGCTGGCCGGCCGTTGCGCCCGGGCGACCGTCGCCGTTGCCGGTGTCGCCCTGTCCTTGACCGCTGCCGTCGTCGCGCAGGTTGAAGCTCAGGCTGGCGTCGTCGGTTTTCAGGCCGGCGGCCTGCAACGCGCGCTCGAGCGCGCCCGGGTCACGCTGCATCAGATGCAGCGTCTCCGGCTTGTCGACCGCCAGCACCGCCCGGACGTGTCCATCGTCGCGGACCTCCATCTTGACCTCGATGCGGCCAAGCTCCGCCGGGTTCAGGCGGATTTGCATGCGGCTTTGTCCTTGGGCGGCGGCACGCTGGATCTGCACGGCGACTTGCTCGACCGGCGGTGCCGTCGGCGTTGGCGTTCCAGTGGCGGTTGCCGCCTTCGCAGCCGCCGCGGCGCTGCTGGGCTGGCCGCCCCCAGCTGGTTGCGGACCGGTGTTCTGCAGCACCGGGTCAAAGGTCTGCCCGCCGGAAGCGGCTTGCGGCGCCGGCGCATCGTTGCGGTGCGCGGCTTGGCTGGCCTGGCCCAGGGACGCGTTTGCGTTGGTGGCCGTCTGGGCTGAATTTGCCGTGCCGTTGTTGCCGAGTTGCTGTTGCACGGCCTCCGCAGCCGCGCGCAGGGCAGGGCTCATGCTGCTGCCTGCCTGCTGGCGGGCCGGGGCGGACCGGCTTTCGCTGCGCTGGGTGCGGGGATCGCCGGCGTCGTCGCGGCGCTGGCGTCCACCGCCCTCGCGCTCGACGGACAGGGCGTCCTTAAGCGCCTTGGCGGTCGGGTCATCGCTTTGTTGGGGCTTGTTGGCGGCGCCCTCAAGTTGCGCCGATTTGCCACTGCGCGCGCCCGCTTCGGTCTTCTTCGCCGCGTCCTGCTCGGCGCCCGCGGTTTGCGCGGCCACGGCGGTGGCGCCGCTGACCTGGGTGGGGCGGCCGGTCCGCGTGGTCTGCACCGCGACGTCGATGCGTTGCCCCTCGCTCGAGGCTTGGTTGGCCTTGACCGCCTCTGCAACCGCTTGCTGGGTGGCCGCTTTGGCGGCCTTCGCGGCTGCGGCTGTTTGCGCTTGCGTTTGGCTGGGGGCGGTTTCTGCGGCTGCGGTTTTATTGCTGGCGTTCGCGGCTTTCCCGTTCGAGGAGTCCGCGCCGCGTGCTGCAGCCTTGGCGGCTTCGCCCTGGAGCTGGCTTGTTGTCTGGTCTGCGCCCTTCTTACCGGTCGTGCCCTGGTCCTGGGTCGACTGAGCCGTGCTTTCCTGGGTCTTCTGGGACGCCGGCTCCGCCTTCGCGTCGGTGCTTTTGGCGGTGTCGCCAGCCGCCTTGCCCTGCGGTTTGTTGGCTCCCTGCTGCGAGGCGGTATTTGCCGCTTGTGCTGCTGCGGCGGCGCCGTCTTCACGCCGCCGATCGGCGTCGCGTTGGGCGCGCATCGTATCCGCGAAGCTTTCGGCGCGCTCCGCGTTGGGGGCGGGCTCGCGGCGTGCAGGCGCGGACTTCGGGGCAGGCTCGAAGGCAATCGGAGGGGGCGTTGTCATCTGTCGCTCGCGCGCCTGTTCGGTTGCGAAGAAGGCGGCCTCAGGCGAACGGCGCGTTGGCCAGCCTGATGGCGTCCGCGAGAATCATTGCAAACCTTGTGCCAAACCGTTCTTTGCGCGCTTGTGCCGCGGAATCCCTTGCAACAGACGCGGACAGCGCGAGGTGGATTGCTTGATTGGCAGTTTTTGCCGGGTCCCTCGGGCCCGCAGGTGCGGCAGAACGTGCCGAGAGAGATCCGGATATTGGTGGCGCGCCGTGAGGTTGGCGCGCAGATGCGAAAAGCCCCAGGCGGTCGGGCCCGGGGCTTTTGATCGGCGGCGTCTTGTCGCCGGCCGCGTGTGGGCCGGGGGCAGGAGATGTCGGCGCGGTTAGCCGACCAGATTGACGGCGTCGCGCGTGCTCTGCGCGGACGAAGCCTCAGGCGCCGGTGTGCCGGCACCTTCGGTCTGCTGCTGTGCGCCGGTTGCGCTGCCGTGGTCGCCATCGACCAGCGGGCCGTGCTGCTCGCGCACGGCGAGTTCGCGCCACGACTTGGCCAGCGGCTCCAGGATCTCCAGGGACTCCTTCGCTGGCGTGGCGTCGTTCTTGAGATCGACCTGGGGCAGGCGGCGCAGGCAGAACATGTAGAGTTGGGAAAGGTTGCGCGTGATTTCGCCGCCCTGTTCCTCGTCGAGCGAGCCGTAAAGGGCGAAGATGATGTCCTGGGCCCGCTTGTTCGCACGCCAACGCCGTTCGATCTCGCCCTTTTCGACGGCTTCGATCGCTTCGCGCAGGGAGACGAGGATCCGGTCGTACAGCAAAGCGACCTGCTTGACTTTGGAGGCGCCTTTGACCTGCTGCGTCTGATAGGCGTATGCGGCGTTGCCGTACATGGGAAGTCCTCGCTGGCTTGACGTCAGGCACATCTGAGATATTTCGACCCGCTGACAGGGGGCCGAAAGCACGGATTTATCTTAAGCCGAGGCTACTCGGTTAAGTTTGACGCCGGGTTAATTCCCGCCGGAAAGGGAGTCGGTGAACTGCGTTAGACGATCGCGCATCGACTCCAGTTCAATCAGCGCCTCTTCCATCGCCGTGAACTGTCGCAACAGGGTTTCCCGCTCCCGCTCCAGGCTGCGGTCGATCCGGTCGATCTCTTCCTGCAGGCGTACGTTTTCGCCTTCCAGGCTCTGGCGTCCGGTGATCCGGTCGATCTCCGATTGGATCAGACCGTCGTTGTAATCCCGGTTGCCGAGATCGTCGCTGGTGAAGAACGCGTTGCTTCCGATACCCGTACTGGTCGAGACCTGCATGGTTTCGCTGGCACCGCCGGAATAGAGCAGGCTCAGCCCGGACAAGGGTCCGTCGGTGATCGTGATGCGGTCGCCATTGGCCTCGAAAGTCACGTCCGCCACAGAGCCGGCGGTATCACCAACCTTGACGCTATCGATGTTCCCGCTGCCGTCCCGCGTGATTTCCAGGACCTGGTCGGTGGCGGCCGTCTGGCCGGTGAAGCCGGTCATCTGAATGTTGCTGCTGTTCGAGTTCAGGTTGAACTGAAACAGCTTCTCCATATCGTCAAAGTCGTTGAGCAGTGCGTCGTTCAGCTTGTCCTGGTCGATCTTCAGCGTGTCTTCCAGGGTGGGGTCGGAGACCTCGCTGTTGGTTACGAATTCGACGCCGATTTGGGCCAGGACAGAAAAATCACCGGTGCTGTTGGTGGAGCCCGTGGCGATGATGCTGCTCAGCTTCTGCTCAACCTCGCGCAGGACCCGCTCGCCGCGTAGTGCGCCGACGACACTGTTCTCACTATTGGCATCCTGGCCTTCCAGCGGCACTTCCAGGCGCTGCGCGTTAATGAACTGCTTGACCGAGTTGTAGGCCGAGACGAACTCTGCAACAGCGGTGTTCACGGAGTCCTGGTCGCGTTCGACATCGAACTCAAGTTCGGTGCCGCGCTCGGCCTTGATCAGGTTCAGGGTGACGCCCTGGATCAGGTCGTCCACCGTGTTCGACTTGCGGCTGATCGCGTCGGCCTGTTGGACGTTCATTTCGCTGGCAAGGTTGCCGGCCGCGTCGCCGACCGCGAGCGAGGGGACGTCACCATTGGCTTCGATTCCCAGCGCTTGCGTCAAGTTGCCGGAAATATCGCCGACCGAGACCTTACCGCCGTCGTTCGAGGCGATCTGCAGACGGGTGTTGCCGTCGACCGTCACCGTGCTGGCTGTGACGTTCAGGCCGGCCCCGTTGATCTTCGTGGCGATGTCATCGAGCGAGTCGGTAGTGGTGTCGATGTTGATCGTGGCCGTGGTCGCGCCCGATGTATCGTCGCCCTGATTGGAGATTTGCAGGTCGAACGTGCCGCTCTCGACATCGCTCAAGCCGTCGATCGCCGCGGTCGAAGAAATGTCCTGTGCCTGGCTGCGCTGGACGGCGCCGGTGTTCTCGACGTTGAATTCCAGTCGCTGATCGCCGCTGTCGGTCGTGACCACGCGCGCGGAGACGCCAAACACCTCGTCGGTGACCCGCTGAGCGACGTCGGACAGGGATTCGGTGGTCGTGTCGACCGAGAGGGTCCGGGTCTGGCTCGTCAGACCGTTATCGATGGTGAACTCAAGCTGCGCACCGGCATCGCCGGTCACGCCGGTGATCGACGACAACGGGTCGCCTGCGCCGACCGTGAAGGCGTCGCTTTCCGAGACGCTGCCGTCGCTGAGCCCGTTGATGCGGAAGATCGAGCTCTTCGCCGCGCGCAGCTCGTTGGCAATCTCGTCGCTGGCTGCGTCGGTGACCAGGCCGAGCTGGGTCAGGGGCGTGTTGCCGCTGCTGGCCGGGTCGTCGTCGAGCGCGATCGTCTCGCCGCCGTTCTCCGCCGTGAGCGTCAGGATCTTTTCGGTGTCGGAGATGGAGACGACCTGCGCGTTCACACCGGTCGCGTTGTCGCCGGTGTTCGCGGCGTTGATCTTGTCGCGCACATCCAGAAGGCTGTCGTCGGCGTTGACGGTGACTGTCCGGCCATTGATGACGAAGTCGCCGCCGCTGAACGTTCCCAGGCCCGAGGCTGTGTTGAGCGCGGCGTTCGCGTCGCTGACGGTCCCGCCGGCGAGTTGTTGGCCCTGAGCGGTGCGTAGGATTTCTAGTGTCTGCGTGCCCGGCTGCGCGGCGTTGGTGACGTTCGCCGTCATGATGCTGGTGGCGGTGGAAGGCTGGGTGCCGTCCGCGCGGATCGCGCTCAGGAAACCTTCCTTGGATTCGAAGACGTCGCCCGCGTTATCGAAAGTCGGGTTGCCGCGCAGCTTGTCGGCAGCCTGCTCCAGTGCGTTCAGACGGTTTTGCAGATCGCTCAGCGCGTCGACCTTGACCTGGTTCTCTGCGATCCGGTTCTCGATCCGAACGGCCGGCTTGCGCTTGGCCTCGATGATCTTATCGATCGTTGCGCCATAGTCGATGTCGGAGCCCGCACCCGTTACCGTCGTGCGACCGTTGGAGTCGACGCGGACACTGCCGCCAAGACCATCGACCATCACCAAATTCCTCTCGTTAGGCCGTCAGAACGGCCCGCATCTCAATCACACGTTGCGATCCAGGATCTGTCCCAGCATCGCCTTCAGCTTCTTCGCCGCGGAGATGACCTCTTCCGGCGGATAGGATTTCACGACTTCGCCCGTCTGAGTGTCGACGACGGTTGCGACGACTTCCTTAAGGTCCTCGTCCACGCGTAGGTGCAATTCGTTGGTCTCGCTCACCGGACCGTCGCTCAGCTCGGCCGCCAGGGCCTTGGCGAGTTCGATGCTCGGTTCGCGGCGTCCGCCATTGGCGGTCATGCCGTCGCCCGGCTGGATCGGCCGCTCGCTCACGCCGCGGCCACCTGCCGCCGGATCGAGGGGGATGGGGACTGTCGAGATGTCCATGGATGCGTCCTCCATGTGCGCCGCTCTTGACTTGGCCGTCCGGCCCTCTGGGTCTGCGTGGCGGCGTACGCCCGATCATCGGGACCGGGCCAGGTATCAGGAGCCGTGCTCCGCTTGGTTCACGACAGTCTGGGTGTGCGCTCGCAGGTCGAACCGCACGCCGAGGCTGTCGGAAAACAGGTGCTCATCAGGCTCGGGAAAAGGGGAGGGGGCCGAGACCCCCTCCCAGATCAGCCGATGTCCGTTTACCGGAACAGCTGCAGCAGGTTCTGCGGCAGGCTGTTGGCCTGCGACAGGGTCGAGGTACCGGCCTGCACCAGCAGCTGCTGCTGGGAGAACTCGGTGATCGCCTTGGCGACGTTCAGGTCCTCCAGCTCGCTGCGGGCAGCTTCCTGGTTCTCGCGGGCCAGATCGACGTTCTGGCTGGCGAAGTCCAGTCGGTTCTGGGCCGCACCAACATCGGAACGCTTCGCCTGCAGCGCATCGATCGCGGAACTGACCAGGTCGGACGCGGTATCGGCGTTCGCCTTGGAGTCAATCGACGCGTTGCTGAGGCCGAGCGCTTGGTTGGTGATGCCACCGATGTCGACGCTGATCTCGTCCTCGCTAGCGGTCGTGCCGGTGCCAACCTTGAAGCTGAAGTTCATCGCCTCGGCGCCGGTGAACCCTGCACCATCCGCTACGGTGATGTCGGCGGCCGGGGCGAAGGCTGTGCCGATACTCACTGTGATCGTGCCATCGACCATCGTGTTAGTGGCCATCAGCGTGATGCGAGCATCCATGGTGATCGCCAAGGTACCCGCAAGCGTGTTGCCGTCGGCGTCCTGGAGATTGCCGGTGAAGTTTGCCGCGGTAGAAGCGCCGCCGGTGGTCATCACGTTCAGGCCACCAATTTGGAAGCCACCATTACCCGTGGCGTACATGACGCTACCGAGTTGGACCGGGGCTGTTGCGTTACCGCTAAGAGCCGACATCGATCCGGAACTCAGTTGCAGGCCCATCGCAGCGATGCCTTGAAAGCCGGCCGTGCTCAGGCTCATGACGGTCGCCATCCCGGTACCACCACCGACGACGTCTTTGGTGATCGTGACCGAAGCCCCACCGTCGACGAACCCTTCTACGTCACCGTTGACGAGGTTGGCGCCGTTGAACTCCGTATCGTTGGCGATACGGTCGATTTCGTCCTTAAGCGACTGGAACTCCTGGTCGAGGAACGCACGCTCCTGGTCCGAAATCTGCTCGGAGCCGGCCTGCACGGACAGGCTCTTCGCACGGGTCAGGATGTCCTCAACGTTCTGGAAGGCACCGTCGGCGATCTGCAGCAGCGAGGACGCCTGGCCGGCGTTCACACCGGCCTGCTGAAGGCCGGCAACCTCGGCGGAAAGACGGGCCGCAATGGCGGAACCGGCGGCGTCGTCCGCAGCACTGTTGATCCGCTTACCCGACGACAGCTTCTCGGCGGTCGCGGTCGCGGCGTTGTTGGCCTGCTCCAGCGACCGGGTGGCGATGCTGGCAGCCTGGTTGGAAACGATGCTAAGAGCCATTTTGAAGTCTCCCTACTTGGAAAATGGCGTTGTCAGGGCGAAACGCTTCCTGCGTTCGCGGGCCGAACATTCGGCTTGCGCATCCATCTGCAATTGGCGTGCCAGAGTCCTGTGTTTTAGTCGCTCGGTTTTCTGAAGAGATGCAGGATCAGTGTGTTAGGGCGCTTGGTTGACCGGCCCGTGTAGCACTTATCGAGGGGCTTTCGGGGCATATCGGGACAGAAGATGCCGGGCGGATACCCGGCAAAGATTGCCGGACCGGCAGTTTCTGCCGCGATGCCTGGTCGATTTGTACCAACGGTCCGATTGACCTGCAGTCAGCTATGATAACCCCACGTTTACCAATATCCCGGATTATGTGCCGGACTTGAGAATTCCCCGTTTTGATCAAGGGATCGGTATGGCGCGCAAAGAAGAACTTTTGGGCTCCAGTATCGGCATCGAGCCGATGCTTACAGCGCCCTGGACGGCTGAAAAACAGCATAGCCTCGAAAACGACCTGCGCACGGCGAAGGTTATGCTGGAGAAGCCCGAGCTTTCTACGGCCGAGGTTCAGCGCACGCAGCGCCAATTGCAATATTTGCGTCAGCAGCTGCCGAAAAATGCCGATGTTTACAAGCTTTCCGGCGTCTTGGCGCATCGTATCGGCCAGCACGAGGACGCCGAGCGCCTGACCCGCCAAGCACTTGAACTCAATCCGCAGGACCCGGACCTTTACGGCAACCTTGCGATCGCGCTGCGCGCGCAGCAGCGTATCCAAGATGCGCAGGCTGTGATCGAGGCGGCATTGAAAACCGTGCCCGCTTCGGCCGTCCTGCAACGCAACCTGGGCAACCTGTTTAGCGATCAAGGCGCGTATCAGGCTGCTGCGGAAAGGTATCGCCAATCGTTGCAGTTGCGTCCTGCGCATCGCGAAACCTGGATGGCTTACAGTTTTGCGCTGGCGCGTAGTGGCCGGCTTGCAGACGCGGTTCGGGCGCTGCAGGAGGGATCTGCTCAAGGCTTCGACGAATTGGAGATGCTGTGTACCGTCGGGCAGTGGTTGCTCGCGCATGCGCGTGGCACCCAGGCCGTGGGCGTCTTCGCCCGGGCCCTGCAGTTGAACGAGGATGATACGAACAGTCTGTTCGGGATGGGGGCTGCCCTGATGCAGGCGGAACGCCCGAAAGATGCCGAGTTCTTCTTTGACAAGGTGCTCGAGAACAACCCCGACCATGTCCCGGCGCTAAGCCAGAAGGCTTCGATCGCCCTCACGCGCTTTCAACGCAAGGCCGCGCGGGAATATATTGAACGCGGGCTTGAGATTGCGCCGGGCGCGCCAAGCCTCAAAGTCGACATGGCGAGCATCCTGTTCCACGAGGACGACCTCGACGGGGCGGAGACGTTGTGCCGGGAGGCGCTTCGCATGGCGCCTGGTCTGCCGGCAGCCTATGGCATGCTCTCCCAGATCGCACGCACTAACGGCGATTTCGACGCGTCGCGTAAGTACGCCGAGAAGGTGATTGAACTGGCACCCCAGAAGGGTGGGGCGCTGAGCAGTCTCTACGCGTCCAAGAAGGACATTTCGGAAGACGACGACGTTGCCGGCGTGCTGGCGCGCCTGGAAGCGCAGGAGACCACCTCGCAGCGCGACTTGACCGCGTATTACTACACGCTGGGCGAGCTGTTCCATAAGCTGAAGTCGCCCGAGCGGGCGATCTTCTTCCTCAAGGCGGGCAATGACTTCAAGCGCATCGCGCTGAAGAAGGAAGGCCACGTCTACGACCGCAAGCACCACGAGGCGGTCGTGAGCCGCAACATCCAGCTGTTCACGAAAGAGCAGTTGGATCGCCGCGACCGCGGGCTCGACAGCCAACGGCCGGTTTTCATCGTCGGCATGCCGCGTTCCGGCACGACCTTGACCGAGCAGATCGTCTCCAGCCATCCGCTCGCCTTTGGCGCCGGTGAGCTGCCGAAGGTTCCGGAAATGGTTGGGCAGGTCACGCGAGAGGTGAACGAGGCCGGCTATCGGGTCGGCTTCCCAGGCTGGGTTCAGGTCGTCGAAGACGGCACCTACGCCCAGTTGGCACAAGCCTATCTGGACTATATCGCGGAGTTGAACGACGAGGCGCTGCGGGTCACCGACAAGATGCCGCACAACTTCATGAACGTCGGGCTGATTGCAACGATGTTCCCGAACGCGGCGATCATCCACGTCAAGCGTGATCCGGTCGATAACTGCCTGTCCTGCTTCCAGCAGAACTTCCAGATGCCGCACACCTATTCCACCAATCTGGCGGACCTTGGCCACCATTACCGCGAGTATCGTCGGTTGATGGCACATTGGCGGGAGGTTCTGGGCGACCGGATGTATGAGGTGCGGTACGAGGATCTGGTCGCCGATCAGGAGCGGGTCAGCCGCGAACTGATCGATTTCGTCGGGCTGGAATGGGACGACGCCTGCCTGGCGTTTAACGAGCAGAAGCGCTCGGTGAAAACGGCCAGTGTCTGGCAGGTGCGCCAGCCGATCTACAAGAGCTCGGTGAAGAAGTGGAAGATGTACGAGGGCCACATCGACGAGTTGCTAACCGCCCTCGGCCCCGACATCGTTGAGGATTGAATCCGTGGATCAGCAAGTGACCGATAACGATCTGGCCCAGCCGGTGGCAAGCGCGACAGAGGCCGCCGATACCGAGCAATTCTCGGCTGGCTATTACGCCGACGACGTGCCGTTCCGCTCGGGCGTCGTGCAGCAGCAGTCGCCCCTGACGATGGCGGTCGTGGCCGCCCTGAACGGGATCAATCCGCCGCGCCCCGCCGGGGCCTTCCGCTACTGTGATCTTGGCTGCGGCAACGGCACGACGGTGAACGCTTACGCCGCGCTGTACCCGGAGGCGGAGTTCGTCGGCATCGACTTTAACGCCGGGCACATCGCCCAGGCGCGCGCGGATGCCGAGGCGGCGGGGTTGGCCAACGTCCGCTTCATTCAAGGATCCTTTGCGGAGTTGGATACCGCGGATCTGCCGCAGTTCGACTTCATCGGCATGAACGGGATCTACTCCTGGCTCGACCGGGACATCCTGCCGGCCGTGCACCGGCTGGTCGGGCGTATCCTGCGCCCGGGCGGGCTATTCTACGTCGAATACATGACCATGCCCGGCATGATTGCGGTCGTGCCGATGTGGCAGCTGATCCAGGCCCTGGTCCCGGTCGATGCGCGTGGCAGCCACGAGCGTGCAACGCGGGGCCTGCGGCTGCTCGAAGAGCTGTCGAAGAGCGGCATGACCTATCTGGACCGCCACCCCACAGCCAAGGCCTCGACAAGCGGCTACGTCAGCACCTGGCGCCACAACGCGAACAAGGTCGATCATTTCGCGCACAACGCCATGGCGAGTGGGTTCCGCCCGCGCTACGTCACCGAGATGTGCGATGAGATGGCGGAGGCCGGGCTCAGTTTCGCCGGGCGGACGCCGTTGGCGTTCAACGATCCGGACCTGACCGTCACCCTGCAGCAGGCGACCCTGCTGCGTGGGGTCGAGGATCGGCCGACCCGCGAATTGTTGTCCGACTTCATGCGCAACGAGCGCAACCGGCGGGATCTGTTCTACAAGCCGGGTGGCGAGGGGGCGGATACCGACGCCGCGCGCGCCTTTCTGACGCAAGAGGTCGGCTACATGGCGCGGATGCCCTCTGGCACACCACTGCAGACACTGAGTTTGCCGGGTCCCCGCAAACTTTCCCTCACGGGGGCCGGATACGACCAGGTCACCGCCGCGGCTGACGGCCAGGCGGTGACCCTGCGTGCCGCCGACCCGGAGAAAGTCCTAACGGATGATGCGCTGGTGACCATCGGTCACCGGCTGCAGGCCAGCGGTCAGTATTTCCTGTGCGAGCCCGGCTATTCCGGCGCGCCGCTGCCGGAGGCGCCAGAGAGATTGCGCCTGACCAACGCATTCAACCGGATGCTGTTGAACCGTGCTTTGGCAGATATGTCAGGTACCGTGCTGGTTGCCCGAGCGGTTGGCGGCGCGGCGATGGTGCTTGATCTTGTGGAGACAGGGTTGCTGGACGGCTGGTTGCAGGCCGGACGAGAAGGAGCGGTCGCGGCCGCGCAAGCACGATTCGCCGATAGCCAGATCAAGATCAAGGTGAACGGTCATCAGCGTTTACTCAAGGATCTGACAGCGGAAGAACTGGACAATCGCTTGGTTGCGATGGGCCGGATACGTATCCCCAATTTGATCCGGTTGGGCGCGTTGGCAGCGGCCTGAGATCAACCGATCAAAGCTGGCGCTTGCGATAGAAAAGGGGCCGCGACCTTATCAGGTCGCGGCCCCTTCGCGTCTGCCCCTTGATTTCCTTGACCGGAATGTCGGCGGCTGCCGCACCCAACGGGTCCGGCAGCCGCGCGCATTCTGGCCGGATTACAGCTCCAGCGGGTGCTGGATCGAGTAGCCCTCGCCGGTGAAGACCACTTGGCGGGCCAGCTGGTGCGCAGTGTCGAGGACGATCGGTGCTTTCATGTTCACGGTCGTCTGCACCTGCCCGTTCGCATCGCGACGCATGGTGGCGATCAACAGCAGTCCGCTGGTGTTCGGATCGAAGCAGTAGCTTTGGCAGGCCGCCTGGAAGTCCTTGGCGTCGATCCAGCCGTTGTCCGCGGCGATTGGCAGCACGATGAAGCTGACGCTCGCGTCTTCCAGCGATTGCAGGATGCGGAACTGACTGGCTGCCTGGTTCGGCACGTCGGCGAGGGCGAACTGTGTGTAGCCCGCGAAGCCGAACGGTCCTTTCGGCATCTCCAGTTTGTGCTCGGGTTTGATGGTGAGCGTGCCGAAGCGGGTGTGCATCTGTTCCTCCCGCGAGGCCGTGCAGGTGGAAGCGTCGGCGTGTGCGAGGGTGGCGTGGGTGTCGTATGGGGCCATCAAGGAGTTCCTTTCCGGTCAGGAAAGCTAGGGGCTACAGGAAGTTCAGCAGCGACGTCCGTGCGAGCCGGGCCGTCACCGCGTAAGAAGTGTCGAGGGTGGTTTGCTGTTCGGCCAACAGGGTCATCGTGCGGCTGAAATTGGTGCCTTCGATGTCCGAGATGCCGGTCTCGACGTCGACTTGGCTGCCTTCCTGCTGAACACGGATGCCTTCCATCAGGTCGATTGAACTGCCGATCTGCGCGCGCGTATCGGAGAGCTTTGCGATGGCACCGCCAGCGGTGTTGGCCTCTCCGGTCAGCGCGTCCAGGGCGGCGTTGACCTCGCTCACATCGGAGGGGTTGTTGATCACGGTTGTCAGAGCGGTCAGGAGCTCTTCCATCCCGTTGTCGGTTCCCGGCGCGGCGGTGATCCCGTAGTCCAGCGTCACACCGGCGTCAGCGCGTACGGAGAGCGTGTCGGCATTGCCGTGGTAGTAAAGTTCCTGCGCGGCGATCCCGGTGATCGCCGCGCCGCCGGGATCGGTGCTGACCGGCCGCGTCTGGGTCGCGGTGCCAGAGAACAGGAAGCGTCCTTCCACTTCCTCGTTGATCAAGGCAACCGCTTGCTCCCGGAAGTCGCCAGCGATCTTGCCGAGATCGAGGGCTTTCAGGTTTTCGCCGTTGGCAGCGCTCAGCAGCGTTGTCTGGAATTTCTCGGCGATGTCCTGCAGCCCTTCGATCGATGTTTCCATCGTCTGCAGACGCAGTTCCGTGCGCTTGATGTTCTTGGTGAAGGCCGCGTTGGCCGAGTGCTGCTGTTCCAGGCTTTCGAGCCGGCGGGTGTCGGCGGAAATGCCGTCGTAGCCCTGCGACTTGTAGCCGGTGGCCGCCTGGATACGGTAATTCTGCACCCGCTCCTGGGCGTCCAGGTTGTTGCGGAGAACGAACTGGTTCTGCGCGTAGCTGCCGATGGAGGTCATGGCCTGGGTTCCTAGTTCATCATCCGGTCGAGTGTGTCGAACATTTGCTGGACGGTCGAAATGACCCGGGCGGAAGCGTTGTAGGCCTGTTCGAACACCAGCATGTTCGACAGCTCTTCATCGATGTTGACGCCGCTCTTCGAGTCCGACCGGAACTTGAGTTCGTCGTACATCGTCTGTTGGAAGTCGCGCGCGGTATCGGTGCGCGACGTTTCGCTCGCCTGGAAGGACAGCAAATCGGCCGCGTAGCCGCTCATCGTCGTGTTGACGTTACGCAGGTTGCCGCCGCTTGCGGCGATCGTGCTCCGGTCCTCGAACGAGTCGGCCATCGCCTGGGCCACCGTGTTGTCGCCGGCGTAGACGGCGGGCGGGTTGGTCGCGGGGGCCGGGCTGGGATATTGGGTGGCGCTCCCATAGGACAGGTTGGCCGAGTCTTGCTTGATATCGCTGCGCACCTGGATGTCGCCGGCCGCGCCGGTGATGTCGCCCGCGCCAGCGCTGGGCAGGAGCGGTAGATCCGGCGTCTCGAACAGGTTGTTCAGGCCGAAGTAGTGCGAGAAGCCGCGCGTGTCGCCAAGCTCCGTCGAGGCGATCGTGGCGTCGCCGGTGTTGAGCGTGAAGCCGGTCGCGCCGGCGGGGGCGCCGCCTGGAAGGCTCAATTCCAATTGCCCGTCGGCGTTGACCGTGCTGGCGAGCGTGCCGGCGAGAGATGCCTGGACGTCCGCCACGGAGGTGTCGCCGGCGATCGAGACGGTCGCCGACCCGATCACCTCGTTCGAGGCATTGGTGTAGTTGACGGTCAGGCTGCCGGTGGCCGGGCTGGAAAAGGTGTCCGAGCTGATGTCGGCGGAGCCCGTCAAAGTCGCCTGGCCTTGGTTCTGATAGGTGCCTTGGTTATGGGCCGCGTTGACCCGATCGCGCACCACCTGGGTCAGGCGGTCGAGGTCGCGGTGGAAGTCGGTCAGCATGTTGTCGCGGACATCCAGCAGGGCACCCAGCTTGCCGCCCGTGTTCGGACCGAGCTGATCCGATGCAGCCGCCGGCGACGGGGCGGATGAAAGCGTGGGAAACCCATCGCTTGACGTCGCGACCGGCCCAAGCGCGCTCGCCTTGGAGAAGTCGAACTGCACCTCGCGGCTATCGACCATCATCTTCGTGGAGCCGTCGCTCATCTTGCCCATCACGGCGATGGCGCCGTTGTCGCGCTGGAAGGTGCTCACATCCATCCATTCGCTGAGGGTCTCGAGCTGGCGGTCGCGTTCGTCCTCCAGGTCGGCCGTCGACCGGCCGAGCGCGTTGGCGCGCGAGATCTCGTCGTTCAGCTCGGCGATCTGGCTCAACGCGTCGTTAATCTCCGCGACGCCCCGGTCGATGTCGTTGCTGGCCTCGGTCCGCAGCTCGGTCGTCTGGGTCGAGATGTCGTTCAGTTGCCGGGCGAGCGTGCTTGCCGCTTCGACCACATCGTTGCGCACGCTGGCGCTTTCTGGTTCGACCGACAGCGCTTCGAGCGCAGAGGACAGGCTGTTGAGGCTGTTCGACAAGGTGCTGTCGCTGGACAGCGTTCCGAACATATCGCCAATGCGGCCCAGATACTCGCTGCGGGTGTTGAGCGCGCCCAGCTCGGTGCGCGACTGCATGACCTCGCTGTCGAGGTAGCTGTTCACTTCGCGGCGGATCTGTCCAATGTCGACGCCGGAATTCTTGCCATCAACCAGCTGAGTTATGGCGGCGGCCGTCTGCTTGCTGTAGCCCTCGACGTTGGCGTTCGAGACGTTGCCGCTCGTCACGTTGATCTGACGTTGCGCGGTTTGCAGGCCTGAAACGGCGTAGAACAGTGAGCCTGACAAGGACATCCTGATCGCTCCTGGGAAGGCCGCCTACATGGCGGCCTGGTCGTATGTATGGGTCTTCGTCGATGCGCGCTTACAGGCGCTGGTCTACCGACACAGCGTGGGGAGCGCGCGGATTGCGGTGGGACGGGCGGCCGTCCGTGTTGTAGCTAACGCGTGGGTCCTGACGGTTGGCCGTGTCGACCACGGTCTTGAGCACGCCCTTGGTCGCTGCCTTTGCGGCGCGCAGGGCGCGCTCGTTGGCGGCCAGGACTTCCTGGAAGGAGTCGGTCGCTTCCTTCAGTTCGGCGCGCAGCTCTTCGGAGAGGCTGTCGGCAATCTCCGGATGGTCGCTAAGCCGTTGAAGTTGTGATTCGTAGGCGGCGGCAAGCACGATCTTGTCTTGCTGCAGGGCCTGCATTTCCTCTGGTCGCATGCCGCGTAGCATTTCGATCTCCGCTTCCAGGACATCGATCAAACGCAGGGTCGTCTCCAGCAGATCGATCACCTCCGCCGGCTCGCCCGGCCCTTCAGGCAGGTTGCGGTCATCCGCCGTATCTGCGGCCGTATCCGCATCCGCGGAGGAGGGGCCGATGGGGGCGGTAGAATGCGACATGGTTACTTGACCTCCTGGAGCTTCAGCATCTCGGCCTTGACCTGATCGGCAATTCCGACGCCGCCGGCCTGGGCGATCGTCTTGCCGTATTCTTCGACCAGCAGGCTGCGGTACATCTCTTCGCCCTTGCCGCCGCCGAACATTCCCTCGGTGCTTAGCCCCTGGAACATCGGCTTCAGCATCTGGGCGATGAACATTGCCTCGAAATCCTGCGCGGCCTTTGCCGCAGCAGCCTCGTTCCCCGCAGACGCGCCGCGTTTGACGGCGGCTGCGGCCTTGCCGGCGCTGGCCTTGCCCTGTTGGGCGAGCAGCGCGGGATCGACGGCAGCTTTGGTGAACGGGCTCATTACAGCACCTCGATCTCGGCTTGCAGGGCGCCCGCCGCCTTGATGGCGTGCAGGATCGCGATCATGTCGCGTGGTCCGACACCCAGCGCATTCAGCCCATCGACCAGCTGCTGCAAGGTCACGCCAGCGGGCAGCACAGCCATCTTGTTGTCTTCTTCCTCGTCGATCTCGACATCGGTGCGCGGAACAACCTCGGTCTGGCCCTGCTGGGCGAACGGCCCTGGCTGGCTGACCTGCGGCGTCTCGGTGACGCGGATCGTTAGGTTGCCCTGGGCGATCGCCACGGTAGAGATGCGCACGTTCGAGCCCATCACGATCACGCCCGAGCTTTCGTCGATCACGACCTTCGCCACCTGGTCGGGGGAGATCGGCAGCTGCTCGACGTCGGTCAGCAAGCCGATGGTGTCGCCCGCGTAGTTTTCCGGCACGTCAATGCGCACGGTTGCCGGGTCGAGCGAGCTCGCCGCCGGTTCGCCGACGAACTGATTGATCGCGCTCGCCACCCGCCGCGCGGTCGTCAGGTCCGGGTTGCGCAGCTGCAGGTGGACGGTACTGAGCGAGCCCAACTGGAAGTCGATTTCACGTTCGATGATCGCGCCGTTGGGAATCCGCCCAGCGGTCGGCACGCCTTTGACGACCTGCTGCGCCGCACCTCCGGCGGAGAAGCCACTGACGTTCACGGGTCCCTGGGCGACGGCGTAAACCTCGCCGTCGGCGCCCAGCAGCGGTGTCACCAGCAGGGTGCCCCCCAGAAGGCTCTCCGCCGTTCCCAGAGAGGAAACCGAAACGTCGATGCGCGAGCCGCGGCGGGTGAACGGGGGGAGGTCGGCGGTCACCATCACCGCCGCGATGTTCTCGGTCTCCAGGTCCTGGCTGCGCGCGTTGACGCCCAAGCGTTGCAGCATGCCGATCAGGCTTTCGCGGGTGAACGGGCTGTCGTCCAGGTCGTCGCCGCTGCCGTTCAGGCCGACGACCAGGCCGTAGCCGACCAGCACGTTGTCGCGCACGCCTTCCACCTGCGTGATGTCCTTGATGCGCGATTGCGCGCTTGCGCCAGCCGACCACAGGCCAACCAGGGCCAGCGCGCAAACGACGGCGACGCAACGGATCGGACGGGACAGGCGCGGCATGGACAAGGTCCTCGAAGGTTCGCTCGTATCGGGGTGCGTGGGAATCCACACCCGTGACTGCGCTGTCTTATGCGATTTGCGTGCCAACGCGTACGTGTGGTTAAGAACGCCCGGAATCTGGGCCTTCTGCTCGGTGCTGGCCGGTCGTGATCAACGGGGCAGGGCCGTCTAGCGGGTAAAACTTGCCGGGCGGCGATTGCCGATCGGTGGGCTTAACCAAGCAGCATTTACCACGCATTAACTGCGCACGGCGCAGCTTGGTGCATGCAGACAGAAGGCGTAGTTTTCCGCCTGCATCGCCGTCTGGCTGGGTCCCTCAAACAGGGGCTGCACGGTCGGCGTCCCGCCCACGGGCACTTGAGCGAGTCTCCATGAAGATCGAACGGTCGTCCCTCCATACCCCCACGCCGCTGCGCCGCAAGGACAAGTCGCAGGGGACAGATGGGGGCTTTGGCGACAGTCTGAATGCCTCCAATGGCGCGGCGAGCGCGGCGGAAGGCAGCCGTTCGGCGGGGGTCGCCGGGGCAGGAGCGCTGCTCAGTCTGCAGGAGATCCCAGCCAACGCCGATGATGCGCGCGAGCGCGGTCGTCAGCACGGCGAACGTCTGCTGCAGCGTCTGGAGGAACTGCGCGACGGTCTGCTGATGGGGCGTATGGCGCCGGATACCGTGCGCCGTTTGGCCGACGAAGTGGACCAGGCCCGGGGCGAGATCGACGATCCGGACTTGAACGAGATTCTCGACGAAATCGAACTGCGCGCGCACGTGGAACTGGCCAAACTGCGCCGCTGAACGGTTGCCTCACCCGCCAGCACGTCGGGCCCGCCCCCTTGTTTCACGCAAACCACGGGTCTGGGGGGATGGCCGCGCCTATCCAGAGGTGTCGGGAAGATGTGGATAGGCAGGCGTTCGGCTAGCGTTGCGCCGACGCTCACGGTTGTCACAAAACCTTTCTATTTCAAGTGCATGCCCGTCTTCCCTACGACGTGAAAGAGGCTTGTGGCGTGGGTAAAAAATCATATACTGCGCCGCGCCGACCCCGGTGATCCGGGAGCGTGTTTTTAACGAGGGGACGTCGTTCACGTGATGTCTGTGACTCTGCCCACGGAGTATCGTCCCAGCGAGGACGAGCCCTTCATGAACGAGAAGATGCAGGAATACTTTCGCCAGAAGCTGCTGGCCTGGAAGGACTCGTTGTTGCGGGAGTCGCACGAGACGCTGGAAAGTCTGCAGGACGGCGGTCTGTCGGAGCCCGACATCGCCGACCGTGCTTCCGCTGAAACTGATCGTTCGCTAGAGCTGCGCACCCGCGACCGGGAGCGCAAGTTGATCTCCAAGATCGACGAGGCGTTGCAGCGGATTGAGGACGGCACCTACGGCTACTGCGAGGAGACCGACGAGCCGATCGCGATCCGCCGTCTTGAAGCGCGTCCGATCGCAACCTTGTCGATCGAGGCCCAGGAGCGTCACGAGCGCTTGGAACGGACCCAGCGCGACGATTAGAGCGGTGGGCGCATCGACGGTTTCGAGGGGCCCCTGAACGGCTGTCGAGGCCGGGCAGGGGCTTTTTTTGATCGTGCCTCTGCGCATGGCCCGGGTTCGCTGAAACCGTCGGGCGTCATGCGCCTCGCCACGCAACGGGCTTGAGACCGGGTGTCCGGTGCTGGAATCGTAGAATATTTTATTAACAGGTGGTTACGCGATTTTCCTGAGTCGCGGCCGACGGTCTCAAGCGGCTCTGACGGCGAGCCCAATCCCAAGCGGATAGGTTTTTGACGACCGGCTACCGTTCGCGCTTAGAACGGGAACAGGATGTCGTAGACCTGTTGGCCGTAGCGTGGCTGCTGGACATCGGAGAGCTGGCCTTCGCCGCCGTAGGCGATGCGGGCTTCGGCGATGTCTTCATAGGACACGCTGTTGTCGGAATCGATGTCCTCGGGCCGGATCACGCCGGCAACCTGCAGGATGCGGTTCTCGTAGTTCACGCGCACTTCTTGCCGGCCCGCGATCACCAAGTTGCCGTTCGGCAGGACCTGGGTGATCAGCGAGGCGATCCGCAGGTTGATCTCCTCGCTGCGGTCGACCGTGCCGACGCCCGTGTGGCCGCTGCCGCTCTGCGCCTCGACGAGGCTTTCCGGGCTAACTGCTTCCGGCAGCACCGAACCGAGCGATTGCTCGTAACCCAGGAAGGCCGGCAATCCGGCAGATTCGTTCGCACTGCGCGTGCGGCTCGTCTCGTTCGACAGGTTGGCGCTGTCGTCGATCTCGATCCGAACCGTCAGGATATCGCCGATCTCGCTCGCCCGCTGGTCCTTGAAGAAGGCCCGCGTGCCGGGAGTCCAAAGCGAGTTCGCCTGGCGGTTCGGCTCCTGTACCTGCGGCTTCGGCATGGGCATGACCACTGGCCTCTCGCCGGCCAGGCGTTCCGGGCTTCCGACCGCGGACTGCGGTGGTTCCTGACCGACCTGGGCGAGCCGGTCGGCGGTGTTGCAGGCGGCGAGCAGGCCGCCGGCGAGCGCGAGCGCGCCGAGCCGCGCGGCGGTGGACAAGAGGGGGTCGCGCATCGCGCTTACTCCTGCGATTGCGGGCGGCTGCCCGCTTGCACCGCGACCGTGCCGTCGGCGACGACGACCCCGGAGACGGTGGTGTTGGACTTGGTGTTGACGACGCGCACGACCTCGCCCTTGGCGCCGTCCTGCAGCGCCCGGCCCTGGGCGGTCAGGCGCATCTGCTCAGTCTGCAGCATGAGGGTTACCAAGCTGTTGCGCGGTACGATCACGGGCGCGGTGACGTCGGTCTCGCGCACCGGCCGTTCCGGGCGGATCGAGCGGCGGGCGGACATACCGACCAGCTTGCGCGCGTCGCGGATGTGGTTGGCGGTGATCGCGTCGACCGGCCGCGTGACCCAGGCGATGTCGCGCTGGCCGATCACTTCGTCCCGGCCAATCCGGCGGGTCAGCACCGGGATCTCGACCATCGCCAGCGCCTTGCCGGACACGGTGGCGCGGGCGAGCGGACGCTGCGCATCGGGCGCAACCACGTTGGCGGTGAAACGGCCGCTGTCGCGGTCGTAGTTCAGGCCCGCGATCTTGACGGTTCCCGGCGCATCGACCGGCAGCACCAGCGCGGTATCCGGCGTGTCCAGCTGCACTTCGACATCGCCGTCGATGCCGCGTTCGGCCAGCTTGGCGTGGATCGCCTCCTGGATCTTTTTGCCGCCGATCCGCTGTGCGGCGCGGCGCAGACTGGCCTGCTGCAGCTTGGACGCCGGCTGCCAGTCGATCTCGTACGCGCGGGCCACCCGGGCGAGCCAGTTGGCCGGCAGCTGCACTTCCTTGCCCGGTTCGGGCGCACGGGCAATCGGCGTCTCCCCACGTGCGCCCAAACCGCTGAACAGATGGTTCAGCGTCACGGTATCGCCTTCGACCACGATCTCGCTGTTAAGCGACACGGGCTGTCCGACCCGGGCGGAACGGTCGCGTTCCGCCTGCGCGGCGGGCGCGGCGATCAGGGCGGCCAGCGCGGTGGCGGCGGCGAGAGCGAAGACGGGCAGGCGGAACATGGCGGACACTCCGATACGACGGGATCTTGCGGCAGTTATCAGCGCATCTGGCTGACGTTGCGCATCATCTCGTCGGAGGTGGAGATCACCTTGCTGTTCATCTCGTAGGCGCGTTGGGCGGCGACCATGTTGGTGATCTCCTTCACCATGTCGACGTTCGAGCTTTCCACCGCGCCCTGCAGCACGCTGCCGAAGCCGGCCTGGCCGGGCACCCCGACCGTGGCCTGGCCGCTCGCCCGGGTCTCGGCGAACAGGTTGTCGCCCAGCGCCTGCAGACCAGCCTCGTTCGGGAAGCGGGCGACCTCGATCTGGCCGACCAACTGCGGGTCCACCTGGCCGTCGAGGTCGACCCAGACCTCGCCGTTGGCATTGACGGTCACGCCGACCGCGTCCACCGGGATGGTGATGCCGGGCTGGACCGGGTAGCCGTCCGGGGTCACCAGATCGCCGTCGGGCGACAGCTGGAACGAGCCGGCGCGGGTATAGCCGGTTTCGCCGTTCGGCATTTCGACCATGAACATGCCCTTGCCGTTCATCGCCATGTCCAGCGGGTTGTCGGTCATCTGGATCGAGCCCTGCTCGTTGATCCGGTAGATCGCCGCCGGCTTCACGCCCAGGCCCAGCTGAATGCCGGAGGGGACGATCGTGCCCTCCTCGCTGGAGTTCGCGCCAACCCGGCGCATGTCCTGGTACAGCAGGTCGTTGAACTCAGCGCGCTGGCGCTTGTAGCCGCTGGTGTTCATGTTGGCGATGTTGTTCGAGATGACCTCGACGTTCATCTGCTGCGCCAGCATTCCGGTGGCGGCGATACTCAGGGAGCGCATGTCTCAACCTCTCGTCTGGCAGGGCGTGACGCGGGTTAGGCCCGCGATCTCGGGGTCAGTGTTGGCGTGTCGGGGTTATTGCGAGGAGACCAGCGTGCGCACCGCGCGCAGGATTCGCTCGTGCTCGCTCTCGGAGAACTTGTTGGCGCTGCTGTAGCTGCGGGTCAGGTTGATCAGGCGGGTCATCTCGACCACACCCTCGACGTTCGAGCTCTCCAGGGTGCCCTGCATGATGCGGGCGCCCTCGGCCGGCTCGGCAACCTGTTCCTCACGCGCCTCGAAGAGGCCGTTGGCGCGCTTCATCAGCAGCTGTTCGTTTTCGAAGGTGACCGGCTCCAGCTGGGCGATCTGGCCGACCTCGGTGGCGATCGTGCCGTCCTCGCTGATTTCGATCGACTGCGCGTCGTCGGGCACCTCGATGGGGTTGCCATTGCCGTCCAGCACCGGCTGGTTGGCTTTGTTGACGATCTGGCCTTCCTCGTTCAGCTGGAAGGCGCCGTTGCGGGTGTAGCGCGGGCCGTCGTCGGTCTCGATCGTGAAATAGCCACGTCCGGAAATCGCCAGGTCCAACGGATTCTCCGTCCGCTTCATCGGCCCTTCCTTCAGGTCGCGCACGGTCGAGATGTCCTGGACGAAGCTCATTTCGCCGGTCTTGCCGCGCTGCGTGTCCTCCAGGTACTCGACGAACATCATGCTCTCGCCCTGATAGGCTGGCGTGTTCAGGTTCGCCATGTTGTTCGCCACCAGGTCGAGTTCGCGGCGCAGGCTGGCCTGACGCGAAAGGGCGATGTAGTTCGTGGATTCCATGGCTGTCCGTCTCGTTCGCGGGGCAGGTGTCGTTTTGGGCGCGGTGGCGTGGCCGAGAGCGTGGCCAACGCATCGCAACGCAGCCTATGCACAGTGCGTGCCAAACCGGAAAACGGCGCGATCCGTTCCAATACCGCACGCAATCGTCGAACTGGTTGCCTGGAACCCGGCAAGACCTGCCGGGTAGGGCGGGTACAGTTGCCGGGCTCAACGAGTTCTTAACTCAGACGCTCTAGCGTTCACCCTGTTCGCAGCCCGCCTGCGCCGCGCCCTGGGGGCGCTGGCATGCAGCCGGGCGGCCGCGAATTGGCCGGGTGTCCAGCGGGCCCGGTCTTCAAGAACGGTTTTCCGGTAAAGGCGAATTCGATGACCGATCAGACGATGGGCGAGGGCTACGGCGACGACGTGGAGCTCGACGCCAGTCCACGGCGCGGCGGTATGTCCGGCAAGAAGATCACGCTGTTCGTGCTGCTGCCGCTGCTGCTGCTCGCCGGCGCGGGGGCCGGCCTGTATTTCACCGGCATGCTGGATAGCCTGTTGGGCGGTGGCAAAGAGGAAAAGCACGAGCCCGCGAAGGTCGAGAAGACGGTCTTCTACGAAATGCCAACCCTTCTCGTGAATCTGAACTCCAGCGGGCGGAGCAGTAACTTCCTGAAACTCTCGGTCAGCCTTGAGATCGCCGGCGAGGCAGGGAAGGAGAAGCTCGAGAAGTACATGCCGCGCGTCGTCGACAACTTCCAGGTTTATCTGCGCGAACTGCGGGTGGAGGACCTGCAGGGCTCCGCCGGGCTGCAGCGCCTGCGCGAGGAATTGTTGCTGCGCGTCAACGCAGCCGTCGAGGGCGTCGAGGTTAAGGACGTCCTGTTCAAGGAGATGCTGGTCCAGTAGCGCCAGCCGGTTCGTTTCCCGGTAATTCCATCTGACCCCAGTCCCGAACGACAAACCTGGACGCAGAGAGACCATGGCCGACGGCGATCCGCAGAACGACAGCCAGAACGACCTCGACACCGACGACGGGATCGACCAGGACGCCATGATGGCGGAATGGGAGGCGATGGCCGAAGGTGACGACGAAGACGGCGATTCCTCCACGCGCGTTCTCGATCAGGACGAGATCGACAGCCTGCTGGGCCTCGATGATGACGGCGACGGTGACGGTCAGCAGTCGGGCATCCAGGCGATCGTCAATTCCGCGCTCGTGTCCTACGAGCGCCTGCCGATGCTGGAGGTCGTATTCGACCGGCTTGTCCGGATGATGTCGACCAGCCTGCGTAACTTCACCAGCGATAACGTCGAGGTCAGCCTCGACAACATCACCTCGATCCGCTTCGGCGACTACCTGAACTCGATCCCGCTGCCGGCCATGCTGACCGTCTTCAAGGCCGAGGAGTGGGACAACTACGGCCTGATGACGGTCGATAGCACGTTGATCTACTCAATCGTCGACGTGCTCCTGGGGGGACGGCGCGGGACGGCCGCGATGCGCATCGAGGGCCGCCCGTACACCACGATCGAGCGCAACCTGATCGAGCGGATGGTGCACGTCGTCATGGGCGACCTGTCGGCGGCGTTCGATCCGCTGTCGCCCGTGACCTTCCGTTTCGAACGGCTTGAGACCAACCCGCGCTTCGCCACCATCGCCCGACACGCCAATGCTGCCATTGTCGTGCGCTTGCGCATCGACATGGAAGACCGTGGCGGGCGCATGGAACTGCTGCTGCCCTACGCCACCCTCGAGCCGGTGCGCGAGATGCTGCTGCAGATGTTCATGGGCGAAAAGTTCGGCCGGGACAGCATCTGGGAAAGCCACTTGTCGGCCGAGCTTTGGCAGACCGATGTCGGGCTGAGTGCGGTGCTGGACGAGTTTGAACTGCCGCTGGGCGACGTCATGAAATGGAAGGTCGGGGACTTTCTGCCGCTGCAGGTGACGCCGGAATCCAAGGTGCGCCTGCGCTGCGGCGATGTCCCGATGTTTGCCGGGCCGATGGGGCGCAAGAATGGACATATCGCGGTCCGGATCGAGAACAAGGCCGCGCGGGAAGGAGACGTCTGATGGCTGGGGTAAGTATTCTGTTGGACGTGCTGGTCGCCGGGCTGCTGGCTGCAACGATCTTCTACGCGGTCATGCTGAACCGCAAGCTGGGCGAACTGCGCAACAACAAGGCCGAGATGGAGGCGATGGTTAACCGTCTCGTCCAGACCACCGAGCGCGCAGAGCACGGTTTGGCCGAACTCAAGGCCGCCGCCCATGAGAAGGGCGAGGAGCTCAGCCAAAAGCTGAACGATGCTAAGGCCCTCAACGACGACCTCGGTTTCCTGGTCGACAAGGGAAACAGTCTTGCCGACCGGATGGAGCGACAGATCGGTGCCGCCCGCAAGGTGACCGCCGATCCGCGCGGGGTCGAGCCGATGGGTTTGCATGAGGCTGCCCAGCGAAGCACCGCCGCGGCGAAGGGGGCTGCGACGAAGGCGAACGGCACTGGCACGACCTTGTCTTCCGCACCGGCCGTTGGATCCAGCGCCGCGAACGAGGGCGGCAAGCCGGATACGGCCGGGACCGATACGACGCTGCGCGCCGCGCCGCGCGGCGCGGCGCGCAGCACACCGCAGAATGCGAAGCTGTTGAAGGCGCTGCGCGGCGTGCGCTGAACAGCCCGCCGGCCTGCGTCTCCGAGAACGATCGTCGATAGAGAGAAGTTGTCATGCGTCCGCGTATTCTGCCCGTGCTGATCCTGGTCGCCACGCTCACATTGGGCATGCGGGTCGGGGAAATCTGGCAAGGCTTCGGCGGCATCGCCGCCGCCGATTCCGATGCTGCGACCGGCGCCGACTTCGTGGGCGATCCGTTCGCCGGCCTGCAGGTCGCGCAGGCAACGCCGGAGGGGGACGCACAGGCCGGACAGGAGACCCCGACGCCGTCCGATGAACCGGCCGCCGGGAGTGCCGCAAACGATGCAACGGAGACGCCGGAGGCGGACAAGCCGCGCGATCTCCTGTCTTCCGCAGACCCGCTGGACATGACGGAAGCGGAAATCGAGCTGCTGCAGCAGTTGGCCAAGCGTCGGGAGAAGCTGGATCAGCGCGCCGAGACGCTGGAACGCCGCGAACGTCTCGTGCAGGCCGCCGAGAAGCGCCTGAACGAGAAGGTCTCCGAGATGGAGCGTCTGCGCAAGGAGATCGAGGCGCTGCTGGTTAAGTACGACGAACAGGAAACCAAGCAGCTTACCCGACTGGTGAACATCTACGAGAAGATGAAACCGGACGATGCCGCGCGGATCTTCGAGAATCTGGACAAGGATGTCCTGCTCAAGGTCGTCGAGCGCATGAACGAGCGCAAGACCGCGCCGATCCTGGCCGAAATGCGTCCTGACAAGGCCCAGGAGCTGACTCTGGAGCTTGCCGAGCGCGAGGATCTGCCGTTGCCGCGCGAATAGCCCGCGGACGGATCGGCGTCGTTAAAGCCGAATTTGCGCGGCGTTTACCTTGATTTAAGAGCGCTTGCTTACCGTAAGTCGCTGAAACTGGCGCCCTTCGCGCGTTGTCCTGTGAGTAAGGGGTTTTAAGACATCATGTCGAGCGTGGATATGAACATGCCGATCCTCATCGTCGACGACTACAAGACGATGCTTCGGATCATCCGCAATCTGTTGAAGCAGTTGGGCTTCAACAATGTGGACGAGGCGACCGACGGCTCCAGCGCGTTGCAGAAGCTGCGCGACAAGAAGTATGGCCTGGTCATTTCCGACTGGAACATGGAGCCGATGAGTGGCCTGCAGCTGCTCAAGGAAGTCCGCGCGG